>JAILMH010000005.1 GCA_024692715.1 Lachnospiraceae bacterium
GCCTCTTCAGTTGACGGAGCCACAGTTGAAGCTGCTTCTGCCTCTGTCTGAGCTGTACTCTCAGTTGAAGCGTCCTCTGTTTTATCTGCAGCAAGAGAAGTACTGTTATGATTGAAATACCAGATCGATGTACCGATTCCAACTAAAACGATAACAATAATTATAGCGATAACTACCTTTTTAATATTATTTCTTTTCTTTCTATACTCTCGAGCCTGCACTTCAAGAACACGACGCTGATTTGACTTAGGTCTTTCATCCTCTTCATCATCGTCGTCATCTTCTTCGTCTTCGTATTCAAAAGACTCTTCCTCAGATTCCTCTGAATCATCTTCTTCATCATCTTCGTAAATTTCTTCAGCAGTTTCCTCTGATTCATCTTCCTCCGGCTCTTCTTCATCAACCTCTGTTTCTTCAACTGCTTCCGGATAATTTTCTAAAGATTCAGATACCTCAGGCTCTACACTATCTTCCTGAATCTCTTCTGTCTCTTCCACATGAGCATCGACTTTCTCAGGCTGTTCAATCTCATCGATCTCTTCAAGAGCTCCTTCAGGCATTTCATCTGCAGGCATCACGCTCTTCTCTTCCTGAACCTCCTCAGCCTTAGGCTTAATCTGAAAAATTGTATCAGGGACTACAGCCTTTTCACCTGTGAGTTCCTCAAGCTGAGCATCCGTAACTTTGGTTCCGCATGATGTACAAAATCTTGAACCAATACTAAGCTTAGTTCCGCAATTTCTACAATAACTCATAATCTCTTTCTTCCTCCGTAGGGAGATCGGTTCTCCCTGAAACTATTCTGCAGCAGCACATTCTGCTCACAGTATTCTTGTTGTTGCCAGAGTCACATCTGGTACATAAATGGCATTATATCATGTGTTTAACTCATGATAAAGTCTGCCCAACGGAAGTCCTACAACATTATAGTAATCTCCGTCTATTTTTTTGATGAACTTTGCGAAAACGCCCTGAATTCCATAACTGCCAGCCTTGTCCATCGGATCTCCGGTAGAAATATAATCAAGTATCTCCACGTCAGTCATCGGATAAATTTCTACCTCAGTCGTTTCATGGAAAGAATTATACCTTATCTCATTTTTTTCAAAACGGGCCAGCGTAACACCTGTTATTACTTTATGCGACCTTCCCTGAAGCTCTTTCAGCATCTTAAACGCTTCTTTTTCATCCTCAGGCTTGCCGAGTATTCTTCCATCCACGACTACTATCGTATCTGCAGCAACAATTACTCCGGAATCACATTTTTCAGCAACATTCCTTGCTTTTCCAAATGATATCTCCTCTGCTGCCTTTTCAGGATCATTTGAAGAATATTCCTCTTCAGAATCACTCACTATGACCATGAAATTAATTCCTATCTGCCTGAGCAGCTCCTGACGTCTGGGAGATGCAGATGCAAGGATAATTTCTTTTGTAGAACTCATTTTTTACTCCTTAGCTAAAAATATATCACCAATTTTATATAATATCATAAAATCACATACGTTTTATGAATTCATTTAACAGGGTTTGTGCATTATATGTATACATTTCTTGTCATTGCAAAAATGTTATTATAAAATCAGTGTAATTTTGTATAAGCAGAATTTACGCTGTTCTTTGAAATTATGAAATGAGGTCTTTAATACAATGACAAAAAAATTATATGACATCGATGCATACAGATCTGAATTTGATGCTACTGTTATCTCATGCATATCAGATATTTCCGGCAATTACAGTGTAGTCCTTGACCAGACTCTCTTTTTCCCGGAAGAAGGAGGTCAGACTCCTGATAGAGGTACATTAGGGACTGCCAGAGTACTTGATGTGCAGATCGACAAAACCGGAATCATAAAGCATTTTACAGATGTTCCGCTTGAAGCCGGATCAACTGTACACGGTATCATCGATTTCCACCATCGCTACAGCAATATGCAAAATCATACCGGTGAGCATATATTCTCAGGCTTTGCCCACAGCCGATATGGATGCACCAATGTAGGCTTTCACTTAAGCGACTCCATCGTAACAATGGACTATGACAAACAGCTGACTTCTGACGAGATCACAGAGCTTGAAACTCTCACAAATGAGGCTATCTTCAAAAACATCCCTGTCATTTGCGAATATCCCGATGCAGAGAAGCTAGAGACCTTGGACTATCGCAGCAAAAAAGAACTGACCGGCGATGTCCGGATCGTGACCATACCGGATGTAGATGTCTGCGCCTGCTGCGCACCACACGTTCGAAGCACCATAGAGGTCGGTCTCCTGAAAGTCATTTCATCTCAGAATTATAAAGGCGGAACAAGGCTTTCTATCCTCTGCGGAGAAAGAGCTTATAAAAACTACAGCATGATCTATGAACAGATAGACCGTGTAAACCATCTTTTAAGCATAAAGCCGGAAGAAGTCAGCGATACTGTAACCAGACTTTTGGACGAAAGAAATTCCCTGCTATCACAGGTCAAGACTCTACAGGAAAAAATACTTTCTCAGCAGGTCCGGACTGTAGATCCAGATGCTGAAAATGTGGTCCTTTTTACTGAGGATGCGGAGCCGGTCGTCATGCGAAATACTGTCAACGCCTTAACTGCAGCTCATCCCGGCTACTGCGGTGTATTTAACGGAAATGACACCGACGGATATTCTTTCATCATAGGCTCTTCTAAAAAAGACTGCCGTGAATTCTTAAATTCTCTTCGTGAAAGAGTCCCGATAAAGGGTGGCGGAAAGCCGGAAATGGTTCAGGGTTCGATAAATATCGCAGCACTTACGATCAAAAATATGTTTTAACTATAAAAAGATCCTATGAAATTGTGAAATCATAGGATCTTTTCACATTATTTAAGGAACATTGCATCTCCGAAGCTGAAAAATCTATATCTTTCCTTTACAGCCTCTTTATAGGCATTGAGCACATTTTCCCTTCCTGCAAGCGCTGAAACCAGCATAATAAGAGTTGATTCCGGAAGATGGAAATTAGTGATCAAGTTATCAAGTACCTTGAACTTATAGCCCGGATAAATGAAGATCTCAGTATTTGCGCCTGTCGTTGCGTGTACAACTCCGTTTTCATCTGCTGCCGACTCGATAGTTCTGCAGCTTGTGGTTCCTACACAGATTATGCGTCCGCTGCCTGTACGCTTAGTTTCGTTGATCGTATCTGCAGCCTCCTTGGAAACCATGTAAAATTCGCTGTGCATGTGATGATTCAAAACATTTTCTTCCTTAACGGGGCGGAATGTTCCAAGTCCCACATGAAGTGTCACATAAACAAGCTTAACACCCTTATCCTGAATCCTCTGAAGAAGCTCAGGTGTAAAGTGAAGCCCTGCTGTAGGTGCAGCTGCTGAACCGTCAAACTTGGCGTAAACAGTGTTATAACGGTCACGATCAGCAAGCTTATGTGTGATATACGGCGGAAGCGGCATCTCTCCAAGCTTATCAAGAATTTCTTCAAAAATTCCATCATAATAGAATTTTACAAGACGGTCGCCTTCTTCTACGATATCTACGATCTCTGCCTTAAGAAGCCCGTCTCCGAACACTACTCTTGCACCGACTCTGAGCTTTTTACCTGGTCTGACTATAGTCTCCCATATATCGTTTCCCTTATTTTTAAGAAGCAGGATCTCTACTGCTGCTCCGGTATCTTCCTTAACTCCAAGAAGTCTTGCCGGGATAACCTTTGTATTATTCATAACAAGGCAGTCACCTGGGTTAAGATAGTCTACGATATCATGAAAAATCTTGTGCTCGATTTCACCTGTTTTTTTATCAAGAACCATAAGTCTTGATGTATCACGCTTATCCAGAGGATCCTGCGCTATTAGTTCCTCCGGAAGATCATAATAAAAGTCTTTTTTTAATAATTCCATTTCTATTGCCTTCTAAATATAACTTAATTTATGTACCGATTTTCTATCTTACCACAATCCTTAGACAAAATGAAGAGAAATGCCAGTGAAGGAAATTTATGCGTTTAATTTACAATACTGCAATATGTCATGAATTTTTGCAGCAAAGCTTCAAAAATCCCGCAAACAAGCCATTTAAATGCAGCTGCGCTGCGGGCTTGTTTGCCGCTTGTTTTCTGCTTTCAGACGGAACCCGCAGTAAATGCGTGTTCCTGTAATTTACGTACAAGAATTCATAACTCTTTCATACATTTTATCATCGAGGTCATAAAGTTCCTTTATAAGTCCTCTTTCTACGACGTTTCGAGGTGTATCGCATAAAGTATTTCCATCTTCATAGACCAAAAGCAGCCTGTCTGATACAGCCATTGCCAACTCAAGCTCATGAAGCGACATTATAACGCTCATACCTCCTCCCGCCAGTTCCTTTATGACATCCATAAGTTCCATGCGGTGACGTATGTCCAGATACGATGTCGGCTCATCCATCACCAGAACTTCCGGAGTCTGGCATATAGCTCTTGCAATGAGCGTTCTCTGCTTCTGCCCGTCACTCATATCAGAAAAATTCTTTTCAGCCAAAGCCTCTATTTTCATGAGCTTCACAGCCCTGTCCATTTCTTTTTTATCACATTCGGAAAACAACCCAAAGCCCTCTGTATATGGAAGCCTGCCTGCCAGCACCACATCACCTGCGGTCATCAGCTGCGGTGCTATACGCTCAGTTGTAACTATAGAAAGCTTCTTCGACATCTCCTTTAACGGAATATCTCTGATATCGTCTTTTCCTATATAAACGCTTCCGCCCAGCAATGAAAGCTGACCTGAAATGCTTTTTAACAGAGTAGATTTACCTCCGCCATTTGGCCCTATTAGAGAGATTATTTCACCTTTGGCGGCCTTAATTTCGACATCTCTCACTATTATATTTCTATCGTATCCGGCAGATACTTTTTCCAATCTCATTCTCAGACTTTCCTCAATTCCTATAATGCCTGTTTTTGATAATCATAATTATGACTATAGGTGCTCCAAAAAGCGACGTTACTGCTGATATATTTATCTCTGTCGGTGCAAAAAGCTGTCGTGCCAACAGGTCGCTCGCCATACAGAATACTGAACCCGCTAAAAAAGAAGCAGGTATAAGTATCAACGGCTTTGAAGATTTAAGTACTTCCCTTACCAAAAATGGAACAGCTATGCCAATGAATGATATCGGTCCCGCAAATGCCGTAACACAAGCGGAAAGGATGCTTGAAAGCATGATTATCAATATCCTGCACGCCTTTATATTCACGCCCATGCTTTTTGCATATGTCTCACCAAGTCTGAAAGCATCTAGAGCCTTGCTTAGAAGCATGACAGCTATAAAGCTCACTCCTACTATAATTGCAGAATATGTAACTCCATTCATATCTGCGCCCGAAAAACTTCCCTGTGACCAGCTGTGAAGATTAACTATATCTGAATCATCAGCAAACGCTATTAAAAAATCAGTTACAGCACTGCAGATATATCCTACCATTATACCGGCAGCAAGCAGCGTCGCCATATTTCTGACCACTTTCGATATCATTATTATAAAGCCTGTAGCAAGAAGCGCTCCTGAAAATGCCGCCAAAACAAGCAGCAGATTTGAAGAATATCCTGTTTTTCCTACTACCGTGACAAGTATAAGGGCTACCATCATTTTTGCGCCGGATGATATCCCCAAAATATATGGTCCTGCTATAGGATTCGAAAAATATGTCTGAAGCAGGAAGCCCGAAACAGCAAGCGCTCCTCCAAGAAAAAAGGTCATAGCTGACCTCGGAAGCCTGATACTCGTGATAATCACATGTATTTTTTCGTCTCCCGTTCTGCTAAATAAAACCTTAAAAACATCCTGTGGAGATATTTCAACATTTCCAATACAAATATTTGAAATAAAAGCAATGCCTGCCAGCAATATCAATATTATAAAAACAAAAATTGTACGTTTTTTACTTTTCATCCGGAACCTACTTCAGTTTATAAAAGAAATCTGTATTTTCGCTTTCATTTGACACTATTTCATGCAAATCGTATATTATCTTTCCCGCCTCATTAGCATACTGATAAAGCGACTTGTCCGTACACCACACTTTTCCTTCATAAATTGCCGGAAGTTTTTTGAATGTTACATCCATTTCCATAAGCTTTTCAAGCGAAGCAGGTGCATCTTCAATAGCTGTATTATATATTATTATATCCGCCTCTGCTGCATAGTCATAAAACGCCTCTGTGCTTATAGTAAGCTGCGAAGAAGATGTTTCCACAGAGCCTTCATCAACTGTAAGATATATTCCTCCGGCAAGCTCGATCATCTTTGCAAGATAATCATTTTCCTTTCTGGTCACTATCTGATGATTTGAATTAAGAGAAAAAAACGCAACCTTCTTGCCTGTCATTTCAGCTTTGTCAAAAGACTCAGCAAGCCGACGCTGTTCATTAAATGAGCTTTCTGCTTTATCTTCTTTCTCAGTGAGAAGTCCATAAACCTTTACCCACTCACATCTGCCAAGCGGGCTGTCCTCATAGCTCGACCTGTCTATAAGTACTGGTATCCCAAGCTGTTCGATCTTTTCCTGTACTTTTGGAGTATGAAGTATCATCGTACTCTCAACTGCAAGATTGATATTTTTTTCTACCATCATCTCGTAGTCAGGCGCACTGTACTTTCCTCCATATGTAATCTCTCCGCTTTCCATCCCGGCTTTAGCCGACTCTATGTACCAATTATCCTTTTCTATCCCAGAAAGAGAGATATTCTCTACAGCAGAGATCGAGTCAAAATTACACATAGCAGCTGATGCAGCAAGATATATATTGTCGATAGGTCTCTGCAAAACTATGGTTTTAGAATCTATATCTTCAGGAGCGTTTTCCCCCTCTGGAACAAGCAGGTATCTTCTTCCATCGTTTACGGACAAACACGCAAAACCATCAGCATATCTATGAATCGCAAAGCACTTCGCATACTCATTTTTATCAGTTGAAATATAGTCTAGGCCTTCAAAATGAGGAGCGTCCAATGAAGCATTCTCCTCAATTTTCTCTGCCTCTTTTGCAAAATCAGTAACGCTTTTCTTTGAATTTCCATCATCAATGTCAAGTCTGATCGTATAGTCTATAAGATGCGGCTCACTCATTGCCGTAGTGTCAGCCTGTATATACATATCTTTCCCAAGCTCTGCAGGTATCTCAAATTCTGAGTTACCCTCAGTATTAATGGGATAATATGTCTTGCCATCAACTATCATATAGTCATAATGCGAACTGCTCCACACGATATGCGCAGATACCTGACCGTTTTTAACTGTCACATCACACGGGCTTTCAATGTAAGCTCTGCCGCTTCCACCCTTTAAGCTAACAGATGCGGCATAATCTCCATCAGAAATTCTGCCGCATCCTGTTAAACATATTAATATGAGTAGAAGCAGTATACATATATTCTTTAATAACTGCTTTTGTTTCATATTTTACTTTTTAATAACTTCTCCCGCATGTTCCACATAAAGCTTCTGTACATCAGCAATTCTGCCGAGACCGCTTATCTGGCAATCTACCTTTTCGAATGAACCGTCATTTGTAAATCCGCTCTTCCATGATTCCTCATCATCGCCTGCCATGTCATTATTTGCATGGTCACCTGCAACTACCATGAGTGGTCTCAATACGACATTCTTGTAACCTGCCTTCTTTACCTTTGCGATAGTAGATTCAAGTGATGTATCCTCAGGCTCGCCTTCTACTGTGCCAATGAATACATTGTCATAGCCAAGCTTATCCATCTGAGCCTGCATCTGGCTATATGTAACCTTTGCAGTATGTGATGTACCATGTCCCATGAATACAAATGCTGTGCCTTCCTTCTTTGCAGCTTCAAGGCTGTCAAACTTGGCACTCTTTACAGCTTCAGCTGTTATTGCCTTAGCAACAGCTTCCTTATCTTCATTTGTTTCTTTTGCATCTTTGCCAACCTCGCCTAAAAGCGGCTCTGATACTTTAACACTTTCGAACTTATCCTTGTACTCATCAAGTGTACCAACAAGCTCATCGTACTCAGCACCATGCATAAGGTGTGTAGGCTGAACTACAAGATTCTTTACTCCATTATCTACTGCACGCTCTAAAGCCTGCTTAACGTTATCGATCTTTTCACCATCTCTTGCATATACGTGATTGATGATGATCTGAGCTGTAAATGCCCTTCTTACTGACCAGTCCGGATAAGCTGCAGCAAGAGCCTTTTCGATACCTCCGATATCCTCAGCTCTTGAATCATTAAATGATGTACCAAAGCTTACAACAAGAAGCTCATTTTCACCAATGTTATCTCCATTAAGTGCATCATCCTTTGAAGCATCACCTGTATCTCTTCCGAAGTAGTCAGGATCTGCATTTTCACCCTCTACAAGTTCTTTCTGCTTGTCGTCAAGTGCATCCCATGCTTTCTTTGCTTCTTCACACTTTTCATAAGTATCGTCTGTCCACTCCTGAACATAGATCTGATCTATAAGATCTGCAACGTGGTCTGCTGCCTCGTCACTTTCTTCTGCATCCTGTTCTTCTACATCAGAAACTGTAACCTGATGATCATACCACTTACCCTTTGTGCCAATGAGAGCAAGTGCAAAAGGCTCATCGATTGCCGGAACAGGTACATCAAAGCCATTCACTTCCTCTGTGGTACCATCATCGTACTTAACTGTATCTGTTGTAGGCTGAAGAAGCTCTGCACCCTCTTTCTGAGCATCTTCTGCTGTACCAGGGAAAAGATTAACGATATTTTTAGATGTAAGAGAAATATGAATTGTCATCTTGCCATCTTTAACCGTAAGTGTACCTTTATCGTCATAAGCCTCATTTACATGAAACATACTGCTGTCTGTAGTAAATGATGCGCTGTAAACACCATCTGCAAGTGTTTCATTATCAGCCTCTTCACTTGAAGCCTCTGTGCTTGCAGCCTCTGTAACTGCAGTCTCTGATGATGCTTCTGAAGCCGCCTCTGTTGAAGTTGCAGTACTTGCTGCTTCACTAGCTGCTATGCTTGCATTCGATGTACTCTGACTTGCACATCCTGAGATCATTGCCAAAGTAAGTACTGATGACAAGATCAAAGAAATAACTCTGTTTTTCATAAATTCCTCCATTTCGTACAGTCAATTCCTCGTGACTTTTGTACAGCGATAGGCAGGTCTCCCGACTGATTGGCCGGTAACTTTAATTACCTAGTGTATGTTTCCTTCCCAGATATTTCCAGTGGACTGCAACCAGACTTCCAAAACACGGTGACGAGTTCGCGCAGGATTTTCACCTGCTTCCCTTTTCATCTATGAGCATAGACACCTAACGCATTAACATTTTCCATGCTATATAATAACATGTAACATAAACTATTCAAGTCTCTTATATTGAGCCCTGGCACAAACTCAGAAGTTGTATTCTTTTAAATGCCGCATGTATCAAAAAAGAGAGCTGAACATGTCATGATATGATATCATAATATGTCAGCTCTCTTGTAACAGTTTACGACCAAGAAAGATGAAAAGCCATTGGATTTTGCCCATCGCCGGAGGCGATTTAATTGGCAAAATCCGTTACGTGAGCGAGCTAGAAGCGAGTGAACAGTAACAGTTTTTGCTTCTCAGCCCTTGTAAACTTGTTCTTTATCTCCCATTCCCGCTTTGATGCCGATGATCTGTCAGGATATTCTTCCGAGTATATCAACCTCACCGGACGGCGTGTTCTGGTATATTTTGCACCTTTTTCTGAA
>JAILMH010000014.1 GCA_024692715.1 Lachnospiraceae bacterium
AACAAAATGACCTCTATCGATAAAATCCTTCATAAGACCTGACACATTACTTGCATAGGTTGGTGTCCCCAGGATTATTCCATCCGCTTCCGCTATAAGCTCGGATAACTTCTCTGCATCATCTCGTATACAGCAATGTCCAGTCCTGTAGCAGGAGCAACATCCCAGACAGTGGGCCATCTCAATCTCAGCAAGACTCACAAAGTCAACCTTCACACCACTATCTAGCAGTTCCTTTTCCAACACATGTAATGTAGTTGCTGTAATACCCTGATTTCTTGGACTTCCATTTATTATTATGACTTTCATCTTCCTACACCCCGTCACACTTCAATTAATTCTCTCATCCTATCATTCACAAAATGAGCCAGTTTATGAGCCAGTTTCAAATTAAGCATCATAAAAAGAATACTCACAATTATGATTAGAATTGTTACCGTATTAAACATCATCACCCACGTACATCTAAGAAGAATATTCACGCTGACAGGTAAACATATAAGACTCGTAACAAAACTTGGAATATATTTCCTAAGATAAATCGTTTGTCCAATATGAATTATGAAATGTCCCGCAAGCGCAAGGAACAGTCCGTACCACATAGAAATAAGCACCTTATTGGGAAAATAATATGCCAGCAGGCTCACTCCAAAAAAAGGAATAAACTCTTCGTAAACAGCTGCTGCAAAGCCTTCCGTCTTAAAGTTCCGATATGCCTTCATGACTCTCGGAAATCTATCATATAGATCAGGATTCTTCTTAAAAAAATATCCAAATCCTACCACTTCCTCCATATCATGAAATATAAATATAATTGGTAATAGTAAAATATATTCTTTCATAAAGCCCTCCAATTACACACTTGTGTAACTTGTATCTTTATGATACTCTTGATTGGTATTTCCGTAAACACATCTAGAGAAAGTTACTCAATCTTGTAAATATGTGTAAGTTCATATCACAAGGAAATGATTACTGTAATCTACAAAAATAAAGGACAAACTATATTATGAAAAAACATTTAATCCGTGCTGTACTATATCTTCTGGGGATTGTAGTTCTTGCATTCGGTATAGTGCTTAATACAAAGGCATCGCTGGGAGTATCTTCCATAATTACAATCTAATATTCCATCGCTCACATATGGAATCTTAACTTTGCTAATACATCACTGGTTATGTATTCCTCATTTGTTATTATAGAAATGATTCTCCGTGGAATAAGAAAAGAGAAAAGAGAGTTTTGGCTTTCTATACTTCAGATTCCATTCAGTATAGTCTTCACAAGATTCATGAATATATTTGACAATATGCTTCCGGATTTTAAGACTGCTTATGACGGAGCATTCTGGGGTTCTATCGGTGGAAGATTCGTCGTACTTCTTGCCGCTATACTTCTTACAGGTTGGGGCGTCGTCCTGACAGTTAATCCAAGACTCGTCCCAAATCCAGCAGACGGAATCGTCCACACCATATCTGAATGCATTGGTAAAAGTATGGGACTTACAAAAAATATATTCGACATCTCCTGCGTTGCCATAACGTGCATACTCTGTCTTATAGCAAATGGAAAGATTATCGGAGTTGGTATCGGAACAATCGCTTCAATGCTGCTTATCGGAAGAGTTATCGCTATCACAAATCATTTTGTTAAAACACCTATGGAACAAGCCATGGGTTTAACAAAAGCTAACACTAAAAAAGATGACACTAAAAAAACTAATACTAAAACAACAAATAAATAAAACAACCAGGAGCATATTATGAATAAGTCTTTAAACCCCTCTTCCATAAGATCAAAAAAAGAGATCACCAATGCATTACTTAAACTAATGCAGGATCACTCTTATTCTGAGATATCTGTAAAGCAGATTGTCCTTGATACACCTCTGGAAAGAAAAACATTTTACAATAACTTTTCTTCCAAAGATGATGTTCTGGATGCTATTATATCTAACGCGATACATGAATATGTAGTTGCACTGACTTCGGCTCCGGATGGTCCCCTTTCAGTAATCTTTGAATTCTGCGATAAGAATAGAGAACTACTTTGACTACTTCATAAGAATAATCTTCTCTACCTGCTTTTACTAAAACTAAATAAAGTAATCCCAGAGGTGAACTACTCCGACTTATAGAAGTCGGAGCTTCCTGCTTCAACCACTACTGCGCTGGCTACGATGATACGTAACGGCTCGTCTTACACAGTGTCCACAGGCGTATAAGTTTGGGCTATTCCATCCCTACTGTCATATTTAGTTTCAGGCTACCTCAGTCAGTAGTCGTAATCCTTCGTTTAGAATGTTGATAGCAGCGTTCTGGTCACGGTTTATTGTGAGTCCGCAATCACATTTCATTGTACGGTTTTTCAAATCTTTCATCTCTGGATGGAGTTTTCCGCAACAATGACAGATTTGAGATGATGGATACCATTTATCTATTTTAATCAGATATTTGTTCCTATCGGATAACTTATATTCAAGTAGATTCAGGAACATTCCGTATCCATTATCGAGAGTGGCTCTGCCGTTACCAAAACCTTTGTTAGACATAGACTTCATGTTTAAGGATTCTACGCATACAACATCATACTGATTGGCTATCTCAGTAGATATTTTATGTAGATTATCTAAACGCTGATTAGCAACATGTCTATGGATTTTATTGACCTTACGGAGCTGCTTCATGTAGTTATTGGACTTTACCTCATGTTTCTTAGAACCCTGCATGCGTGATAACTTGCGCTGTGCTTTAGCAAGCTTGTCATGACTCTCACGATAATACTTGTGATTAGTTCCTACGTTACCGTTGCTATCTACATATAAGCCATCAGAGGCATAGTCTAACCCAATAGCATTAGTTTTATCAGCCTTATAAGGATTTAAGACATTCTCAAACTCAAAAAGGATAGAGATATAATACTTACCATCAGATTCCTGCGATACAGTAGCTGACTTAATTACCCAACTATCATCAGGGATACGATGAATAACAACTTTTACCTTTCCAATCTTAGGGAGTTTAATATAATTATTGTCTATGATAGCTACAGTTCCCTTTTGATTGTTTGTGGTATAGGATTTACGGCTATGCTTCGCAGACTTGAATTTAGGAAATCCGTTTTTCTTTTTGCGGGATTTACTAAATGTATTGCGAAATGCCGCCTGTAAATCCATCTGTTTGTTAGCAAGAGCGAGACTGTCAACCTCTTTGAGATATGGATAGTCTTTCTTGTATTTAGCGGGTGTGACGGTAGGAAACTTACCAGTTAGCTTATAACCTTCAATCTTATCAGAAAGCATAAGATTGTAGACCTTACGGCAACAGCCAAAGGTTTTAGCAAACATAATACTTTGTTCAGTTGTGGGGTATACTCTGTACTTGATTGCTTTGTTTGCCATCTTTCTTACTTTGAGATTGAATGTATTGCTTGATAATGTCTACTGTAGCTCCGCCCGTGGTCAGTAGACAAAAACTCTGCGACCAGAACATCTCTTTCCATAGAGATTGACGTATTTGAGGAAACTCTTTTTTGATAAGCCTGCTACTTGCAGATTTATATGCATTTATAAATTTGCTTATCTCTGTATTAGGCTGTCCTCGGAACAAGATATGTACATGGTCAATATCATGATTCCATTCCTCTAACGTAATGTTATACGCAGGGGTAATCTTCTCGAAAATCTCTTTGAGACGATTTGAGATTTTATCATTTATCACCTTATTGCGGTACTTCACGCACATGATAAGGTGATAGTGTAACATGAATACTGAATGATTATTTGTATCTAATTGCATTGTATTTATAACCTTTTTGATATATACGACTGATTTGTAATTAGATTATAATGCTATAAGACACAAAAGTCAAGAAAACGCCGTGTTTATCGCAATTCATCCCAACACCTACGCTTACGCTTAGAGGTGGGGGATTTCTTGCTCACGGCGTGTTAAAATAAAAAACGGGCCGCCTTTCCTGAAATAGGGAAAAGTGACCCGTTATCTTTATTCGTGATTGTTATTTACTGCATATTTGCAAATCTTTCTATCGCTTTCGTAAAATTCTTTATCTCTGCTTCATCGCCCTTCTCAAACGCATCCCGGACACAATGATTTATATGCCCTTCAAGGACGATCTGGCCGCATTTATTAAGTGCAGACTTTGCAGCATTTATCTGAGATAATATATCTTCGCACGGTACATCCTCATCCACCATACGGTTGATCGCATTTACCTGACCAATAATTTTATTCAATCTTCTATGCAGATTTTCTGAATCCATACACTGCTTCACGTCACCTATGACCTCCGTTATTTCCATAAGCCCATAAAAATGGAATATACGAATACTCTAGCCGAAACACGCCTATATGTCAAATAATGGATCTTATAATCTGTCAAGCACTTCGGCAAGCTTTTCTATCTGTTCCGTTGTTGTTGCCCAACTGGTGCAGAAACGTACCACCATATGTGCTTCGTCATAAGGCTCCCATCTGCTGTATATGACCTCTTCCTCATCAAGCTTTAAGAGCTTACTGTTCTCCATTATTATGAACTGCTGATTTGTGGGAGAATTCATGAAAAACTTATAATTTCTCTCAGCAAAGATCTTTTTCAATTCCTCAGCTCGTTCAATGGCATTTTTAGCGATATTAAAATAAAGATCATCTGTAAATAAGGTGTCAAACTGAATTCCGTTTAATCGTCCCTTTGCAAGAAGCGCTCCATGCTCCTTGATCATTGTAACAAAATGCTTCGGTGAATTTCCCTTAGGAAATACCACCGCTTCTCCGCAGAGTGCGCCGACCTTTGTTCCGCCTATATAAAATACATCCGTAAGCTCAGCTATATCCTTGATCGTAACATCTGTATCCTTGCTCATGAGACCATATCCGAGTCTCGCTCCATCAAGGAAAAGCGGGAGTTTCCATTTTCCGCACACCTCACTTATTGCTTTGAGTTCTGTTTTTGTATAGAGTGTTCCGAACTCAGTCGGATGGCTTATATACACCATTCCCGGAAAGACCATATGCTCATGGTCAGAATCCGCATAAAAGCCGGCCACATATTTATCAAGTTCTTCTGCATCCATCTTTCCCTCATGGGCCGGAAGCGCAAGAACCTTATGTCCTGTAAATTCGATCGCACCTGCCTCATGCACATTGACATGACCTGTCTGCACCGAAACCACGCCTTCATACATTTTAAGCATAGAATCAATCACAGTCTGATTTGTCTGTGTACCGCCTGTCAGAAAGAAAATATCTGCCTCTTTTCTGCCGATGATACTGCGTATCTTATCCTTCGCAGACTCAGTATATATGTCTGTTCCATATCCTGTTGTCTGCTCAAGATTTGTTTTTGACAATGCCTCTAATATCTTCGGGTGGCATCCTTCTGTGTAATCGCTGGCGAAATTCATCATTTTAGCCTGACCTCCAACTGAATCAAATGTTTTGCTCTATATTTTAATGTGCGATTCAATTTTAATCAACATTTTTCTTTTGCAATTTATAAGAGACAGAGAACCCTTTCAGGTTCCCTGCCTCTTATGTTTGATCTGTTTATTTAATGTGTGTTGTTGTGTGTTATTTAAATTCCGGATGATTATGCCTTTACAAGCTCTTTTTCAGTCTCGGCAGACTCCATTGCAGGATAAATAGGTTTAATGAAATCCCTATATTTTGCCTTACGTGTCTTGAACTCATCGCTGTTCTTCTTAAGCTCATCAAGACGGCCCTCATTGTACTGAATATCCTCACCGTGTTTCATTTTTCCGCTGATGGTATCGTGTGCAAGTGCATACTGCTCCTCAGGGTAGTTAATGACGATCTTGCCGTCTCTTACCTCAAGCTCACCCTCCATACCGCAGAGTCCACATATAGCATGTGTTGTACCCGGCTCGATATAGAAGTTATTCATATGGCAGTGAGGACATACGCCTTCAGGTCCCTGCCACTTTGCATTCGGGATATCCTCTGCAGCCTTTGCAAGATTAATACCGATCTGATGAGCACGTGCAAGTGCCTCATCATCCATAAGAATTGTCTTTGACCATTGGAATTTATCATTGTCAATGACCTTCCACATAGGGCTCATTGCAAGCATTCCGTGGTCCATCTGTACAAGTGAGCCCCAGTCAGAGCCGCCTACAGCCATGAATGAGATCACCTTATCCTTCATGAAGCGAGGGTCGATACCCTTTCCTCCGTTCTTCTTGTTAAGTTCATCTGCGATCATAAGATTTCCGCGATCCATAGATGGTCCGAAACGATCACAGATAGTGTGAATGATACCCGGAACACCGTTTTCAAAGATCGGTGATGTCATAATGATTCCATCAGCATCAAGCATCTTATTAAGTACCCAAAGGAAATCATCCTTCTGAACACAGATTCTGCCCTTTCCGCCCATCATAGCCTTTACACATGCGATACAGCCTGTGCAGCTCTTGATGGTGATGTTATGGTGAAGGTTGATGAACTCGATCTCAGCTCCTGCCTCCTTAGCACCCATAAGTGCTTCCTTACACATTGCATCATTAGAACCATTAAGTGTTCCGGATGAAATTCCTAATACTTTAGCCATTTTAATACTTTCTCCTTTTTCATTCGCTTAGTCATGGCCTGAGGATTATCAGGCCACCGTTGCCCATACGGGTCTTTTTATTCTCAGAAACGTCCAACCCTGGTGAGTTTCTTAGGAAGTTTGATAGAACCATCATTAAGTACGATCGCATCCTCGTCACAGGCTTCGACACACTTGCCGCAGGCACTGCACATATCCGGATCGATCATATAGATAAATTTCTTTTTGCCCTCGATCGCCATCTCATCACACTCGTCCTCGCAGCCTCCGCATCCTGTGCAAAGTGTAGGATCAATGCAGTATGACTTCTTTGAAAATGCTGCACAGACACCTGCGCTGCACTTCTTTCTGACAATGTGCTCCTCAAATTCATCTCTAAAAGCTTCAACTGCACTGACAGCTGTGAGCGCCATGTTCTGACCAAATGAACAGAACGCCCCGATGTTGATGAGCGGGCCTATATCATTGACCATATCAAGGTCTTCTTTTTTGCCTTTTCCAAGTGAGATATCGTTAAATATCTCTGAAAGATGCCATGAACCTTCACGACAGAGAACACACTTGGCACAGGAAAGCTCCTTTGCCCTTGTCAATGTCCTGGCAGCCTCAGATACCATACAGCATTTTTCCGTGTAAAGAGTTATGCTGTCTGAAAGGTAAGAATATTCGATCCGGAATTCCTTTGAAGCCATGAATTTACCACTTACTCCGCCGAAGAGATATCCCTTTGCTTCGCCAAGCTCCGCAAAAGAATCTATCGGACAGACCATGAGACTGCATTTTCCTGCTTCATTAAGGCAGATAAGCTTCACTTCTGTATTAAGACCTGCAAGCCTTAAAAGTGTTTCTGCGTCAGTAATGACTTCAGCTCTTCCATCCATTCCCTGAGAAGTAAATTCTTTATATAAAGGCTCTGAACGGAGCTCACCTCTCTCCAGCAGTCTTCCGACCGCTGACTCTTCCCTTAATACAGGGTTGGGATCATGTTCTATCACCTTTGCACCTTCGATTTCAAAATCAATAGATGCAGGCTTCAGTAAAATAAGCTCTTCAGCCTTAATTTTTTCTGAAAGAGACTTGAAAGCCTCCTTAAGCTCACTTCCGTATTTTCCGACGATCAGGCTGCTCAAGCAGTTTTCCGGATCATCACAGGAAAGATTCAGGATAAGTCTGGCATTTTCATGCTCCGATGCATCAGCTATAAGTGCATCCATATCCACGCCGTTTTTATTAAATACCTTCATCACTCAGCCTTCTCCTTTCCCTGATAATCATTCCAGAATTTCTGCGGAGCAAGGTCGCAACGAAGATCACACTGAAGACATCTAGATGCCTCACAACGTGCCATTTCCTCGTCAAAGCCGTAGTCCATAGGACCTGCGGTCTTGTACTCTGCAACTCTCTTTGGTGCAGGTACTACTCTCGGTGCTGTACGCTCCTTATCTCCAAAATTCTCGACCTTACCAAGATGAGGGTCTCTGAACTGCTTAGGTGCAAGGGCCTCTTCGATATTTCCCTCACCGCCAAGGTATTTATCAATGGCGATGATAGAATCCCTTGCTGCCGCAATGGCTGCTATGACTGATCTTGTTCCTGTCACACAGTCACCCGCTGCCCAGATACCTTCAACAGATGTTTCACCGTCAGGTCCCTGTGCTGCAACATAATTACCATGTGTAAGTGCAAGTCCAAACTTCTCCTCTTCCATAGGAATAGACGGTCTCTGACCTGTTGCAAAAATAACGGTGTCAGCCTCAAGTATCTCTTCTGTACCCTCAAGCTTATCGAAGACCATACGGCCATTTTCCTTACGGAAATTGCCGACACTCTGGATAAGTACGCCTGTGCAGTGACCATTTTCGCCCTTTATTTCAGGGAAGGTCTTTGAATTATGAAGTACCACTCCTTCTTCCTCTGCCCATGAACGCTCTTCATCAGAAGCTGTCATCGCATCATAAGCCTCAAGACATGCCATATCAACTGTTTTCGCACCAAGTCTGAAAGCCGCACCGGTGCAGTCGATAGCTACATTTCCGCCGCCAAGGACCACAACATGCTCACCGACCTCTGCTGTACCATTTTCGAAATCTCTTAAGAAATCAGTATTTACCTTAACGCCTTCAAGATCATTTCCGGGAAGCGGAAGTCTTGCTCCGACATGTGTTCCAAGTGAAACAAATACAGCATCATATCCCTGCTTCAAAAGCTCAGGAGCATTCTCCACCTTTGTATTATTCTTAACTTCAACATCTCCGGCTTCCAGTACTGTCTGAACCTCATCATCGACAACCTCACGAGGCAGACGATATCCAGGAATACCGTATCTCATCTGGCCTCCAAGCTTTTCCTGTGCTTCAAAGATCGTGATGGAATGACCAAGTTTAGCTCCATAATAGGCAACTGTAAGTCCGGCAGGACCACCGCCTATAACAGCGATCTTTTTACCTGTTGCAGGCTTATGGAAGGCAAGCTTCTTCCATTCTCCGTCATCATGCTCGGCGGCAAATCTCTTCAAATTCCTGATAGAGACAGCTTCATTGAGATAATGATGTTTACATGCACTTTCGCAGTTGTGAACACATATATATCCAAGAGCGTGCGGGAAAGGAACCTTTTCGCGGATAACTGCATTTGCAGCCGCATAGTTTCCCTGATTTATAAATCTTATATACTCCGGAACATTTACATGAGCCGGGCACTCACTTCTGCATGGGACAAATCCCTCTTCTCTTGTTTTACCAAGACGTGCATCTTCGATCTCTTTATATTCACGGATAGAGCCTGTCGGGCAGACCTCAACACAGGCTGTGCAGAAGCGGCATCCACCCTTTTTAAGATTTTCTCCGTCGATCACGACCTTCTGTCTGCCGTTTACCTTCTTAAATTTAAGTACTCCGACTCCTCTCACCTCATTGCAGACTCTCACGCATCTTCCACAGAGAATGCAGCGGTGCATTTCATGAAGGATGATAGGATTTGTCGTATCCTCTTTGCAGTTGATAGGATTTGCTTTAAGCTTTCTTCCTGTATCTCCTACATACTGTGAGATCGAGGCAAGCTGACACTTACCAAATTTAGGGCAGCCCGTGCACTCTGACGGATGTGTTTTGAACATGAAATCACAGCTAAGCTTTCTTATCTTTTCTGCAGTTTCATCCTTTGTGTTTACAACCATTCCGTCTTTACATTTTTCGGTACAGGAAGTTACGACACCGTCAACTCCTTCGATACCTACAACGCACATACGGCATGAGCCTTCCGGATGTAAATTCTCATGACTGCATAAATGTGGAATATAGATCCCATTAGCCAGTGCAGCATCGAGAATCGTTGTATCTGATGTTGTTTTGATGGTAACGCCGTCAATGACAAGCGTTACCTCCTTTGCTTCACTCATTTTAAATCTCTCCTGATCAAAGGTACGTCTTAGTCTTCCTGAGCGTATTCAGCCGCAGAAGAGCCTGCGAAACGACCTGTGTTAATGCAGTAACCCATTGTATTACCAGGCATAAGGAACATGTATGAATCTCCGTAAATAGTACATGTATCTGTACCTGCAGCGAAAAGTCCCGGAACCTTCTCCCATTCCTGTGTAAGAACCTGAGCATCCTCATTGATCTTGATTCCGCCAAGTGTACCATAAGCGCCCGGTCTGAACTTAGCTGCATAGAATGGAGCCTTTTCGATAGGTCTCATGTATTTTGAAGGCTTGTAGAAAAGGTTATCTCCTGTCTCACACATATCGTTATACTCGTCGATAGTATCCTGAAGTGCCTCTGCATCAACTCCGAGCTTCTCAGCCAGTTCTTCGATAGTGTCAGCCTTGACTACATCCGGGTTATCATTTGCGATAGAGTTATCAACTGCCTCAGCAAAGTCAGCCACATCATCCGGATGATGTACGAAGTTAACAACGTCAACACCCTTCTTCATGTAGTACTTAGCAATCTTAGAATCAATGATAGAGAATGCGATAGCGTCCTTCTGGAATGAAATAGCATTACCTGTGAAGGTTGTATTCTGCATCTGCTCTTCGTCGATAAATCTCTGACCGAGCTTATTAACAAGAAGGTTAGGCTGCATAAATACTGCCGGAATGCAGTCCGGGCCTGCATCAGAGTTAGGAAGGATATACATCATCTCAACGTTCATAGGTGTTGTACCTGCGCCTGCCTCTGCTGCCATCTTGATTCCATCACCCTTAAGACCCGGAATCGCAAAGTTAAACATATTCTTCTGGAATTCATAGCCTGTACGCTCTTTGATCATCTGTGGGTTATCACCACATCCGCCTGTGGCAATTACTACTGCCTTACAATCACAGCGAACTTCTTCTCCTGAAGCATCTGTTCCGATAACTGCGCAGATCTTTCCGTCATCACTCTTAACGATCTTCTTTGCAGGTGTCTCCATAAGGAACTCTGTTCCATTTTCCTCAGCGTACTCACGGATATGTTTATTCATGATCGCACCGCCATTACGTCCGATACCACCATTTACAGCAACAATGTGCCAGGTCTCATGAGATTTCGGGAAATATTTGTAGGCACCGGCAAATTCAACACCGCAGGATTCCTCGAGCCACTTAATGGTATCTGCTGAATTCTCGAAATATTTCTTTACCATGCGTGCATCACTTCTCCAGTGCGTGTACTCCATAAATTCCTTGAAAGCACTCTTAACATCGATGTCTACCATCATGTCCTGCTGATGCTTTGTACCGATTCCAAGAGGTCCCATACCCATGTTTGCAGCACCACCTGATACATTGGCCTTTTCAAATACAACTACCTTTGCTCCATCCTCTGAAGCCTGTGCTGCTGCAGAAAGGCCTGAAGGGCCTGATCCTATTACAACAACGTCTGCTGTTAATGTTTTCATAAGTTACATCCTTTCTGACATTAGCCTTCTAATGCCACATCAATTTTATTGTTAAGCCATGCTGCCGGTCGTTCGATGATAAGCCCTGTCACAAGCCCCACAAGATGAAGCTGCAGATAGGTGCCAAGCCACGCCGGTACTGTAGAAGCATTTATTCCCACATTGACCATTGCCATGCAAAAGCTGACAACTGTAACATTTATTGCATTTATAATAAAATTCCTTGATAAAAATTCCAGGAGGCTTCCATCGGATGAATGGCAGACATCCTTTGAAAACCACTGACCTATCGCTCCCACCGGAATAATGGCCAGTTCAATAGTGTTGATCGTGAACGCGCACGCACAGCCTTTCACCCATCCCTGCAGTGTATCTCCACCTGCAAGAAACGTAGCCGCTGTATTTATCGAAAGCGCCATGATCAGATTTACGATCGCATTCCATCTGAAAAAAGATTCCTTACTCATTCCTTCTCAAACCTCCGGGTAAAGAAATCAGCTGATATCTCAAGAGCTGTTTTTGCCCAGACTCTGAAGTAAGGATCGTGAAGTTTCCGCTTATTCATATCAGAAACCTCATAGGACGGCTCATGAGCCGCATCCTCGATATATCCATGATGAGTTCCGGGTATAGCTGCAGCATATGTATCTACTCCCGCTGCCCTAAGATGTTCGCCATACTCAAGTCCTTCATCCTTTAGTGCATCCCTGTCTGCTGTTAAGATAAGCGTGGCAGCAGTTCCTTCAAGTTCTTCACGTTTCGCCATTATAGGTGAAACATAGCTCAGAGCTCTCTCCTCTTTTTTGGAGTAAAGCTCTGTAAAGCTCTTCATGACCGCCGCATCCATATCCACGTCATAGTGCTTCTTTTCTGAAGGCATCCTTGTCGAATCCAGATATGGATAATGCAGCGCCTGTGCTGTCACATTGAAATCTCCTGATTTCTTTGATCTAAGTGATATGGCGGCAGCGAGTGTGGCTCCGGCCGAGAAACCGATAAGTCCGATCTTTTCCATATCAAATCCATATTCAGCAGCATGTTTCTTAAAGAAAAGTATCGTATCATAAACATCATCTAACGGTGCAGGATACGGAAATTCAGGCGATAATCTATAGTTAATACCCACAACATTTACGTCAGCATTTTCTTTAATGCTCTCGCAGATAGAATCATCCTTCTCCGCATCACCCAGAATAAAACCGCCTCCATGCATTTCAAAAACAACCGGTCTGTTTTTTCCTTCAGCTCTGTGAATATAGACTGTAAGCTCTCTCTCCTTAAGAGTGATGGATGTCTTTTCACCCTTCAGCAGACTGTCATCAATGATCCCTCTCATGTATTTTCTTACACTTGGAACCATATCCAAAAAACCTCTAAGCTCCGGATCTGTGATCTCAGGGCAGAGTCTCACTCGCTTTGCCATTTTTTACTCCTCTGTTTCAGGCTCGAAATCAAAACCTGTCCAAACAGGCTCTCCTGTGTACTCCTTTGTTTCCTCAACTCCATCAAGTGCGCGGATCGCTCCTGATGCAAGGGCCTCCATTTCAAAGTCACCTCCGTAAACTATGAACGGAGCGATCCAGCCTGCATATTTCTTAACAAGTTCAACGAACATCTCATCTTTTGAACATCCGCCTGTGAGAACGACTGCGTCAACCTTTCCTTCCATTACGCAGGCATATGAGCCAATGTACTTGGCTAGCTGATAAGCAAAATTCTTCATCACAAGAGTTGCCCACTTATCGCCCTTTTCGATTCTTTCATCGATTTCCATCATATTGTCTGTTCCAAGAAGTGAAATAAGTCCGCCTGTCTTTGAAACCTTCTTTTTCATCTCATCAAGTGTGTACTTTCCTGAGAAGCACATCTTGATCACAGGAAGAAGCGGAACATAACCTGATCTATTTGGAGCCATAGGACCGTCTCCATTGAGAACATCATTTCCGTCAACGATCCTTCCGTGCTTCTGAGCTGTTATTGAAAGTCCTCCGCCCACATGACATACAACCAGGTTACAATCCTCATATTTCTTACCAAGTTCCTTTGCTGCTCTCATGGCAACTTCCTTCTGGTTAAGAACATGCACATGTGACTCACGGTAAATACCCTTGATTCCGCTTATTCTTGCAACATCATCAAATTCATCAACATCAGGCGGATTTACAAGAAATGCAGGCTTCCCTGTCTCTTCTGCAAAGGCACCGATTATCTGGGCTCCAAGGATTGCCGGATGCTCCATGAGTCTGCCTGAGCTGCAGTCTTCAAGTATCTTCTCATTTACAGGGAAGATTCCGCCCGGAGTAGATGCAAGTCCGCCTGAGTATGCTGCAAAAGCATCCATATCATTGATATCAATATTGTTTTTCTTTAATTCATCAAGAATCGTCTCGACTCTGTAAGGCTTCTGCTCACTTACTCTTTCAAAGCTTTTAAGCTTTTCAGGGTCATGCTGGACATTTGCCTTAAAAAGTCTTGTTTCACCGTCAAATACAGCGAGCTTTGTGGATGTTGATCCAGGGCTCAGCGTAAAAATCTTATATCCCATTTGTATGTTATCTCCTATTAGTCAATACTCGCGTTCGCTGCTGCAATAACGAGCATTGCGATATCGCCTACGATCTCTTCTACAGATGCACCTCTTGATGAATCTGCAACAGGACGGGCAAAGCCTGAAAGTGTATGACCATAACCCTTACCACCGGCAAAGAGCTGTACCATCTTGATGCCGATGTTCGCTGCATTGAGCTCAGGGAAGATCAGTACATTTGCTCTTCCTGCAACCTCTGATTCTCTCTTGACCTTCTTTGCTGCAACCTCAGGCTTGATTGCCGAATCAAGCTGGAACTCGCCATCGATCTTAAGATCAGGACGACGTTCCTTTGAAATCCTCAAAGCCTCAAGTATCTTCTCTACGCTTGAAGCTGTACCTGATCCACAGGTAGAAAAACTTAAGAATGCGCATCTTACATCCCAGCCGAGAAGTGCCTTTGCATTATCACAGGTTGCTATAGCGATAGAAGCAAGCTCTTCTGATGTAGGCTCTGCATTAAGTCCACAGTCACCCATTACCATTATGTTTCCTTCAGGGCCATTGAAATTCGGAATCTCTGTAACAGCCATGATAGAAGGAACATCTACACCATCCTGCATTCCAATAGTCTGCTGGGCACAGATAAGAACATCACCTGTTGTATTTGTATGACCGCAGAATGTACAGTCTACATCGCCGACTGCTTCCATGATCATTGCGTAATACATAGGGTTCTTCATCTTACGCTTGGCACCTTTTTCAGAAAGGATGAGCTTTGGATAAGACATATATCTTGCTGCAAGGGCTTCCTTGGCGGCCTCATCTGTATTATCAACTATCTCCATTCCTTCGAGAGATACCCCTGCTCTTTCAGCTGTTTCTTTTATAATTGCCGGATCGTTTACAAGGACCGGAACACCGATTCCGTCATCAAGGATCTTTCTGGCAGCCAGAAGGGTTTTGTCTGCTTCACATTCCGGAAGAGCAACTCTCTTGGGAGCAGCCTTGGCTTTATCTATTAAAGTTTCAATAAGACTCATTTTTTTCTCCACTTTATGCTTCAAACACCGCAAAAGCGACAGCATAATCTCTTTCATAGGAAAGGGATATCTGGATATTTTTCACTCCGCGCTTTTGTGCCTCTTTCTTCATGTTTCCATAAAGATTTACATGCGGTGCACCATTTTCGTCATTTAGTATTTCGATCTCAGACATCAGCACATGATCACCTGACATCCCGAACGCCTTGAATACCGCCTCTTTACCGGCAAATCTCGTGGCATAATAATCAAGTGGAAGCTCCCTTTTTTTAGCATCACTGATCTCTGCTTTTGAATATGTCTTAACGAGAAACGGATCATCAGTTTTCAGGTATTCAGGTTGAAGCTGACCGATACGAAGTATATCTGTACCAACGCCAATTACCATTTAATACTCTCCACTCTCTTTATGAGGCAGAGCAGTTTTCACTGCCCGCCCCGATATTTCTTATCTATATGTATAATCTCCGGCCTTATACTTAGGCGGGATAACAGGAACCTGAATGAATGACTCATATCTTCCGCCTGTATAAATGATCTGGTTTCCATGGTTATCTGTATCCCATGCAAGCGGCTCGAACCAGCCTTCGCGGATGTAACGTCCTGCGATCTGGATTCTAAGCTTCTGACCCTTGTGCCAGATTCTTGATGAAGGTACGATCTCGATATCTACCGGTACGATCTCACCCGGCTGAACCTTAAGCTCTCTCTTGTGTGCCATTACCGGCTGAACAAGCTGTCCCTTAACATACTGTGACTCTTCCTTACTGAGCTCTCTATGCGAGATTCTGCACTTGCCCCATGCTCCAGGATGATGCTCACCGAGAGTATCCCACGGGATCCAGTTGCCGTTCTCATCAGCCTTCTGGATATTGATGAACATATCCATATCGTTGTAAGCCTCTGCTGCAACATAAAGGTGAAGATAAGCATAACCCGTAAGCTCTGTATCCTCATTAAAGGTCATATCAAACTCAACCTGCTGAGTATTTCCGTCGTACTTAACGCTTGCTTCTGTAGAAACAGGCTGGTCGTGCATTGTGAGATTCTTCGGATCAGATGCATCAAGGTAAAACTTCTTATATTCGGTTCTCTTAAGAGGGAACTCATTCTCAGGACGACGTACCTGATAGTCACAGTCGTAAGCATCCATAACGTCGATCCTTACTCGTGGTGTCATCTCCCAGCCGTTGTGAATTCCCTTAAGATATCTGTCATAGAACTTCTTAAGGTCCTCAAGATTCTCAGGAGTGTATGTATCAGGCCACTCGAAATCTCTGTGTGCTCTCATCCACTTAAGTCTTGACTTACACTTACGGAAAGCCTGGAATGAACCTCTGAGGTGGAAGTGTGAGAAACCTGCTGTCTGATATACAGGAATTGTTACCTTGCTGAAATCAGGTCTCTTGTCTTCCCAGTAACCATTCATGAGAGGATACTTAATAGCCATATCAACCTGGCTGTCTACTCCGCCTGTGCCTGTAACCTGTGCAGAAATGAACTTATTGAATGAAAGTGCCGGTACACCGCCTTCGTAGAAGGACTCTCTGTAAAGGTCTGTTGTGCACTCCCAAGGTGCGATACACTTAAGGTGAGGTGGCTGCATAGCTGCGATACCCCACTGATGCATTGCTACACCTGAGTTACCTGACATACCGATGTTGCCGTTTGACCACCACTGCTGAGCTGCCCACTCAATGAAGTCATAACCGTCTTCACGGTCCTGATGTGTGAACATGTGAACGTTACCCTCAGAATGACCTGCACCTCGTACATCTACATTAGCCACTGCATATCCCTGATAGCACCAGTACATTGGATCAGGAGACTCGAATTTGGCAAGCTTTGATACTGTGTGAGGCGGAACACCCATGATCTGCCATTCTGACATTCCCTCGCCAGGTCTCTTACCAAACCATGACCATGAAACGATACAAGGATATTTCTTTGTTGTATCTGCCGGACGGAAGATATCACAGTAGATCGTCACTCCGTCTCTCATCTTTACAGGTACATCCTGATCACACATGATCCCCGGAGCTGCCTCATAGGTTCTCTGCTTGAACTCAGGGCAGAATCCCTGTCCCATTCTTGCCATAGGATCATCTGAAGCCGAAAGGTCCAGAGAAGGATCAACTGAAGTTGGCTTTCTTGCAACCATGTAAACTGCCTCAAGTTCCTCGCCTGCAAATGTCTCCTTAAGAGTAAATCTCTCTCTTGCTGCAAGCTCATCATCATGATCTGATTTCTCAGCCTGTGCTGCCATTGATCCTGCCGGTGCTGCTGCAGGTGTTTCAACTGCTGCTGCAACAGGAGCTGCCTCATTAGAAACTGCTGCAGAAGAAGCAGGGGCTGCGCAATCCTCAGATTCATCCCACTCTTCTTCAAGGCACTCAGTAACAACATACTTTACAGCCTCTCCGAAAGTCTTCTGACGACGGAAATCCATATAAGAGATCTCAATGTCGAATTCATCCTCAAGGAATGTTGTGATCTGTGAAATCTGCACTGACTTTGCCTGCAGATCCTCTGCGAAACGTGTTGCTTCGTTCAGTTCTTCTGCGTTCTTGCCGAAAAGGCCTGCGGCTCTTTCAACAAGCTTACTCAGAACATCTTGTCTGATACTCATTTTGTGTTTCCTCCATATTCTTATCTAAAATTCAGTAGTTGTCTTAAACATTTACCGTTTCTCTCTTTTTGCCGAAAGCACTTGCTATCATGTGGATCACAAACGGGATCACTATGACAACTATGCAGGCAAAGCCGAGATAACTGTATCCCTTCTTGACCAGAGGGAGAAGGCCGAACTGTGATATTGAAAATGTTACGAGCGTACAAACAAGCGCTGTAACAACTGTTCGCATTGTGCGTTTTTTTGCTGAAACTTCAGGTTCCTCTTTTTTCTCAAGTCCTGTGACTACGCGGTTTACAAAGCCGACTATCATATTTACTCCTGAGAAAACAGAACCGATTATTATCAAAAGTGAAACTACAGGTGCCAGTGCAGATGGAAGTACACCTTCCTGAGCAAAGAGCAGTGTATAGACAGAGTAGTTAGGAAGCTCAGGGTTAAGAGCTACTGCCATAAGTCCAAGAGTCACCACCGTTATAACTATGGTATTGATGAAGAAACCGTATATCATCGAAGTCGCACACTGCTTTTTATCTGTAAATTTCTGTGCATGCTGTACATAAAGCCCTATCGAAGCCACATGGTATGCTCCATAGAGAAGTGAGAACCAGAGTGCACTTCCAAATGTTCCGCTCTCAGTTGAGCCAACCGGAAGCTGACCTGCTGAAAGAGCACTGATAGAAGCTGTTATTGAATCCCACTGGGCAATGATATTTGGAATGAAAACCAAAAGAATGCCTATGATAAGAACATAGCTGACTATTGTCGCTGCCTTTCTGATCATATCTGTGTTCATCATCGAGATTCCAAAAATAAAAACTCCGACTATTGCCGTACAGAGCATATATGGAATACCTGTAAGCTCATGCAGAGTTGCTCCGCCTGTTGCAAACGCGATCGAAGGTGCAAGCAGTATGAGCATGAAGTAAACCACTTCATAAAGGTTAGAAAATATGATCTTAAATCTTCCATAGAACTGGTCTGTAAAATCACGATAATTTGATGTTTTGTGCTCAAACGCAAACTTCAGGGCATACCACTGGAAAAATGCCTGAAAAAGCTGAGCTATCGCCGGTGTTATGAGACACCAGATACCGAAATTTATAAAATACTGATACAACTGAGTTCCTGAAGCAAAGCCGCCTCCGAACTGACTTGTAAACCAGACAAATCCAACGCCCAGCGCAACGCTGGCCTGAGAAGCCTTATTTACTGATTTATCCATTAGAATTATTCTCCTCCATTGCCTTATGATGCATCGATACATCTAACTGACAGTAAAGATTGTATGAAAATTTAACAATCTTTCCAATGGAATTGAATTTAAATAAATACAATACAACTTATGAATTTTTGTGCTGGAACACAAATGCTTAATGTTTTGATAAGAAAAATATGATATACTAGCAAAAGTTATCAAAATGGAGTTTAAGAAACGATGAAGATTTGTACATTTTTTCAATTATTATGTAATGATCACATATGTGATTGTGATTTTGCTGTTCCTGATGCTGATATTTACACCTTTAAGCCGCTCTATCACAACCAGGCAAGCCTGAAAAAGATACTTTATCTGACCAATACAGAACAACTTCCTGTATTTGATCCTAATGAGACCCATAATATTCTCTTCTTCCACAGATGGCCCGATGTTGATATTTTGAGAGAAAAATATCCGAAGAGCAATTTCATCTTCTGGAACGAGGAAGGAGTAGGTGCTCTATTTGAAGTTTTCGATGTGGTCTCAGATATGTTTCTGCAGGAAAATCGCTACACTGCTCAGCTAAACGAGCTTTCAACCATTTCAAATCAGGGCCGCGGGCTCAGAAATCTTGTGGAAAATGCCAGCCGTATCATCGGCTCGCCTATAAATATTCTGGACAGCCACTATAGAGTCATAGGAACTGCCGGAACTTTTATATGGGAAAATGATGAAGATCCTGAAGATCATGTAAAAAATGGTCAGGTTACTTACTCTACCCTTGAGCGTATGAAGCGTGACCGGGTGATCGAGCGTTTACGTGAGGCGCCAGATTATCTCCTGTATGAGAAACCAAAGGACGAAACAAGAGCCTGGGTAAATATGATGGTCTTTGTGAGCGGAGGTATAGAAGCCGCTGAAATCGGCATTCAGGAGTCCGATCACAAATTCAACTACTATGAAATAGAACTGATAAAATTCTTCCGCCAGCTTGTCGCTTTTGAGATTGAAAAGGGAAATTTTTATAAAAATGATTATGGACTGCTGCACTCTATCTTCGTTTCTGAGCTCATTCAGCAGAGATTCGTAAATGAAGATCTTATCCACGAGAGAATGGCCAATCTCTTATGGAAAGAAAAACCATGGTACTTTGTGATGACAGTGATACCTGCCGGAGATATACCTCCTCACTACCAAAAGATCGCAGAGATCTTTGCCCTCAATCTCTCAGGTTTACTTGGAGATACTGCACACTGGACGATCACAGACTCCAGCATCATTTTCCTTATAGGCTCAGATGACGACAATATAGAAAAATTCCGTGAAGGCGGAAGCATTGAAGACATGCTTAAGCTGAACAACAGCATAGGTGTTCTAAGTAATCCCTTCAACAACCTTATAAATACAAAGATCTACTACGAACAGACTATGTCACTTATACGCATGAGGCATGGGATAAATGCCAACAGTTCAATATGGTTTTATTCCGATTACTATATTTACGATATTGCTGATGCACTTAGCTCGATCAGAAATTTACGGGACTTTTATCACCCTTATATAATGCTGATAAAAAGATATGACGAAGAAAACAACACCCAGTATTTCGAAACTCTTTACGAGTATCTGGTAAATATCGACAATCCTACTGCCTGTGCCTATAATCTGCACGTGCACAAAAATACTCTTTATTATAGGATAAATAAACTAAAGGAATTATTTCCGATAGACCTGAATAATGGTCTTGAAAGACTGAGGATCCAACTCACAATGGAATTCATGAAGCTGGATCGCTCAAAAGAGACTGACTCGTCAGCCGATCATATTAAACCAGTCCTGTTATAAGTATTATTAAAACAAGAACAGGAAGTACAAATCTAAAATAATTTTTCAATGCCGGAGACAGCTTTATACCGTCTCCGGTATTTGCCTCTTTAAGAAAGTTTTCAAACCTCCAGCCAAATCTGCTTACACAGAAAAGTGCAAATATCAGCGAACCTGCCGGAAGAAGCATATTACTTACAAGAAAATCCTCTGTATCAAGTACATTTCCACCTTTTATAAGATGAACACCGCTCCATACATTATATCCCAACACGCAAGGAATACTTGCTATCAGAATAAATATAAGATTCACCGCTACTGATTTTTTTCTCGACCAGCCAAGGTTATCAATACCTGCCGCAATAAGATTCTCAAACACGGCAGTAACTGTAGAAAAACTTGCAAAAGTCATGAATATGAAGAAAAGAAAGCCCCAGAGCCTTCCCGCTGCCATATGATTGAACACCCTCGGAAGCGTTATAAAAATAAGCGATGGACCATTATCCGGCGAAACATTATAACTAAAACATGCAGGGAAAATGATCAATCCTGAGATTATCGCAACAAAAGTATCGAGTATACTTATCCTTACTGCCTCACCTGCAAGAGAATGACTGTCTCCCATATAGCTTCCGAATATCTCTATGGCACCTATTCCAAGGCTAAGAGTGAAAAATGCCTGATTCATGGCTGCAACTATTACATTTATAAGTCCAACATCCTTAACATTTTCAACGCTTGGCATAAGAAAAAAGCTGATTCCCTCAGCAGCACCTGGGAGGACAAAGCTGTGTCCCGCAAGCAGAATAATAAGAACTAAAAGACCAAGCATCATGTATTTGGTGATTTTTTCAATACCGCCCTGTACTCCAAATGAGCATACAAGGAAACCGGCAACTACTGTTATCACCATGAAGATACCCATCTCAAAAGGATCTGCGAGCATACCGCTGAACACATCTCCTATCGAATCGTCTCCTATTCCGGCAAACTGCCCTGTAGCAAATTTCCACGCATAGGCCATCATCCAGCCCGAGACCGTTGTGTAATACATCATCAGCAGCGCACAGCCTGCTGTACAGAACCAACCGTAAATATGCCATCTGCTCCCTGCCGGTTCAAGCTTTTTGAAGCCTCCGACAGCACTCTTTCTGCTTGCACGCCCTACAGCAAGTTCCATCGTCATTACAGGTACTCCAAGTATCACCAAAAAAAGCAAGTAAAAAAGTACAAATATCCCTCCTCCATTTGCTCCCGCAACATACGGGAATTTCCAGACATTCCCGATACCTATCGCACAGCCTGCACTTACAAGTATGAATCCCAAACGGGATCCAAAATTTTCTCTTTCCTTCATTCCATACTCATCTTTCTAAAAATCTTTTTACTGCGTACTTTCATATGATTCTGTTCATAGTCTTTCAATGCCTTTATCACATCTCCTGACATAGGTATAAGAGCCATAACATTAAATATAGTCATAAGACCTATACCTACATCTCCAAGATCCCAAACCACAGAATATGCTGAAAGTCCTCCAACAAACAGCATTGCAAGTGCGATTATCTTATAAATGATCTGAGAGATCATCTTATCGCCAAAAAGGTAGGCAATATTTGATCTGGCATAGAACAGAATTCCAATAAAAGTCGAAAAACTAAAAAGCCACAAGATGACAGCAATAAATACCTCTCCTGCATATCCAAGATGATAATTCATCGCAGCCTGCATGAGGTTCATTCCTGCTGCATCTCCAAGTGCACTTTTCGGTGTCATCAAAATGATAAATGCCGTACAGCTGCATATCACTATAGTATCTATGAATACTCCAAAGGCCTGGGATAATCCCATTTTTACCGGATGGTCTATATCTGCCGCAGCAGCTGCACATGGTGCTGAACCACTTCCAGCCTCATTAGAAAAAAGTCCTCTTTTGACACCATTCATTATAACTGCTCCAAAACCACCTGCAGCAGCCTGACGAAATCCAAAGGCTTCAGCAAAGATTTGTGAAAATACTTCAGGGATCACCGTAATATTCTTAATTATCAAGATCAATGTTATAAAGAAATAAATACCTGCCATTACAGGAACTATTATATCAAGCACTTTAACTGTTGCATTTTTTCTAAGGACAATAAATGCTGCAATTATCACGAGTGCTGTAGTGGAATAGATCGGAGATATCTTAAAAGCAGTCTCAAATGCCGATGAAACTGAATTTCCTATGACCTGACTTATTCCAAACCAGCAGATAAGTCCTGAAAGTGCAAAAAGTGAAGCTATTATCGTTCTTTTCTTCTTCTTTTTATAAATTTTATCAACGACAAAGTCATGGATATAATATGCCGGGCCTCCGCGATATCCTCCATAAATCGGATCTTTCTGCTTATGCTGCTGTGCAAGGACCGCTTCTGCAAAAGCTGTTGATGAACCAATAATAGCTGTGATCCACATCCAGAACACAGCTCCTGCCCCTCCCGCAGAAATAGCTGCGACCACTCCTGCAAGATTTCCCATTCCAACTCTTGTCGCAGTAGAAACAATAAGTGCCTGCACTCCGCTTATCGCCGAGTCATCTTTTTTCTTATTTTCAAGTGTTACCAAAATTATCTCTCTCCAAAGACGTATTGGAAGGACTCTGGTTTTAACAGTAAAAAATATTCCTGTTGGTATCAATATGATAACAAGCAGAGGAAGTCCAAAAGACAGGCCTCCCGGAAGCTGCAGTGTTACCAGATCACCCCAAAGGAATGTGTAAACTGCTTCAATTGCAGATATAATAATTCTCATTAAAAAGCTCCAAATATTTTGATTTTATTTAACGTCATGATGCGACACCATGTGATTATACATCAAATTCTTTTCCCGTGCAACGCTTTAACGCGTTAAATATTATCAAAAAATACTTAAATTTTTTTAACATGTTTAACAATAAAAAAGTAGTGAAAACTTTTACATTTTCACTACTCCCATGCATTTATACCGCACGCCTGCTTTCTTTTCGCCTCTTCAAGAGAAATATTTATACTATCCTCATCCAGATATTTGATCAGTGCCTCGACACCTTCTCTTGTCTTATTGTTTACCTCAAATATCCTCTCACATCCGGCATTTTCCATCCACTGCCTAACCTTCGGAACATTTGCCAACGGAGAATCCACTTTTGTTATAATTCCTATGAACGGCCTGTTTATGCAGCAGTTACAGTTATTTCCAAATATGCTGAAAGGTTCATCTGCTGCACAAAGCATTGCCACCACATCTGCATCAAAGGAAAAGCACGCGAGCCCGGTCGAGGCAGACTTGGTTTCCGCATATTCCCCCGGCGTATCTATCGTAGTATCTTCAGAATATGTATATTGGGTCTTTACATAATGAAGCTCCTCGCCTTTCATTGCCTGAGTCAATGAAGTTTTTCCGGCCTCACTTCTTCCCATAAGAAATAATCTTTTCATCAAAGCCTACCTTTCTGTAACCTCACAGCAGGTGAAATTGAGTGTATATTTAAAATAGTCATGAATTCCATATACAGCACTCTGCACATCACTGTATCTGCCTGTGAAGATCACCGTTCCGGAAAATCTATCCATAAATCCTATATCCACATCCCCGTACTTAAGAGCCATATCCGCAGCTATCACAACAGATTCCCATGGTGTAACATCAATTATCCCTATCGCCTCTTTATTGTGGACTTCTCCTGCGTGAACTCCTATGTTCAATGCAAGATTTGTATATACCTCTTCCCTTGAAACTCTGATGACATGCGCCATAGACATCTCGCGTCCGTTTACACGCACACGGATAAGACGAAGATCCTTTGCATCTTCTCCGGGATTATAGCCTTCCCTATATATCTTCTCAATAAGTTCATTATTAGTCATTCGCTCTGCCATAAGCGTACTTCACCACCTTATCTCTTGGTTATAGGACATGAAACATATCCCAGTTCACCATTGAAATAGCTTATGACTTCCTGAATAGCCGAGGTAACAGCCTCGATCTGGCCTGTAATGATCAAAGTTCCTGTGAAACGATCTGCAAATCCAAGATAAATATCACCGCTTTTAACAGCAATATCTGAAGCGATGATAGCAGACTCCGGCGGAGTCATATCCATTATTCCTATTGCTGCATTGTGATAATCTATAGACGGGTCTAACCCTAATTTTCGATAAATGATTGGAGACGGTCCACTGATAACATGGGCCAATGTGATTTCTTTACCACATACAGTTTCCTGTACTATACGAATTTTCTGTTCCTGCTCACTCATGCTGTTTCCCTCATCTTTTATATACTTATCAAAAGACTGAACCCACTACTTGTATGTAGTGGGTCATCTTTAGATCTTTATATTATTTTACAGCATTAGCGATAGAGCTTCTTGTACTTTAATGTACTAAATGTGGTATTAATTTACACAACCGGATGATTTCCGTGTGCCTTTAGATACTCTGTCTGCTTTGTATTGATGTACTTGCTGAGATCCGCATCTGCACCGACTATCCTGCAGCCGAGCCGCGTAACACTGCCTCCGATTTCCTGCTTACGTACGCATATCCCCACCAAAACGACCTCTGAATGAAGAACAGGATCATGAAAGCGGCACGAAAAATGCGCTCCTCTGACATCCAGATTGCTCGGAAAATCTCTGATATTCACTGCAACACCTGACATGGAAAGATCATGAAGAGTACATGAAAACTCCTTCTTTTTTGCCTCTCCCAATACTATCCTGCCCTCTGCATACATAGGAACTCTGTAAAAAGCTCTTCTATTGACAGTAAATCCCTCAGAATCGCACTGAATGCAATAAGCCAGCATTCCCGGCTCATTTATAAGTGTAATTCTCACCGGCATGAATTCATAAGTCTGGTCTTCCTTGGCATCATACCAGAAAACACTGAAATGACTTATGGACAGATTCGGGGCTACCACTTTGACATAATACATTGATGCATTGGTAAAACAATGATGTCCCTTTACCTTTACATCAAAATCATTTTCCATAATATTTACCGGAAAATCCATCTTTAGCCCATTGTTTTCCACATGGATCGTAAGTGGTTCGCCGATGCTAAGATCGTCTAGATACATATGTTTTAGTCCTTTTTCTTATCTTTTTTCTTCTTTTTCTTCTTTTTATCTTTTTTGTCTGAAGAGCTGCCGCCATTTAATGCCTCAGCTGCTTCTTTGCCTTCAAAGAGAAGCGGGTGATCTGCCTTAAAGGTACTCTCTACCGAATCCTCTTCCTCAGCTTCATATTTTTTCATCTTAGGAAGCTGATAGCGATTTTCGTAATAATAGACCGCCTGCTCAAACTCCTGATTCTTCTCTGCCTTAAGCATCTCAAGATATTCATGAGTATCAAATCCGTCTTCACGAACCTGAATGAGACAGACTGCTATATTCGAACAGTGATCAGCTATGCGTTCATAATCTGTTCCTATATCTGAAAGATCAAATCCAAGCTCTATTGTACATTTGCCTTTGCTGAGTCGTCTCACATGTCGTCTCTTCACCTCATGATGAATACCGTCAATGACCTCTTCCAAAGGCTCTACGCTCTTGGCAAGTCGCACATCATTATTCTCAAAAGCCTGAATTGCGATCGTCAGTATCTCCTCAACAGCATTTCCGAAAACAGCCAGCTCATCCTGTGCACGTTCTGAGAAATGTCTCTTCTTCTCTGCCATTCTGCTTGTGACCTGAGCAACATTAAGAGCATGATCACTTATCCTCTCAAGATCACTTATCGTATGAAGCAGCACTGAAAGTGTATGGTTTGCTTCAGGAACAAGATGATGACGGCTTACTTTCATAAGATAAGTGCCGATCTGATCCTCATAACTGTCGATCTTTTCCTCAAGTCTGATAACCTCTTCAGCCTTTTCCGGATCATAGTTCTTTATAAGATCCATTGCTGTGAAAAGTGACTTCTTTGAAAGCTCTGCCATATCAAATGCAGCCTGCTTTGCCTGTGCAAGAGCAAACGGCGGGTTAGAGACAAAGCGATCATCAAGGATCTGAATAGCTGCAGCACTTTCTGCCTGCTCTTTTTCCTTTTCCTCGATTGGGATAGTCTTAAGGGCAAGCTTTACAAGTATACCTGAAAACGGAACCATTAACGGTGTCGAAATAAGGTTTACAAGTGTATGAATTATAGCAGGACCTGAATAGCTTGCCGGATCATTCAGGAAGCTAAAATGCAGGATCGCATTGAGAAGATAGAATCCACACATGAAAAGACCGGCCTTCAGGAAATTAAAATACAAATGCATAAGTGCTGTTCTTTTACCGTTTTTATTTGCACCGAATGATGAAAGAATAGCTGTTATACAGGTACCAACTTCAGCACCCATTACAACAGGTACACACATTCCATATGTCATCATACCCTCGCCGGCAAAGGTCTGAACTACACCAATAGTTCCGGCCGAGCTCTGAATTATCATTGTAAATCCAATACCGATAAAGAATCCAATAATCGGATTTGAGAAACTTCTAAGGAAGTTCTGAAATTCCTCACTTGATTTAAGCGGTGATACCGAACTTGACATCATGTTCATTCCAAACATAAGAACTGAAAAGCCAAGCAGGATAGTTCCGATATTTCGTTTTTTCTCATTCTTTGAAAACATGAGAAAAGCTATGCCGATCAATGCAAGGAACGGTGTAAATGAAGTAGGCTTAAGAAGGTTTGTGAAAAAGTTTCCGCCTTCGATTCCATTAAGTGAAAGTATCCATGCCGTTACTGTAGTACCAAGGTTCGCACCCAGAATAACATTAACCGCCTGTGTAAGCTTCATGATTCCGGAATTTACCAGACCAACGACCATGACCGTTGAAGCGGATGAGGACTGCACGAGCGCAGTGATACCGATACCGAGCAGATACGCCATCCACCTGTTTGAAGTAACCTTTGCAAGCATTGACTCAAGCTTACCGCCTGCAACCTTTGTAAGGCCATCGCTCATTATATTCATTCCATAAAGGAATAGAGCCAGACCTCCTATAATTCCAGAAATCAATTCAAATATTTCCTGTGCATTCATTTTTTTCTCTCTCTTTACTATGTTTTTACAATCTTTTCTACTATACCATACTTTGCACAGACAATGATACATTTTAAGCAAACTATCTGCTATCTTTTCTCTGTTTTTCCACTAATGCCTCAAATTCACTGACAGGCATAGGTTTATAAAAATAAAATCCCTGGCAGTATTTGCAGCCGATACTCGTCAAAAGTCTGCACTGCTCCTCTGTTTCAACCCCTTCTGTTATTACTGTCATATCCAGCAGATTAGCCATACTTACAACAGATTCGATTATATACATACTCTTAGGGTCTTCATTCTGTGTAAGAAGGAATTTCCTATCCATTTTCAATACGTCAATATTTATACTCTTGAGCATATTTAGTGACGAATATCCGCTTCCAAAATCATCAAGCAGGATCTTAAAGCCATATTCATGGAGAGTTTTTATGGTCTCATCTAGTTTTTTACTGTTTTCAGAATATGCGCTTTCTGTTATCTCTATTTCAAGCCATTCCGGTTTTATCTCGTATTTATTTACCAGAAAATCAAAGTACGAAGCGATATCCATAAAATGAATATCTATACGCGACACATTGACAGAAGCCGGCAGCGGCTCTATTCCTCTGTCTGAAAGGTTTTTGAGCCATTTACATACCTCTTCCCATATATGCCTGTCTACGGCCACGATATAGCCGTTATTTTCCATTGCTTCAACAAATTCACCGGGAGGTACTATCTCCCCATTATGCATCCACCTTACGAGCGCTTCCGAGCCAATTATCCTTCCGGTCTCTATCTCAACCTTTGGCTGAAGATAAATGCAGAATTCGCCCTCCTGAAGTCCCTTTGTAGCATCCATCAGAAGAAGCTGGGTATTTCTCATTTTCTGATAGCTCGACTCATCATAAAAGCATATATGATTAGAAAAATTGCCGCGAATATTCGCCAGTGCCACAAGTGCCTTATCATAGCGCTCCGTCATATATTCATTCCTGTCTGAAGAAATATACACACCAAAAGAAGGCGAAAATCCATCCTTAAAATCGATTCTCTCCGTTCTCTGATTAATTATATTTCTGATTTTATCCTGATCAAATTTATGCATAGGAAAAATCATGCAGAAATTATCTCCATTAAGATATTCCACACGACCATTCCATTTTCTCATTTCTGAGGTCATTTCATCATTAAAAAGTTTTAAATACTTGTCTCCTGCCCTTCTTCCAAAAATATCATTGTAAAGCTTAAAATTGTTAATATCACAGGCAATCGTGCAGATATACGGTGCTTCTATGGAATGAAGCCAGTTATCTGCACCGCTGAAGATATCCATGGACTTATCCATTGCAAAAATCTCATGGCTCTCAATATCCCCAACAGGGTCCAGTTTTTCATCGAACTGCTTTGAAAAGCAAAGAAAGGTCGGATCATCCACATTTCCGGCAAGTAATATCACCGTTATCCTATACCATTTCCACTGTCCGTCACTGCTGGCGATCCTAAAATTCTGGTAAATACTATGTCCGGAGGTTCTATGTTTTAATGCCTCCAGCATATTTGTCTGATTCCAGAATTCCCTGAATCGTACCTGATCCAGTGGGTGTACGAACTGCATCTCTCTGTTTTTCAGCTTTTTATAAAAACCATATTCAAACTCAGTTTTCTTTCCAAACCTCGAATAAAGAGTTCTATAGGTATCCTTAAGCGGATGAACCTCGACCATCTCATCAAAGAGATCCGTGGCATGCATAATATCCGTTTCTTCTCCGCTTAAGAGCTTTTTCTCCTCATAAACATGCGTATCAGCTTCAAGCATGAGTTCTTCGAAATTACCCTGATAAAAGTCTTCGAATACCGCTCCCATCGAAGCACTCACACTATTATTATTAAACTGTGCTTTAAGAGTACGTATGATATTTCCAATCTCTTTTTTTTCGATATTCCTGCTTATGCATATGAACTCATCTTCGCAGATCCTGAACGTATTTTCAGTGCCAAAAAAAGAGGTAAGTATATCCGATACGATAACTAGCATATCGTTTCCAACCTGAGTTCCGCGAGTCTCATTTATCACCCTGAGTTCATAAAAAGAAATGTAAAAAACCGCCAGCCTTGAGCCCGGACTGATCTTATCTATACAATCCACAAGAGCACGCCTGTTGCCTGTCCCTGTCAATTTATCATAATAACCTATATGCTCGATCCTGTTTCTTAGATGCTTTGAATGTATCAGAGATGCCACATAGATACTCATTATATTTGCAAGTACTGAGAGCTCTTTGACGCTTTTGGCCCCAAGGTTTTCTATCTTCCAGTATCCCAGATCAGTTCCTTCAAATATCAACTGCCCTGCCATCATAGAAGTCAGTCCCTCTTTAGCCATATATTCATAAAGCGCAGAATCCTCTTCTTTTATATCTCCGATGTCATCTATCGCAACATTTTCATCATTTAAGAAATACTGATAAAAGCAGCGGACATCATCCCAGTTCATATCCTGCTGAATCTTTTTCTTTGAAGGCGCTCCTTCTGTACACCACTCCCTGGTAACACGATATTTACCATTTTGTGATTTTTCAACAACCATGAGTCTTTCAGCCCGAAGCGCCTTGCCCAAAAATTCCATAAGTGCTTTTACAGAATCTTCTGAAGACGCAAAAAGTACAGCTTTTCTAAGCTGCTTTTCGAGTTGTTTTATTCTATACTCATTATTCGCTGTTTTCATTGCGACCCCCAAATAAAGATAAAATCCTATATATAGTTAATATTATCACAAATAGTATGGGACTTCTGTTCTTTATTAAGGACAGAAAAAGGGCATCCGGACAATGTCCGAACACCCTTTTTATATCTGATCAGCCACATAACTATAACTGACCGGACAATTTCTAAATTATTTATTTCTCTGCATCTTTGCAATCTTTGGAAGGATCATTCCAAGAGCTGTAAGTACTACAGGTGTGCAAATATTAAGTGCCATTGTAAATGGATCCTTATCATACATACCCATGATGCAGCATGCTGCTGTTACAAGGAAGCACCAGATACCGGCTGCCAATGCAAGACCATGACTTCTTACAAAACGATACTCCGGATTGAACTTCTCCTCTGCCTTACGAAGTGCGATGTAAGCAGCAAATACCCAAAGGTAACGAAGTGGCATACATACTGAGTTAAGCTTATTGAGCTGACTGAGTACGGAAGCTGCTCCCGGAACTACTGACTGAATGAGAATGATGGCACCGGAAAGAACCATTACCATCTTAATACCGTTAACATATGCACCATGCTCATTTTTCTTAAGGAGTGAGCTTGGGATATATTCACGTGAAGCCTCATTGTCGAGAAGCATACGAAGCGGTGCATCAATACTGATAACCAGTGTTGAAAGCTGACCGATAACATTACATACAGCGTAAATGATCATGATGAGGTTACCAACATGATAGTACTGACCAAGCTTCTGGAAAGCCCAGTATGAACCGTTTGAAACATATGAATGGAATGACTCATCTGAAGCATTGATAACTGCAGGGTCGAACATCATACCCATTGCAACTGTTCCGAGCATGGCACAAACAACTACCATGATCGCAAGCGAGATCATACCCTTAGGGAAGCCCTTACTTGGGTTCTCAACCTTATTTACGTATGGAGAGATCTTCTCACATCCGCCTACAGCAAATACAAGGATTGAAAGTGATGTAAAGTATCCTACGTTGAACTGCGGGATCAGGCTCTTCATGCTGAAATCCATAGAAACGTAATCAGCACCAGGATTAATGGCAGGTGCTGCAAACATCATAAGGATGTAAAGGATGGACATTACGAACATACTTGTTCCTGCAAGTGTTGCGAGCTTCTTAAGAGGATTAAGTCCACGGCTTGCTACCCAGCAGAAGAAAAGGAACACGATAAGTGTTGCGATCTGAACATAGATAGTCGGAAGTGTATCGTATGTCTCTGCGTTCTGGAATACAGCCCAGCTAAGTGCCTTAAGTCCGCCTGATGACTTACTTGCAATATATGTTACGTGACATGCCCAATAAGTCCAGCCTGCATAATATGCAAGTTTTGTACCCATTGTTTCGTTTATCCATGAGCTGACACCGCCGCCGTCATTCTTGAAAGCAGAACCAAGCTCACCAACCATAAGTGCATATGGTACGAAATACAGAAGGAACATAAAGATCCAGCTGAATATTACCTGAATTCCGTTAAAATAAACGAAACCGTTTGCTACATTACCGAAGCCCCATACTGTTGAAAATGCCATAAACGCAAGCGTATGCCATTTCATTTTTTTATTATCCATTGCGTTAAAAATTCTCCTGTTTAGTTTTCAATGTGCGCAAATAAATTTATCAGAACTCAATTTTATAATTTCCGTTGCCTACACCTGTGATAGTTGAGGCGAATAACTTACCTGCCGCATTAATAAGATATGCAGTATCCTTTGCTCCTGCTGTCTCATAAGGAGAATGCATAGCAAGCTGAGGAAGACCTATATCTACTGTATTTAGCGCTACCTGCGAATTAGAAATATTACCCAGTGTTGAGCCTCCGAGCATATCAGAACGATTTGTAAAAGTCTGATAAGGAACATCTGCCGCATCACAGATTTCTCTGAAGATTGCTCCCGAAACAGCATCTGTAGTATATTTCTGATTTGCACTATATTTAATGACAATACCCTTGTTCATGTATGAACGGTTTGTAGGATCTGACTTATCTGAGTGATTTGGATGTACCGCATGTGCGTTGTCTGCCGATACCATAAAGCTTGATGTAAGAGCTATGTGGTAATCTTCCTCACTTCTTCCAAGTGCAGAATTGATTCTGTGAAGAGTATCCTTAAGGAATGTAGAAGCTGCTCCCTGCTTGGTTCCGCTTCCCACCTCTTCGTTATCATAGACACAGTGAACAGCCACTGAATCCTTCGGCTGTGAATTAATGATTCCCCTGAGTGACGCAAATGCACACTGAAGATCATCAAGTCTTCCTGAAGAAATATATTCGCCGTTAACACCGACGACTGTTCCCTTCATACGGTTATAAAGGAAAAGGTCTGTATCGATTATATCATCTGCTGAAACGCCCGCTTCTTCAGCAACAATATTAAGGAATTTATCCTTAGAATCACTATCACCAAAAAGAGGAAGCATATCAACCTGTGCGTTGAACTTATAACCATCGTTGACTTCGCGATTCATGTGGATGCAAAGATTAGGGATTATAACGAGGTCACGGTCGATATTAACAAGTCTCGTTTCTACTCCATTTCCTGTCCTTACAAGCACACGTCCTGCAACTGATAACGGTCTGTCAAGCCAAGGTGCACAGATCATTCCACCATATTTTTCGACATTGAGCTTAACATATTCTTTGTCTACTTCGATTTCAGCATTTGTCTTAATCTTAAAGGTTGGAGAGTCACAATGACTTGCCATGATATTAAAGCCTTTGAATTCTGTCTTTGGAATTCTGAAAGCAATAATCGCAGAGTCATTTCTTGTAACAAAATAGCTTCCGCCATTTTCAAGGCCCCACTTTTCACCCTCATGAAGTTCACTGAAACCTGCATTGAGAAGCTCTGTTCTCATGTTAGAACAGGCAAAGAATGCGTTTGGACTTCTGTCGATAAAGTCCAGAAGATCTCGATTTACATTTTCGAATTCTTCACGGTTTTCTAGTTTACTCATTTGCACATTCCTTTCGTTATTTTTATAACAGCACACGTCGGTGATTATACTACATTACATTAGCTTTGTGAACTTCTATGCTGTAACGTTTCACCGCTATATTACTACACCGCTACGTCGCTACAGCGTTATATTGCTTCACAGTTTTAGTACGTTAATTTGTATCAACCTGCATACATTAATCCGTCAAAAACATCTTCTTCATTCTGGCCGTCTACAATACGTGGATAGCCCTCTGTAGAAGGATAAACTCTTACATACCTTCCATCATCTGTCACAAGATCGACATATGTTCCATTTGTGGCATAAAAGCTGAGCTTTGTACCGGCAGAAACTGTCTCCTCTTCACCCTTTTCATCTTCAGCGGAATTTCTGACCTCAGCCTTAAGATTTTTCTTTAAGGTGAGCACGACATCTGAATCTATGAGATCATAATCACTGTCAGCCATCGGTATTCCAGCATCATTAACATGATATTTTCTTGAGCCCTCATAAGTGCTTAAAATATCATAATGTGTGCAAAGTCTCATATTTGCAGGATCTGACGGATAGTAGTCAAATGCAAAGTAAAGATCAGTTGCCAGGAGCATCTCCGGATTTCCGTCAAGGCTGAAGATATTGATGTGACGGTAGTCATTGTCTTCACAGGCCTGAATATAAAGATAATCCTTTCCTCCGTTATGAACTAAATAATTATCATTTGAAAAACCGTAGATCTGACACTTAATGCTTTTATCCCCGACAGATATAGTATACTCGTTGTCATAATCATCAGAAGTACTTACATCGACTTTAAGCTCTTCATTATTTTCGAGTATGATCGAATCGTTAAACTTCGTAATGTAATTCTCGCTGTGTTCTTTATACTCATCCTTCACAAGATCCGGATATTCATCAAAGGTAAGTGTCACCTGCTGACATCCTGCCGCATACGGAGCTATCTCATAGTTTGAGAAATAGAATGTAAGGCCATTATTTCCAAGAGTGAATGTAAGACCTCTCTGAGGCTCAGCACCCTCCTCCGCATACTCTGACACTTCACCCTCGTATCCCATTATCGTCTCTATATCCTCCTTAAGGTTCTCAGGTTCCATAAAGGTTTCCTCAGGATATGCTTTCTTTAATTCCTTATCAAGGATCTCCGGAAGAACACTCTTATCATTTACTATATCTCCAAGTTTCAGCTCTTCGCCTGTCTTTGAATCATAGGTATATGTCGTGTACCAGGTAGACGGATGGGCTCCTCCCGCATACGAATAAACATTTTCAAGGATGCTGACGACCTTTGAATCAGCTCTTACTGCACTTGAAGTGCTCTCATAGAATATATTTGACTTATAATCTTCCTGAGAATCATCTTCTCCTGCCATGTTGTCTTCATAGCTTGCAAGATTTTTCTCAACCTCAGCCCCTCTGTCCTTACTGTAAGATTCAAGAGCCTCTGCAAGCTTATCATAACCCTCTGTCTTTAGGCTAAACTGAGTATATTTTCCGGATAAAACAGCATTTCCTATTTTTTTATTAACATTTTTTGTCTCTGTTTCAACTTCAAGGTTGGTTAAATTTCCTTCTGACTGTACTTCATCAGAAGATGCTTCCGAACTTCCTGACTGCTCTGCTGTATCTGAAACTTCATTTCCTGTTGATTCTGCTGTCGCTTTAGCACCCTCATTTTCTGTTTTAACATCACCACATGCTGAAAAAACAGTTGCTGTTGATAAAGCAATGAGTACTGCTGCAATTCTTTTTTTCATATTTTACTCCTTTATTGTTTTTCACATATTAACAAGAAAAACACAAATTTATTCACACTTTCTTTAATATAGCATAAAAAGAGACCGTGGAATGTATCCACGGCCTCATTTAAGATAACCTTATGCTTTATTTAATTTTTTACGGAACAAGTTTAAGAATCCAACTCCCATGCTTTCTCTCACCCTGTGAGCTTTCTCATCGAGCTTCCAGTTGTTTTTCATCCACTCGTCCTGCAATACAGGATTATGCATATCTACGCTATTCACTAGTGCTTTTGTTCCGGCCATGCCATACTCAGCAGCTTCTTCCGGTGAAATCTCACTTGCAAATCTCATACAAACACATCTCCTTCCGCCTTATGGAACATCAATAATTGCGCAGCATAGATGTTCTTTTCTTGATCAATATTATACCATAATAACGATCAGTTATTGCATCCAGAGCACATTTTACATGTTCTTTTACAAGTACATTCCGCAGTTATGCACCGCCTTGTCTGTTTCAAAGATCACCTTTAATTTCAGGACTTGCCTGCTGTAAAACTTCTCCTTTCCGGACCGGTCTTCCGATCTACCGTATCCTATTATCAGATTTAACAGTAACTACGCCTATGAATTCTTATTACTGCATTTGTCGATTCGAGCTGATTGTCACTTTTCTTAAACCTTCTGCGAAAAATTCGCGTTTTTACAATCGCTCTTTTCAACATTCCGATTTGTATTGTTGTATACATTATACACTGTAGCAACTGTTTTGTATACACAATTCTGCAATTTTATTTTTTCCTTATAATCATAAAAAATCCCGAAGAGTCACATTTTGTGCTCTCCGGGATCATTTTTTTAATTATTTTTGCTTGGCAAAAAGTGAAGATCAGATGCCAACAGATACTTTGTATATTCATGTTTTGGATTTTTATAAAGCAAAGACGCCTCTTCTGTCTCACATATCTGCCCGTTTTTCATAACACAGATCCTGTCTGCGATAAAGTTGACCACCGCAAGATCGTGGCTTATAAAAAGGCAGGTCAATCCCATTTGCTGTTTTAAAGACTTTAAAAGATTCAATATCTGAGCCTGAACACATACATCCAGCGCAGAAACAGATTCATCACAGATGAGCAGCTTGGGATCAAGCGCGATCGCCCTGGCAATACCTATGCGCTGGCGCTGTCCGCCGGAAAACTGATGCGGGTAGCGGTCAAGACAGTCTTCTCTCAGATCCACAAGATCCAGTAATTCTGAGATTCGTTCATCTAGTCTGCTTTTAGAATCGTAAACTTTCCACGCTAAAAGCGGCTCCGCGATAATATCCCTGATCTTCATCCGAGGATCGAGTGAAGAAGCCGGGTCCTGAAAGACCATCTGCATTTCCCGCCTATAGGGTCTGAGTGCCCTTTCAGAAAGCTTTGAGATCTCATTGCCTTCAAATGCTATACTGCCTTCATCCGCATCGATCATCCGCATGATTACCCGAGCAAGAGTGCTTTTTCCACATCCCGATTCGCCAACGAGCGCCAGAGTTTCACCTCTGTAAATATCAAGACTCACGTCATTTACCGCCAAAAAGCTTTTTTTATCTCTCGTACGAAAACTTTTCTTTATATGAGAAGCTGATAAAATGACCTTATCCTTCACTTATTCCTCCCCGCCGCCGGCCGTATGACAGCGCACATAATGCCCCTCAGATATCTTCTTAAGCTTTGCCTGCTCATAGAAACATTTTTGAATATCATCAGAACATCTAAGGCAGAATTCACATCCCCTAAACGTACTCTTCCTAATAGGTATCGTTCCGGGAATCGTCTCCAGAAACTCAGGGTTCTCATCTATCCTTGGAATAGATGACAGAAGTCCTCTGGTGTATGGATGCATGGGATTTTCAAAAAGTTCCTTTGCAGGTGCCTGTTCCATTATGGTCCCAAGATACATAACATAAACATAGTCACAGATGGCAGATACAACTCCCATATTATGGGTTATCATAAGGGCGCTCATTTCACGTTCTTCGCACATATTCCGGATCAGTTCAAGGATCTGCGCCTGTGTTGTAACATCGAGCGCAGTTGTAGGTTCATCCGCAATAAGAAGCTTAGGAGAGCCGATCATTGCCATTGCGATCATCACCCTTTGCCGCTGTCCCCCCGAAAGTTCATGGGGAAAGGCTTTATAGCGTACAGCAGGATCAGGGATCCCTACAGCATCAAGCATTTCGATAACACGTGCTTTTGCCTTCTCCGGATTTTTTTCCAGCTCGTGTATCTTTAATACTTCTTTTATCTGATCTCCGATTCGCACCATAGGATTAAGTGAAGTCATAGGCTCCTGAAATATCATAGCTATATCAGTTCCGCAGTGTTTTCTGATTTCCTTTTCATTAAGTGCTGCAAGATCAATCAATTCTCCGGAGTTCCCATGCCATATCATCTTTCCCTTTGTCAACTGTGCAAAAGGCGGCAGGATATGGTTGATCGATTTTGCAGTCATGCTTTTTCCACAGCCGGATTCACCCACAAGTCCTACTACCCGTCGGCGCGGGATATCAATATCAATACCCTTGACAACATCTGACGTTTCTTTTCCCTGTTTAATTGATACGGTGAGATCTCTGATCTCTAACAGTTTGTCTTCATTCATAATTTTAATAATTTGTCTTTGGATCGAGGATATCCCTAAGAGCATCCCCAAAAAAATTGAAGGTCAGAACAAGGATCATTATCATTCCAGCAGGCGACAATGCAAGCCATGGCATCTGAAAAAGCAGCCCTTTGGACTGATTTACCATAAGCCCAAGCGACACATCTGGAGGCTGGATTCCTATCCCAAGAAAACTCAGCGCACTCTCCGAAAGGATCGAAGAGGGAATGTTGAGCGTAAAAAGAACTATAAGCGTGGGTACAAGATTGGGGATAATATGCTTGATGATTATAACGTTTTTCCTTACACCCATCGTACGTGATGCCTGTATATATTCGTTCTCTATTATTGAAAGAGTCACTGACCGGACAATTCTTGCTATACTTCCCCATTCCATGATCACAATGGATATCAGTACTGAAGAGAAAGATCCACCAAAAGTATACATTATAGCCATAGCGAGCAGCATTCCCGGAAAAGCCAGCGTTACATCTGCAAACCACATAATGATAAGATCTGCCGCTTTTCCATAATAAGCTGATATGATCCCAAGAAGCATTCCCACAAACACTGCAAGTGCCGTGGGAATTATGGCAATAATAAGCGAAAATCTTGTTCCATAGAGCATGCGCAGAAAGACATCTCTTCCAAGCTCATCTGTTCCAAGCAGATGTCCCGCTCCCGGCATCTGCAGCCTTGAAAGAAGATCCTGTCTTTCCACATCATAAGGTGTAAGAAATGGCGCAAACACTGCCATTAATGTGACTAACAAAATTATCCCCATCGATATGACCACTATTTTATTGTGAAAAAGTGTTTTTGCCATATTTACACTCTAAGCCTCGGATCTATACATACATTTATAATGTCTGCGACGATATTTCCAACTGAAATGACCAGGGCTGAAAAAAGGACCGTTCCCTGAAGAAGCGGCATGTCTCTGGTCTGCACAGCTGTCAGAGCCAGCTTTCCAAGCCCTGAGATACCGAAGATACTCTCTGTGATAACTGCACCTGAAAGCATTCCCGAAAGCTGCATAGCAAGCATTGTAATGACCGGAACCATCGCATTTTTTAGGCCATGTGTCAGTAAAGCCTTTCTCGCACTTATACCCTTTGCTCTGGCGGTATCAAGATATGGCTGGCCAAATTGCTCCATAAGACTTGATCTCGTGAGCCTTGCCACACTTCCTGCGCTGTTCCAGCCCAGTGAGATCGCCGGCAATATGAGAGACACGAAACTTCCGTCATAGGACAGCGGCAATAGTGAAAATTTGAAATAGAAAAGATACTGCAGAAAAAGTGCCACCATAAAGACAGGCACCGAAACCCCCAGAAGGGACAAGCCTCTGAAAAGATAATCCGGCAGCCTGTCATGATGCATGGCAGATATCACACCTGTAACAATTCCAAAAATCCACGCAAAAGAAGCCGCAAGAACAGTCAGTTTGATGGTATTCGGGAAAACATCAAGAACCAGTGTGAGGACCGGTCTCTTCATAAAATAGCTCTCTCCAAGATCTCCTCTTATCGCTCCCGACAGATATAAGAAAAACTGCTCCGGCATCGATTTATCAAGATTCATCGATGCCGTCAGTCTTTCTATGGTTTCTTTATTAACATGATCATTAAGGAGAACTGCAACCGGATTTCCGGGTATGATCCTCAAAACTATAAAGATAAGGACCATGACTCCCAGAAGAACCAGTACAACTCCGAGGAATCGTCTGATGTAACCCCTCATTTACTTCAATGTCACTCCTTTGAAATATATATCACTCCAGCCTGCCCACTGGGGCACGAAGGATTCTACACGGTCACTTTTAACAAACAGATGCTTTAATGAATACATCGGAACCCATACAGCATCTTCCTCTACAAGCTTCTTTTCTATTGCTGCATATTCTGCCGCTCTTTCGTCCGGATCTACAATACCTCTTGCAGCTGCGACACGTGCTATGGTTTCCTCATCCTGATAATTATCTGATCTGATCAATGTATTGTCCTGATTTCCAAAGAAAGTATAGATAACATTGTCAGGATCATTGTAATCAAGAGTCCACATTGCCATGAACGAAGGCATTTTTCCGCTGTTTCTAAGCTCCAGCCAGCTTGCGTGATCGTAGTTTTTGATGTTTGCATTGATTCCCACATCTTTAAGATTCTGGGCAATTATCTGTACAACATTTTTAACAGCATCGGTTGAATCTGAGTCAAGTGAGATTTCAAGATCAAAGCCATCTGCATAACCGGCTTCCGCTAAAAGTGCCTTTGCAGCATCAGGATCATACTTAAGCCATCCCTGATTGGCATCACTGTAATAAAGACATCCTGAAGGAAGTGCACCATCTTCAAGTTTGCCATCTCCATTGTAAATAGAATCCAGTATTGACTGGCGATCGACAGCCATCTGAATTGCTTTCCTTACCTTAACATCTCCCAGCGGTTCAATTCCCTCATTGAACATAAGATAACTAAGGCCAAGACGATTGATCGCTACGATATCATCTGAATATTTTGTCTTATATGTAGACTCGGCAATGGCAGAATCAACCATCAGCAGGTCTATGATATCAAGATCACCTTTCTGGAAAGCCATATCCATAGTTGATCCATCCATTAAACTGATCTTAACATTTTTTACAGAAGGCTCTTCGCCCCAGTAACGTGTATTGTAAGTAAAACTCAGACTTGAACCTCTCTCCCATGAAGTTACGACATACGGGCCGGTTCCAAGTGTCTTTTCAGGATCTACGCCAAAATCGTCACCGGCTTCTGTCACAATAGATTTCGAAAGAATACTTGTGGAAGGAGTTGCAAGCTGTGCAAGAAATGCAGAAAAAGGCTCTGAAAGAGCAATTGTCAAATGAGTATCATCGATAACCTTGATTCCGCTCAGCTCATCTGCCGTGCCATCCAGAAGTGCCTGGGCGCCTTCAATAGACATGGCATAGTCAGTCTGCTCACTTTCCGGAAGAGTAAGTATACGCTCAAATGTGAACTTTACATCCTCAGCGGTAAGCGGTGTCCCATCCGAAAATACTACGCCGTCGCGCAAAGTGATGTCATATGTGAGACCGTCATCAGAAATAGCATAATCCTCTGCAAGACTGTTCTTAATACTTGTAGTTCCATCATCATTTACAACTACTTCAAAAAGAGTATCAAAAACATTCATCGGAACAAGATAGTCGTTAGTCGTTTTATGAACGTCCATGCTGACAATATCTGCTTTCATAGCGAGATTAAGGCTGTCATTTTTCTTCTTTGCTCCACCGCAGGAAGTTACCGTTAAAACCGCCATAGTTAAAGCTACCGCAGTCAGTACCCTTTTTAATTTTTTCACTTTTGTCCCCCTTATAAAGACCGTACCAAAATATTATTATCAATTATATCATATCGGCTAGTTGCTTTTTGACTTTAGTTTAGTGCATGACTCTTTACCAGAAGCCAAAAAAATCCCGAGGAGTCACTGTTTTGCCCCTCGGGATCATTTTCAGTCAATATCAATTTCGCCTGCATAATCATTCTTAAAAATTATTCTGTTACTGTCATCATCAAAGTAATAATTTTTTCGTCTGATCTTTTTACCTGTGTCAAGATCAACGATCTTCTTTATCCTTGTATCATCATTTTCATCCATTTCGATCTCGACCAGATCCTCTGTTACACACCTTGGCGCTATTGAAACAGTATATAAAAGCTTAGAGATACCTTTTTCCGGTAATCCCGAACTCTCATTAAAAATAAATTTCTCAGTAAGAATTCCCGCATGTGTATTTCGTCTTACCTCAAGTTCATAGTCCTCACCATTTTTATAAGTCTTACCGCCGATAGTCAGCGAATGGTCTCCGGGAATGATCTTATCACCTGTATACTCATAAAATACACGGTCTGAATCATATATCCTCATGATTCCGTTTTCATTGGTATCATATCCGGATATATCGATTGCTATATCAGCTGACGCGGACGTATCCACCGTTCCAGTTTTTTTACGGAACCTGCGTATCTCTTCTCTGGTTGATCCGCCGTTTAAAAGAAAGATCTCAGCAGCACTTCTAAGATCCAGACTGCTGTTTTCATAATCTTCTCTTCCGTACAGAGCCTCAAAAATATCTCTTAGCTGGTTTTCCTCAATATACCGGTATTCTTCATCATCTTCATCCATGTCATAATAATTTACATACGTCTTCATGTAATCACTTACGATCTCATCTCTGTCTGCGTCGAGCAGCGCTTCTATCAGGGCACACATAAAACCCGTTCTGTCCTTACCCTCAGTACAGTGAATAAGATACGGACCATCATGCTCCAGCATAAATCTGATGCCCTCAGCTGCCTTTTCCTTAAAGACATCTGCCTTAAAATCATAATCCATATTAAGGCAGGCAACACTTCCGGCGCTGACAAGCGAAGCATAATACTGAACATTGCTTGAATCCATATGTTCATCGATCTCTTTTTCTGAATCTGCCAGATTTAATACCGTCTTTATCCCGTTATTTACCTCAAGCTGTTCCACATAAGCAACTCTGCTGGCATTAGTAATGTTTATAGGGCTGCTTCCCCTGAAAATAAGGCTTTCTTTGATACTGCCTCCGCTCACAGCCCTCCAGTTGGCGAACTGCTCATCATCGTCGAAATCTGTACGTTCAGTGCTCCTGTCCATATTCCGAATATTATAATCATCAAGATATGCATCATTTTCAAGAAGAGAAATAGTCACAAGAATCTTGTTTAATTCTTCTCCGTCCTTTATTTCCCAGCCTGTTTTACCACTCTCATCCTTTACTTTCTTAAATAATCCTGTGCTTTCGGCAAAATTTCCCCCATTGATAGTAAGACCAACAGAGCCATCCTCATTCACAAGAACACTCTCATTGACGTCCACGTCATTATCTTTATAGCAGAAGGGCATCGAGACGCTGTAATCCTTTATCGTTACATTTACAACGTCTCCGACCTTATACCCTACCTCTTTCATATTATTGTAACTGACAGCAAGAACCATCATACCACTTTTCTTTATCATCGTTATCGCAGACGGTACATCGACAACATCTGCATACTCTGAAGTTTCAGATTCCTCAGAATTTTCCTCCTTCAGAGCCGTCTCTGTATCTTCCTCAACTGCCGCATCTTCGTTGACGACCTCTATTTCATTGTCTGCGTAAACACTCACAACAGATGCCATTAGCATTATCAATGCAAGTAGTGTAACGTAAAAACGTTTCCTGATGTTCATACTGTCCTCACCTCATACATGAAGTATTTTTTCTGCTTTTTCACTCATAGGCTTTCCAAGCTCTTCATCATAGAGCTTCTTTACAGCCGGATTTTCATGGCTGAATCTAAGCGGCATATTTCTGTCGAGATCATAGAGAATACGTCCCCGCTCATCCGCCCTTTCGATATCATCACAATGTATAGGCTGTCCGCCGCCTCCGGCACAGCCTCCCGGGCAGGCCATAACCTCAACAAAGTCAAACTTAACCTCCCCGGAAAGGATCGCATCACATAACCTTCTGGCATTTCCAAGCCCACTGGTCACTGCTATATTCAGCTTTGTCCCTGCTATATTGAAAGTCTTTGCCCTCCACGGCACATCCTTTTCATTCGGATTTCTGCGCACCTCCTGGAATGCATCCGGCTCAGGATTCTTACCTGTGACAATGAATGAAGCTGTTCTTAAGGCAGCCTCCATAACACCGCCTGTAGTTCCGAAAATAACCCCTGCACCTGTATAATCGTCAAGAATCTCATCAAAGGCAACCCCTTCAACTCTTCTTGGCGAAATCCTCTCTGAACGGATAAGCCTCAGAAGCTCCCTAGTGGTTAAAACCACATCCACATCAGGAGTTCCGTCTTCACGACGCATTTCAGGAAGAGTACATTCTTTTTTCTTCGAAACGCAAGGCATGATTGAAATACTGAATATCTCTGAAGGCTTAAGATCATGTTTTTTTGCAAAGTATGTCTTTAACACTGCCCCAAACATCTGCTGAGGGCTCTTGGAAGTTGAAAGCTGCCCTGCAAGCTCAGGATACTGGCTTTTAACAAAGCTCACCCATCCAGGACAACAGCTTGTGAACATCGGATATTTTGAAAGTTCTCCATTTTGAAGTCGTTTCAAAAATTCTGTTCCCTCTTCCATTATCGTAAGATCTGCCGCATAGCTTGTATCAAAGACATAATCTATACCTATTGTTTTAAGCACTGCAGCTATCTTATTGACTGAAGCCTTCTCAAAATTTATTCCAAGTTCTTCTGCGACCGATGTCCTCACTGCAGGTGCTATCTGGACTGCAGTGACTATATTCGGATTTTCAATAGCCTCAAGTACCTTGTCAATATCATTTCTTTCACGAAGCGCCCCCACAGGACAATGTGTTATACACTGCCCGCAAAGCGTACAATCAGATTCCGTAATACTTATGTTATTTGATACATTTACACGAGTACGGCTTCCTGTCGCCTCAAGATCCCAGATCTTCATTCCCTGAACTTTATCGCATATCTGGATACATCTCATGCATTTTATACATTTATTGGCATCACGGATCAGAGGGAATGTAGAGTCCCACTCAGTAAATTTTTTCGGAAGTAAATGTTCTCCATAAGGATTATCTATTATTCCATAGTCATTTGCAAGACTTTGAAGCTGACAATTTCCGCTTCTTGAGCAGGTAGCGCACTTGCAGTCATGTTCTGAAAGGATAAGCTGAAGATTCATTTTCCTTGAAGCTCTTGCCCTTGGTGAATTTGTATTTATCACCATACCTTCCCGTACACGGTTATTGCAGGCAGGCACAAGCTTCTCTTCACCTTCCACATCCACGCAGCAAAGTCTGCAGGCGCCTATCTCATTGATATCTTTTAAATAACAAAGATGTGGGATATGGATACCGCATGCCCTTGCTGCATTCAAAATCGTTGTACCCTCAGGCACACTCACATTCCTGTCGTTGATTCTTAAATTTACCATTCTGCGTGCCTCCCTCCTTTGAAACCACCGTAGCCAAAGTGATCGCATCGAAGGCATCGGCCGCATTCCTGTGCACACTCTTCATCACTCATACCGACACTTACAAGCTCAAAGTTTCCTTCGATATTTGTAAATGACTTAGCTTTAAGATTGACTCTTCCACATGCCGGACTATTGGTAAGCTGAGGCAGCGGTATATCGACCTCAGTTGCTATCCTGTGATCAAATCCCAGAAATTCATCTATATTTGCGGCTGCCACTTTACCTGCCGCAACTGCAAGGATAACTGTAGCCGGGCCTGATACAGCATCTCCGCCTGCAAATACATTTCCACTGCCCTCAACAAAGCTGGAGTTTTCTGCCTGTATCCTTCCTCTCTGAGTGCTTATTCCATTGTCTTCAAACGGTCGGAGCTCAGAAACCTGACCGATAGCAACAATAATATAGTCTGCCGGTATCTTTACCTCATCACTGTCTGCTTTTTTAATTCCCGGCCTTCCATCCCTTCCGATATCGGATATGATCTGAGGCTGAGCCCAAAGAGCTGTTGCCATTCCTTTTTTATTCTTTTCAATATGTGCCGGTGCGTGCAAAGGTAATATCTCAGCCCCTTCAGCCTGTGCTTCTTCAATTTCCTCAAACAGAGCCGTCATATCCTCTATTCTCCGCCTATACACACATGTCACATGCTTTGCGCCAAGACGAAGAGCTGTGCGTGTCGCATCCATCGCAACATTGCCGCCGCCTACTATAACTGCATTTTTACCATGCATATCGATAGTTTCGCCCTCACCTATACTTCTGAGCATTTCTACAGCACTCAAAACATTAGGTGCATCTTCTCCATCTATTCCGAGCTTTCTGTCTCCATGCGCACCTACAGAAAGATATACAGCATCGTACTTTTTCTTAAGTTCATCCACAGTTATATCTTTACCGACGGATGTATCCAAAACCACATTTACACCCGTATCGATGATATGCTGAATATCCTTGTCAAGTACATCCTGTGGAAGTCTGTAATCCGGTATTCCGTATCTGAGCATTCCTCCGAGCTTGTGACGCTGCTCATAGACTGTGGCCGAATGTCCCATAAGCGTAAGAAAATAAGCCGCTGTAAGTCCTCCCGGGCCGCCACCGACTATTGCAACTGACTTTCCCGTAGCTTCTGCACACTTAGGAATTTCATCATTCTTTGCATGATCCACAGCATATCGCTTGATACCGCATATATTTATTGCATCATCCATCATCGTACGACGACACTTTTCCTCACATGGATGCTCACAAACATACGCACAGACTGAAGGAAACGGATTATCCTTTCTGATAAGCTTAACCGCCTCTTCATTTTTACCGGCTCCGACAAGAGCAATATAGCCGGGTACATCCACATGTGCCGGACACTGTGACATACAGGGGATCGCCTGTTTTAAGCCACAGATACATCTTCCCTTTGTAATATGCTCAACATAATCATCACGAAATCCCCGAATACCCATAAGGATCGCTCTGGCTGTTTCTGCTCCTATTGCGCAGTCTGCAGTCATTGATATTGACAATGCAGTTTTCTCGATCTCATCGATTATAGCCAGATCAGCATCCCCATCAAGTACATCCTCAAGCATCTCGGCGAGCCTTCCGAGACCAATCCTGCACGGAGTGCATTTACCGCAGGTCTGTGCATGACTCATACGCAAAAAGCTAAGAGACATGTCCACAGGACAGATTCCCGGCGGGCTGGCTTTAATACGCCGCTCAACATTTCTGTACAATTCGTCCATGTGTTTTTGAATCCTGTCGGATTCCATTATCAAACGACTCATACAATTTCCTCCCATTCGCTTTTAATTGTACATAAATTATATCATCATACGTGAGCCATTGTAATAATAGTTATTTTTATAACGAAATTGACTTATTTTTTGTGCATAATTCTCATATTTTTGTATGCATAATTATATTAAATTTATTCTAGTTTGTGGAATTTATCTAAGAGCATTAGAAAATCAGAAATTAAGGACCCCCGCAAATATATGCGAGGGTCCCTGAGCCATATGTGAAATTCAGTTCACAACAAAATTACTGTGCTGCAGACTTAACTACAGGCTTTGCATCAGCAGAGCTGATAATAACATGTGCAGGACACTTTTCAGCACACTTATTACATCCAACACACTTTTCATAATCGATGTGTGCAATATCATTTATAACATGAATTGCATCATGTTCACACTGCTTTTCACAAAGGTGACATGCGATACATCCTGCAGAACACTGCTTACGGACAACCATACCTTTTTCAGTGCTTGAACACTGAACAGCCTGAATGTTCTTGACCGGCTTGAACTCAATGATCTTCTGAGGACATTCTTTAATACATTTTCCACAGGCGATACATTTATCAGGATCAACATGAGCAACGCCATCCTTAACTGTGATAGCATTCTCTGGACATACAGCTGCACATGAGCCAAATCCGAGACATCCGTGCTCACAATCCCAGATCTGAAGACCTGAAAGAGCTGCTGCACGACAGTCCATGATTCCGGCATAGTTTGCCTTCTGCTGTGTAACGTGACAGCTTCCGATACATTTAACAAATGCTGCCTTTCTTTCTTCTGCTGTTCCATCAACAGCAACACCCATAACTTCACCAACTTTGGCAGCTACAGGAGCACCACCGACAGGACATCCGTTTACAGGTGCCTCGCCTGCTGCAATAGCAGCAGCCATAGCATCACATCCTGCATATCCACATGCACCGCAGTTATTTCCAGGGAGACACTCTCTAACCTTTGTCTCTCTCTCATCAACAGCGACATAAAACTTTTTATTAAAAAATACCAGACCGATTCCAACAAGGATACCGGCCACGGCAAGAACCAGTGTAGCAATCACTATTCCGTTCATGATCGATATTCCTCCTTAAATTGATAATCCAGAAAATCCCATAAATGCAATTGACATAAGAGCTGCACAGAGAAGAACAATAGGTGCGCCCTTTACAGGTGCAGGAAGATCATCTTCATTTATACGGCTTCTTAATCCGGCAAGAAGTACGATAGCGATCGTATAACCGACTGCTGTACCAAATCCGGCAAGCACGCTCTGTGCGAAGTTATATTCATTAGTTACATTTGTAAGAGCGACACCAAGTACTGCACAGTTGGTAGTGATCAGCGGAAGATAAATACCAAGAGCCTTATACAGTGCAGGTGATGTCTTTTTAAGGAACATCTCAACGATCTGAACAAGTGCTGCAATGATCAGGATGAAAACGATAGTCTTCATGTAATCCAGACCGAATGGATCAAGTACATAGTTATAAAGGAGACTTGCAACCGCTGATGCGATAGTTATAACGAAAATAACTGCTGCACCAAGGCTTGCTGAAGCCTTCATGTTTTTTGATACGCCAAGGAAGGAGCATATTCCAAGGAACTGTATCAGAACGACGTTATTAATGAGCGCCGCTGTAATAACGATCATTAAATATTCCATCAGTTAGTTCTCCTTTCCTTTATTTGTTTCTTCTGTCTTAGGAGCTGCAGGCTTTGCTGCCGGCTTTACAGCTGATTTAGCTGCTGTCTTGAGCACGTCTGCTGCTTCTTTACGAGCTGCACAGGAAACACCACATGAGCCACATGAACCTGCACAACCTTCTTCAACAATATCATTAGCGCGAGTTGTGATAGAAGCCGCATTCATAACCATGACCATGAATGCGATAACCATAAATGCGCCCGGAGCCTTAACGAAGATTCCGATAGGCTCGATAGAATCAGGAAGAACCTGAGCACCAAATGCAGTACCTGCTCCAATGAACTCACGGATAAGACCGAGGATACCAAGTGCAATGGTGAATCCGAGACCCATTCCGATACCATCGAAACAAGCAAGGCCTATAGAATTTTTATTAGCATATGCCTCGGCACGGCCAAGGATGATACAGTTAACAACTATAAGAGGTATATAAATACCCAACGCTTCATTCAGTGCCGGAAGATAAGCCTCCATAAGAAGCTCTACTGTTGTAACAAGAGTTGCAACAATAACGATGTAACTTGGAAGTCGTACATCATCCGGAATAACTTTTCTAAGTGCGGAAATGATCATATTTGATGCGATCAGAACCACTGTAGTTGAAAGACCCATTCCGATACCATTTGTGGCAGATGTAGTTACCGCGAGGGTAGGACACATACCAAGCATGAGTACCATACAAGGGTTTTCTTTTACGATACCATTATAAATTCGCTCAACATACTTATTCATCTCTTAGCCCTCCTTACTGTGCATTTGCAGCTACAAAGTCAAGCGCTGCATTAACTGCATTAACAACTGCACCAGATGTAATTGAGGCTCCAGAAATAGAGTTGATCTCATCATCAGCTGTAGAACCGCCAGCCTTATTAAGTGTGAACTTAGAAGCTGTTCTTCCAACAAACTGACCCTTGAATTCATCCTCGTCTGCTCTCATACCCATACCGGCTGTCTCATTCAACTCTGTGAATGCGATTCCGTTAAGAGTACCGTCAAGACTGATACCTGCTGAAAGTGTGATCTGACCGTCGAAACCATCCTTAGATGATACACTTACAACATAACCAACTGTATTTCCTGATGAATCTTTACCAGCAACAACGCTGTTGATCAATACATTACCAAAGTCAGTGCCATAAACTTCACCGTTGAGTGCATCTACAGCCGCTGTCATTGTTTCGTCATTTTCGAATGTCTCAGCATCCGGCATAACTGCCTTATAAGATTCCATATTCTTTGCAATGTTCTGCTGCTCGATGGTCTCCTTTGTTGTCTCATAAACTGAGCTGAGAAGAAGGCCTGCGATAATTGCGATCGCACCAAGAACAATTACAGGAACAGGAATAATAGAGCTCTTTTCATCGTTCTTCACGTTGATAGTATTATCAGTCTGAGCTCCGCTTCTAAATGCGTATGGCTTAGGAATGATAAACTCATCGATCATAGGAGTAAAGAGGTTTGACATAATAACCGCATAGCTTACAGAATCTGCTGAGCTTCCGAGTACACGGAAAAGTCCGGCAAGAACACCTACGATAACACCGTAGATAACCTGTCCTTTACTTGTAACAGGACTTGAAACAGGATCTGTAGCCATGAAGAAGGCTGCCATTATAACACCGCCTGCAAAAAGCTGTCCCATGAGATAGTTAAGGCTGAATCCTTTTCCACCAAAGATTCCCATGAATGCAACGAATGAAAGAATTGTTGCGGCCGGGATTTCAATTGTGATACCTCCAACTACCCAAAGGTACATACCACCAATGAAAAGTGCAAGTGTTGAACATCCGATCACACCGTTTGTAAATCCAAATGCCATTTTTACGACACTTACAGCAGTGCCACCGGCCATATCAGCAAGAGGTGTAGCTCCTGAGATGCCATTTACTGCGTATGAAGTCATTGTTGTTCCAAACGAAATAAGAAGGAAGCATCTTGCTGCAAGAGCCGGATTCATCACATTCTTACCGAGTCCTCCAAAGAGTGACTTAACGATGATAATTGCAAATACCGCACCGATAAACGGAATGTAGAGCGGAACACCTGCCGGAAGACAAAGTGCAAGAAGAAGACCTGTAACAACAGCACTTCCGTCTTTGATAGTGTTTTCCTTCTTAGCAATATAGTCAAATACAAATTCAGAAAGAACTGCAGATACAATACTTGTAAGTATTATAAGAGCTGCATGCAATCCGAAATGATAAATTCCTACAACTGTAGCAGGGATCAGAGCAAGTACCACATCATACATTACCTGACCTGTAGATAACTTGCTTCTCACATGCGGGCTCGGTGAAACGTTTAATACATTACTCATTTCTTTGCCCTCCTTGAAAGAATTTCTGATTTTGCCTGCTTAAAGAGCTGCATAAGCGGACGCTTAGCCGGGCAGACATATGTACAAGAGCCGCACTGGATACATTCAAGTCCGTAATACTTATTCTCAAATGCATCATAATCCTTACGGTTAAGGCTTTCCTGCATCAGCTGTGGAACAAGTCCCATCGGACAAGAACGGTTGCATCGTCCGCATCTGATACATGCTGTCATCTGCTCAATTGCAAGAACAGCTCCATCTTCAACAAGTGCTGTAATAGCGTTATTGCCCTTCTGAAGCGGAACTTCAACTGATGACATTGCAATACCCATCATTGGTCCACCTGAAAGAACCTTCTGTGGTTCACTCTTATAGCCGCCGGCAGCCTCAAGAAGCTCCTGCTGAATCGTACCGATCCTAACCATGAAATTTGAAGGATTTGCAATAGCATCACCAGATACTGTAACAGCTCTCTGTACGAGCGGAATATTCTTACATACAGCATTGTAGATAGCATTGAAGGTACCAACGTTGTCGACAATGCAGCCTGCATCTGCCGGAAGCATTGTTGATTTGATATCAATACCTGATACAACCTTTATGATAGAACGTTCTCCGCCCTGCGGATACTTTGTTTCAGCCTGAATAAGACGGAACCGGTCATCACCGGCGATCGCCTTGCGCATAGCATCAATAGCTTCAGGCTTGTTATCTTCTATAACAACAACGCCTTCTGCCTGAGGAAACATTGAGAGAACAACTTTCATACCTGCAACAATATCTTCAGCATGAGTTCTCATGAGCTGATCGTCACAGCAGATATAAGGCTCGCATTCTGAACCATTGGCAATAATGTGTCTTATCTCATCATGATTTTTCGGATTAAGCTTTACTGATGTAGGGAAACCGGCACCACCCATACCAACGATACCTGCATTTCTTACCTTCTCAATAATTTCATCCTTTGTAAGCTTAGTGTAATCTGTTTCTTTACCAAAGCCTTCTACAGTCTCATACTTACCGTCATTTTCTACAACGATAGATTCAACTGATTTTCCCCCGGCTGTAAGGCGTTTCTCCACCGCCTTTACTTTACCTGACACCGAACAGATAATTGGTGCGGAAACAAATCCGTCAGCTTCGGCAATTGTCTGTCCTACAAGAACAGCATCGCCTTTTTTAACAATTGGCTTAGCGGGTTTACCGATGTGCTGACTAACAGGAAATACAAGGTCTCCCTGCGGTTCATATACCGTAAGAGCTGCATTTCTTGCCAGTTCCTTATGCTCATCGGGGTGAATTCCGCCGCGAAAAGTTTTACCTGACATACAATCCTCCTAGTTTTATATATTCCAAAAGTTCAGAGCCCGGCCTATCCGGGCCCCGAACAATCAGTCTTAATTATAATGCTGCAATATATTTTGCTGCATGACGTCCAAATGTCATTGAACGACCACATGCAAGACCTGTAAACAGGTTAGGATAATTATTAGCAAAGAAATTACCTGAGCAATCACCTGCTGCATAAAGACCCTCTATAACAGAGCCATCTTCACGAAGTACCTGCATGTTTGTATTGATAGAGCATCCATCAAGTGTTGTAAGATGCCATGCACATGTACGGATTCCATAGAATGGTGCTGTATCAACAGGAGTCATTCTATGCGGTGACTTATTATAGTCCTCATCCACTCCCTTTGCGCAAAGCTCATTGTAACGCTCTACTGTCTTAACAAATGTATCTGAAGGGATATTGAGCTTTTCTGCGAGTTCCTCAAGTGTATCTGCCTTGATAAGATAGCCATCCTCGATCAGCTGCTCATTAGATTCCCAGCATGAATCATAATCCCTGTTTGAAATCGCTCCATTGTCGAATGGCCATAAGCGGCAGCATCCTACTTCCTGGAACTGTTTTGTATACTCTTTATTATTGGCATCAAATACATCAACGTATGTATGATTTGGCTGCATTTCCATTGAGTGAAGCATGAATTCATAAGGGCCTGACTCATTACAGAAACGCTCACCATTAAGATTTACCTTAAGGAAAGGCTGCTCACCAAACCAGAACCATGCACCTACTGTATCTGCTCCTGCAACTTCATCCGGCTTGACCGCACATCTGTTGAACATCATTGATGTATGGATAGGGTCCATTGCAGCACCGGCCCAGAGCATAGCTTTGATGCCTGAACCATCTCCCTTTGAACCAACCTTACACTGAACCTTCATTTCCTGAGTCATAGGCTGAAGCGCATTCATCATAGCACCATTTGTAGCATAGCCTGATGTACTCATAAGTACAGCCTTTGCAACATTGATCTTTACATAATGCTCTTCTGTGACCTTATCGGTTCCATCGGCCTGAGCTTCAAGTGTTGAACTCTTTGCAATCGCTCCTACGACCTTTCCTGAATCATCCTGAAGGAGCTTCACGAGCTCACAGTTGCAGCGAAGTTCAGCATTAGAATATTTTGCAAGATGCTCTTCAAATACAGATGTTGTTGTAACATCATCTCCTGCGTCATCTGTCTTATGCGGGCTGTGTCCTGTTGCATAAGCTTTATCACGCTCAGGGTATCTTGTATCTCCAAGACCTCCCTCATGCTGCATGTAATACTTACCTGAATCCTCAAGGATTCCTCCGATCCACTCAGTTGTCTCTGCTGATTCATTAGCCCAGAGCTTGATAAGATCATATTTACAATAACCAGTGGCATATCTTACGATATCCTCGATAGCCTCTGTCTTATCGATCTCCATCTCAGGAAACTGTTCGATAGTTTCCTTCTGCCACTTTGTACCGATTGCACCGATATCTTCTCTGACATTAGTCGGAGCCTTGCCTTTTTCGATAGCTAATACATTTACGCCCTCTTCTGCTGCTGTCATAAGAGCAGGCCATCCTGCTGTACCTACACCAACGATAAGCATATCTGTATCTACTGTCTCTGTAATATCTGAATCTGCGATTTCAGGTGCCTCACCAAGCCAGTCAGAACCTTCTGAATTGCCTCCGACAGCAACAGTTGTTCCGCTTGCCTGTGATATACAATCAGCTGCGGCTTTCTTAACAGCCTCACTAGTGATAGTTGCGCCTGAAACAGCATCAACATCAGCACTCTGGGCTGTGACGATCTTTTCAGCCATCTCGTCACCGATCATCGCACCGATATCCGGTGTCTCGCCTGAAACATCTATATCACAAGCTGTGATCATTGTCTCATCGAATGTCATTGTAACCTTGACATCACTTGCAAGACCCTTTGCAGTAGCTTCATAGGTACCCGGTGTAAATGTAAGACCGCTTGCTGCTGCCTGAATATCAGCCGGTACTGTAGCACTTCCCGAACCGGCTGAACCAGATCCGGACTTTGACTTCTCAACTGTAGAAAGAGCTCCGAATGCTGCGATTGAAGCAGCTCCTGCTGCAAGCCCTTTAATAAATGTTTTTCTTGAAATTTCTTTTTTAGCCATAATTCTCTTTTCCTACTCCATTACTCCAAAAACACCACTAACTTTTTCTGAACTTTCCAAGTATATCGCAAAGTATAATGCTGAATTCATATAACAATATCATTGGTATTGCTGTCATAACCTGTGAAACCACATCCGGCGGCGTTATGATCGCCGCAACAAAAAAGATGAGTACGATAACAAACTTTCGTCCTTTTTTCATCCAGGCTGTCTTTAAGATTCCAAGCTGTGTAAGTATCACAGATACTATCGGAAGCTCAAAGACTACAGCAAAAATTATAAATATCGTTATCAGAAACGAAATATAACTCTGTACGCTTATATTAGCTTTTATATCTGTTCCAGCGCTTAAGTCTATCAAAAATTTCAGCATAAAAGGAATCAGAACCTTTCCTGCGAAAAATACGCCTAGTGCTGCGAAAACAAGTCCAAATAAAAACGTTCCCAAGAAAAAGAGCTTCTCCCTAAACTCCATACCGGGCGTCATAAAAGCCCAGATCTGATACAAAATAATTGGAAACGTTACTGCGACAGCAAATACAAACGCCAGCGAAAAATACTCTATAAGAAGCTCCTGTGGTGTAAGATAAACAAACTCATAGTTATATTTCGCTCCAAAGTCAAGAAAAAGCTGAACAAGATCTCCTGCAAAATAAAGTCCGACAAACATCGCCGCCATAAGGAACACTATACATACTCCAATACGGTTCCTGAGTTCTCTCAAATGAGAAGACAGCGACATATTGCCGTCATTTTCATGTGATTTGTTACTTTTATCCATTATTCTTTACTGTCGTCTTCAGACGATTTTTCTTTTTTCTCAGAAGAGGACTCATCGTCTCCCATTCCTTCGCGAAAATTTTTTACACTTTTACCAAACATCTTAGTAAGCTTGGGAATCTGTGTCGGTCCAAAAATAATCACAACCACTGCTAAAATGATAAGCAGCTCTGTCTGGCCAATTCTCACGCCTCATCTACCTCCTTAGAATCATTTTTATCATCAACGGCTGCTTCCGCGGAAGTAGTTACCTCAGAATCGGTTTCCACCTTTTCTTCATCCTGAGCAGCTTCTGCAGTCACATTTTCTTCAGGCTTTTCTTTCTTTTTAGTATCTGAAGAAGTTGTTTTTCCAATACCATTAAAAGACTGCTTCACTTCACGAATATTACCGTTAACTTCTTTCTCAATGTCCTTCAAAGGCTGCATAGCCTCCTTCAAAGGTTTCTGTGCTTCTTCAAGGGGGTCGGTCACATTTTTCTTAATATCTGCAGTGACCTCACTTGACGCTTCTTTAAACTTTGCAAGTGCCTTGCCGAGCTTGCCTGCAAATTCAGGCAGCTTATCCGGGCCTATAACAAAAAGTGCAACCACAAAAATAAGGATTACTTCTGAAAGCCCTATCTTCATTTAGTTTTCTCCTTTTTTTCTCATAATTCACCGTATTTTATATCGGCATATTTTTTCTATGACCTTAGTCATATACTGTCTCAAAAATAAAAGTGTGCAAATCAAAAAGGAACTGTAATTCAAAACAGTTCCTGATGCAGTCCACGACCTACGATGATTTACTTCCTCTTAACATTAAGACCGAACTCTTCCGGATTAAAGCGAGGGCACACATTCTCCCTTGTCGCAATAACAGAAGCAGCCAGTCTGGTTCCTATTTCGCAGGACTCTCCAAGTGTCTTACCATAAGTAAGTCCGATGGCAACACCTGAGAAAAATGAATCGCCGGCGCCGGTGGTATCTACAACATTTACCTTCCATGCCGGACAGAAACCGCTATTACCTTTATCATCTGCATAAACCGCACCTTCAGAGCCCATGGTAACTACCATCTTCTTGATCTTAGCACCACGAATTCTTGCAGTAAGTTTTTCACACATCTCTTCATGCGTAGTTGTCTCATAATTTTCCGAGAACAATAAACCCGCCTCCTGCAGGTTGCACACAACGCACCCTGTCCTTGAAAGCAGATCTCTTCTTTCCATTGCTATAGACATGTTAGAAACAACAGCATAAACATCCTTATGATACTTTTCCGCCAGATTGAATATTCTCTTAAGCGTATCTGATTCCATATCGATCTCAGCGACAACACTGTCGCAATTCTTGATGATCTCATCTCCCTGCTCATCAAGGATCGTATCTATAAGAGACAGATCAGGTCTCTGTGAAATAGACGCAACAACATCTCCGTCGTTGTCAAACACAGCAAGCCAGCGTCCAAGACCGTCCTTGGACTTACGTATGTAATCAACGTTGATGTTATGGCGTTTTAATTTTTCTAAAACTTCCGTACTCATTCCGGATTCATCCAGTATTGTCACAAACGTCGGTTTTAACTCAACATTTGCAATGTCCTCAGCAACGTTCCTTGCCACCCCGCCATGAACCTGCATAACTCTACCGACATTTCTACCTTCCGCATAAAACGTGCCGATCGGATATCCTTTTATATCCATAAGCACTGCGCCAAATACGACAATACCCATTGATTCCTCCTGAAAAAGCTTTGTCTAATATGTAACAATTATAAAATTAAATCACCCTTATTACAAGTGCTGTTTCACATGCTGAAACAATTGTACACAGTGAGCAATTTAACCACACAAAAATAGAGCACCTTTTCTTCAAAAAAGGTGCCCTACGAGTATAACAGATTCTTTTATAAAATGCTATCAGAAAGTTTCCACTTTCCATTTTCTTTTATAGCAAAGACAGTGACATTGTCATGTGTACTTCCGTCCTTGCCCTTGAGATTATATCTGATGTCAACCTTATATACTGCTTTAATAGAGTCAACATCAAAGTCTGTCTTTACTCCGTCAAGCAGTCTGTCTGCAAGATCTTTATAATCCTCCAGGTCGCTCTTTTTAAGCTTCTCAACATCTTTATATTTATATGTGATCTTATATTTGCCGTATTCATCTTTCAGATTGTCAAACTTGGCTTCGAGATAATCCTCAAGGTCATTGCTTCCGTAAACATAGCAGTATGAATCCGAGATAAGAGACGCAGCCTTTTTTTCATCCCCGTCATTCACTGCTGCAAAATATTTCTTAAATGTTCCCTTATATCCTGTGTTTGCAGAGATAAGTGTACCTGCCACGATGCATAAGACAACAACCACCAGAGCAGCAACTCCGATCGCTATATACTTAGTATAGTTCACCGGCTTCTTTACCATTTCTCTGACCTGCTTATAGCTGTTCTGAACCTGGTTTCCAAGGTCGATATTTCCACTTTTAACACTTACTACAGGTGTACCGCAATTTCCGCATACCTTTGCACCGTCTTCTATCGGTGCTCCGCAATTACCACAAAATCCTGCCATCTTATTCTCTCCTCTTTTTTTCTTTTTACTGTCTGGTTCCGCATTCTGTACAGAACAGTGCGCCTTCGATCAGCTTTGCACCACAGTTCTTGCAAAATCCCACATTAGCCTTATCTATCACAGGGCTTTCCTTCACCTCTTCTGTAACTTCAGGCTCTGCTGCAGGTGCTTCAGGTTCAACTACTGGTACTTCAGGCTCAACTACTGGTGCTTCAGGCTCTGCTGCAGGTGCTTCAGGCTCAACTACCGGTGCTTCAGGCTCAACTACCGGCGCCTCAGGCTCAACTACCGGTGCCTCAGTTTTTACGCTGTTTAATTCCTCGATATTTGCACCGCATGAAGTACAGAATCTCACATCTTTCTTTACAGGATTACCACACTTTGGGCAGAGCATCATATCATCTGCAAGCGGAGAAGCCTCTTTAGGTATCGGCTTACCGCATGAAGTACAGAAATTTGCACTGAGCAGATTCTCTGCACCGCATGCCGGGCATACTTTAACACCCTTTATCACTGAGATCTGATGTCTCATATCCTTGACACTTGCAATAGAATTCTTTATCTGCTGAATCCTGCTGACCATCTCTTCATCGGCATTATCTGCATATTTGCCAAAATAATACTTACCGATCTCAACATACAGCTCATTCTGAATTTTTTCTTCCTGTGCGATCTTTGACTTAAGACTTGCTGTCTCTGCAACAGCATTTGTCATATTGACTGCTTTCTCAGAAACATTACTGATGTTAGTTTTCATCTTATCAAAAAAAGATGCCATAATTTATCCCTCCTAAAAATCATCTCATCCCGCGAGCATAATATTCTCCGGGAATAATATCCTTATCATCTTCAACATCGGAAGCATTTCACTTATATCAAAAAATACCGAACATACGAGCAGTGAAACAATAAATATCGAAAACATCGTGCATAGATATGTCTCATCCTTTACACATATCCCGCTTATGATCATTCCCCACACCGAAGCCAGCAGTACCGACGGTATGGCTCTCAGCACATCCGGAAGCCCGGTAAAGCCAAAGAAAACAGCGGACATGATCACGAGAATTTCCGACATGACAAGCCCCGGAATCAATATATTTCCAAATAAATACAGTTTTGAAAATCTTATGGGAAGCTTACGGCTTATGTTCTTAAATTCATCTGTATATCTATATCTTCCAAAGCCAAGAGTAAGTATAAATATCGCTGCTGCCAGTAGTCCGAGTGAAGAGCCTCCCGACATTTCAGAGTTTTTAACTTCATTTCCTATATCTTTATAATTTACCGTAAAAACATATTCGCTGTTCTGAAAATCTCTATATGCTTTTATCGCATCATCTGCCGCTTCATCTCCGGCTTCAGTAAAGACCGTATTATCATGCGCCAGTTCAGTGACCTTATTTTCGGCAATTTTACCAAAAACAGCCGAGTAAATTCTCTCTTTTGCTACATAGCCCTTTGTCGAAGAACCCGACGTAATGAAGCATATATTTTCACCATTATCAGAAATCACAAAACCGCAATCCGCTTTTCCCGATGTCACATCTTCTCTAAGCGTTTTTTCATCTGTATATCTTGTATAGTCAAAGCCTGTATCTTCCTTAAAGATACTCTCAGCGTACTCGTTGTCATCTGATGAACATACTCCGATCACCTTGTTTGAAACGCTTGGAAGTACCGCCTCACTGTATATATAAATAGCTCCTGCAGTAAAAATGCACATTGCCAATATCCCGGGCACGCTGATATTTCTCTTTATTATCACCCATATCCATCTTGCCGGATACGGAAGCTCGAAGCCGGAATATACATTTTTCTTTTGATCTTCAAGTCTGTCACTTCTCTCTTCTTCCGCCATCTGCAATTTTCCTGCAATTATTTCCGCCGCCAAAGCTGCTGCAAAAACTGCCACAGAAGCCAATATCAGGATAAGTATGTTCGAAGCATTGATCTTTCCAAAGAAAAGCCCTGTCATATATTTTTCAGCAATTCTCACTGCTGAAAATTCCCCGGCAATTCTTAAGCTCTTTGGGAGATAGGCCATCGGTATTACCCCGCCGCCGCAGATCATCTGAACCGACATCACAATAATAAATATCAGAGCACTGTTTCTGCTTTTCCTCACCAGCGTATATATAAGATGAAACACCGAAGCAAAGAAGATCATTGCCGGAAAAAGAGCTGCGGCCTTAAATAAACTAAAGCTTTGACTGCTTTCACCCATTTCTTCTAAAACCTTAAAAGCTGCTCCGGAAAAGATCAGAGAAAAAATATATATGACTGTTACCATTGACAATATATGCACTGCACCGGTCCATGGCCTGCCTATCCCTGCCCTTCTAAGGGCAACCAGCGTATCCTTTTTTTCTTCCGAATACAGTGCGGCAAAAACTGTTCCAACCGCTGATATCAGTATTATCAATATCGATACCATATAGAATTCTGAAACAGAAGCTTCGCCGTAGACCGATATATTTTCTTCATCAAAAAGATCTCCTCTTGCAAAAAACTTCTGTAAAAGCTCTGTTGAAATTCTATTTTCAACATCGACCTGTGATTCAACATATTTATATTTAACTGCTGCAAGATCCAGTGCATATACTGCAGATTCTGCGTCCTGCAAAACATTTACCAGTGAACTCACATTTTCTTTGAATACAGCATTATTTAAACTATTTGCCTTTGAAACAAGTATCGTAAGCGGAGTATTTTCACCTCTGTTGATATTGTCATAAAAGTCAGCCGTCAATACTATCGCCGCTGCCGCTTTTCCGGTCTCAACATCTTTTCTTGCATCTTCCTCTGTATCCTTAAATACAAACCTGCTCACAGACTGAAAACTGTCCATCTGAGAAACCATTCCTGCTGCAAGCTTTGTCTGACTATTGATCTGCTCCATTGTGCCTTCATTTGCAATGTATACATCTATCTGCATTTTATCGAAATCTCCGGCTTTATTCATAAAAAAGGCCGTCGCCGCAGTTATCACTGCCAAAAGCAGAAATGAAAGCAAAAATGATCTTATAAAAAAGGGAATCAAGCAGATTCCCCTTTTTATTTCTATATACAGATATGTGAGTTTTTGTTTCATAAAACACCCATTCCTCTGTAATTTAATCAGTAACTAAAGGTATTTCCTTCACTGTCGGTCACACCTGAAGAATAATCATCTGAATCATAGTCTCCATATGAGCTGTAATCATCGTCTGAACCATAACTGTCATATGAATCATAATCATCATCTGAGCCATAACCGCCGTATGAACCATAGTCATCATCTGAACTTCCATAGCCGCCTAAAACGCCGCCCATTAAGCCGCCAATTGATTCCTGAAGGTCAGAAACCATCTCTCTCATATCATCCTCTGAAGCCTTACCTATATCAAGTGCATCAGAATCCTTTATCTCTTTGATCTTTGCGCCCTTAGAAATCGTTGCAGAAAGTGAAAAGCTTACATCTCCATACTTTGTATCCTTTGTAGAAAATACGTATTTTCCATCTTCCTTAGTGAAATTAAACTTATAGCTTACGCCCATGGCGCTGACTTTGATCTCACCATTCTTATAATCATAGTCTAAACCGCCCTTAATAGACTTTCCGTCAGCAGTTCCCTTAATGCTGATAGACTCTACAGAATCCTCATCTGTCTTAGACACATTGATCTTGTCTTCTCCGCTTGTGATCTCGATCTCATCAAGTGGCTTGCTGCCCTTATAGCAGTTCATTACAAAATCTTTCTCACCATCAACTGTGATTACAGCGGCAGCTCCCTTGTATAAGTAAACATTGAAATCTGTTTCAGGAAAATCCACAAGATCCTTGAGCATCTGCTCCTTAGCCTCTTCGTAGACTCCAACTCCGAAGAACTGATCCATTGCATCATAGTAATCAGGATTTTCTTCTTCAGCTTGATCAAGTATATCCTTATAAAGTTTTGAAAGATCATCGCCTGTCAAAGTAACTGTGTAACCGTTTAGTTTTCTGTCCTTACCATTGATCTCAAATTCTTCCGGATCAGCCTTCTCGATCTCCCAGTCAGCCATTGATTCTTTGACAGTCTTTTCCATAGCCTCTGACTGCTTATTTCTATTGGCTGTCATCTTAAAGAACTGTGCAGGGAAAGTATTAATAGCCTTGATCTGATCTTTATTCATTTCCTTAAGAAGAAATCCGTCATTATCATCATCGAAAGAATACTTAAGAACTCTTGAATATAATGCTCCAAGATCTGCATAGATCTCCTTATCTGTCATATATTCAGAAACTGTGAACTCAAGATCTCCAACACCTGCAGATGCCACTGCAGACTGCTGTTTCTTCTTGGAATTCTGAGCATAGTTCAGACTTCCCTTAACCTTATAACCTGAACTATCTACTGAACCATCCAGATCAAAGTTATAATCTCCTGAATTTATGATCGCAACCATATCAGAGAGATCTTTAGTTATGTGAGATGAATTTGAAGTCAGTGTCTTATCTATTCCGTCATAAACCTTTTCATAAGGCTTCTTGAAAACGCCAAGCTTAAACGCTGCAAATACGCATCCTGCGATAGCAATAAGCACTACGATCACAGCAACTACAGCAACGGCCGCCTTATTGCCTTTCTTAGGATTCTCTGCCGGTACAGATGAAAAACTGTTTCCACCATAAACAGGCTCACCTGTCATCGGGTCGAACTGTACGCTTCCTCCGGCCTGCGCATCATTGTTGACCGGTTCTCCGGTCATCGGGTCAAACTGAACATCACTCTGAGACTGCTCACCCTTTTTTACAGGCTCACCTGTCATCGGATCAAATTCAACACCATTATCAGGCTCTGAATCTGCCTTTTTTATCGGCTCCCCTGTCATTGGATCGAAGCTGTTCTCGTTTTCCGGCGCCGTATCATTTTTGATCGTCTCTCCAGTCATCGGGTCAAACTTGAATTCGTTACTCATACTTTTTTCCTTTCACTCCTCTTTTTCTGATATTCAGAAAATATCAGATCTGCAAGTCAGCGTTAATTGCTCACTAATCTGTCAGACTACGAACCTTTCATAATCTGCTCTATATATTAATCACTTAAAAAGTGAATTAATATCACAATCCTTCGAGATTTCTTTCTGCACTCCGCCTTCAATAAAAAACAGTCTGTCACACATATCTATCTCATCTCTGTCATGCGTGGACATTATCACTATGCCGTTTCTTTTAAGAAATCCTTTAAGGAATTCATGTATCTTCTTTTTCTGAAAAATATCCAGCGATGCACAAGGCTCATCCATGACGAGCACAGGCTGATCATTAGATGCAGCACAGGCTATATCTGCCCTGCGTCTCATTCCTCCGGAAAGCTTTGAAACCTTTTTATTCAAAAAACTTCCCAATTCAAATTCTTCGATCAATTCCCGGTTCTCCGCAAGTTTTTTCTTACTCCAAAGGCCGAGATTATCTTTAACCGATATGTCACCTATCAAAGCACTTCCCTGCGGTACATAACCGATCATTTTCGAAAAAAGTTTTGTATCTTTAAGTGGATCTTTATTCCAGAATGAAATATTTCCAGAATCAGGCTTCGCAACACCTGTTATGATTGAAAGAAGCGTCGACTTTCCGCTGCCGTTTGCACCGATTATACCAATGCACTGCCCCGGTGCCGCTTCAAAACCGGCATCCTTGAGCACCTGCCTCTTTCCTAATTTTTTTGAGATGTGTTCTACTCGAATCATAAATTCCCTTTCTCCCACACAATAAAATACAATACTTCTTTTCATAAATCAACCAAGTTCGTGGGAGTTTGTAATTGCGTGTACTAATAATACAACAAAATCAATTTAAAAAGTGCAATTCCTGACGAATGGTAGCTTCAAATGGGATGAACTGCATTTTTTGCAAAAAAAGAATCCGGCACACTCACCGGATTCCCTTAAACTTTTTATACAACTAAAGCTTCTTTCCAGACCTCTTCCGCGATCTCCCGTACCAGTCGTACCTTGGCCCACTGCTCCTCATCTGTAAGCTTATTACCTATTTCACATGAAGCAAAGCCACACTGCGGAGAAAGATATAATCTCTCAAGCGGAACATATTTTGCCGCTTCGTAAATTCTTTCTATGATCTTTTCTTTATCCTCAAGCTCCGGTCTTTTAGTAGTAACAAGGCCTAAAACCACCTTTTTATCACCGGAAACATATTTAAGAGGTTCGAATCCACCAGATCTTTCGTCGTCGAACTCAAGATAATATGCATCTACGTTCTCTCCTCCAAAAAGCGGCTCAGCAACCTCAGAATACGGGCCGCTTGAAAAGAATGTTGAATGATAGTTTCCTCTGCAGACGTGAGTATTTATGACCATATCTGCAGGCTTTAAGTCGATGACTCTGTTATTGATGTCAGCAAGCAGATTCATATACGAAGGGAGCTGGCTCTTTGGAAGCCCTGTAAGCGCTGTAGCCATTGTCGCATTGACAAAGCCTCCCCAGGTGCAGTCGTCAAGCTGAAGTATCCTTCCGCCCGCCTCATAAAACTGCCCGATAAATTCTCTATATACCTTTACCACAGCATCTGCAAATCTATCGTTGGTTCCATAAATATCAAGAGTATTTTCCAGCTCTTTTCTTCCGGTAAAGAGTGCATAAAACTGTCCCGGTGAAGGGATCGTAAGCTTCGCCGCAGTATTTTCATCCTCAAACTGCTTAAGAAATCTGAAATGTTCGATAAAAGGATGCTCCCCAAGCGAAAGCTTTCCCTCAAGTGTAACATCGTCAATTGCCGCTGCTTCGCCATTAAATGTGGTATTTCCTTCTGCTGATCTCACTCTTTTTACGCCATCTATATTCCACATAAAGTCGAGATGCCAGGTAAGACGTCTGAATTCACCGTCTGTTATAACATGAAGTCCTGCTTCCTTTTCTTTATTTACGAGCTCCGTCACTGCACGGTCTTCAATCGCTTTAAGCTCCTCTGCGTCAAGCCTTCCGGCTTCAAACTCAGCTCTTGCCTTCCTCAAATAGTCCGGTCTTAAAAAGCTTCCAACCACATCATATCTGTAAGGTGCTGTAATACTCATATATATTCTCACTCCTAAATCATACTGTTATTTACGCGCTCTGATCACCTGTGATCTACTGTGCTTGAATAATAGCATTAATTTTAGGTATTGAATAATATATAATATTTTTAATCATCTATAAATGAAATTTATAACAGACTTACCCCAGCGCCTTTTTAAGCCTTTCAAGACCATCTTCAATAAACGCTCTGGGGCAGGCTGTATTCATTCTGAGGAAATTTTCTCCATCACCGCCAAAAATATCACCTGCTGAAAGATAAAGTCCTGTCTTCTCCCTTATCTCTTTAGCCAGCTCATTTGAAGGCTTTCCGTACTCACCTATATTCAACCACAAAAGATACGTTGCATCAGAAGGCATTACCTTCACCTTAGGAATTTCCTTCATGATAAACTCACGAACAGTCTTTTTATTCTCAGCCACGTATTTTCTTAACTCTTCAAGCCACTCTTCTCCTTCATTAAAAGCCGAAATAGCTGCTGTCATTGCAAAAGAATTAGGTTCGGCAACCTCATCTGTATTGAGGCCTCTCCAAACTTTATGACGCAGGAACGGATCTGCCGCAAAAACAGCTGCCGTATGGGTTCCCGCAATATTAAAGCACTTGGTCGGTGCTATACATGAAACACTGATTTCTTTACAAACTTCCGATGCCGAAGCAAATGGCACATACTCTGTTCCGGGATCTGTAATGTCGCAGTGAATCTCATCAGAAATTACCGTAACGCCATATTTTTTACAAAGGGCTCCTATCTTTGAAAGAGCTTCCTTTGTCCATATCTCACCGGAAGGATTGTGCGGATTACAAAGCAGGAAAAGTGAAGTCTGGGGATCTGCAAGCTTTTTTTCCAGATCTTCCCAGTCCACTTTGTATCGGCCTGTTTTCTCGTCATATATCAGGCGATTTTCATAAGGCTGCCTTCCATTATTTACTATAGAATTAAAGAAAATATTGTAAACCGGAGTCTGCACTACGACCTTTTCTGCCGGTGTGGAAAGCTTTCGCACCATTGTAGAGATAGCCGGGATCACTCCTGTACAGAAAACGAGCCAGTCCTTTTCAATCTTAAAATGATGACGTCTCTCCCACCAGCTCTGGTAGGCACTATACCACTCATCAGGAATATCCTCGTATCCAAAGATCCCATGATCAAGCCTTTTCTGCAGAGCGGCTCTGATCTCCGGAGCAGTCTTGAAATCCATATCAGCAACCCACATAGGAAGCTCGCCCTCTGCAACATTCCACTTATAAGAATTTGTTCCACGTCTCTCTATTATTTCATCAAAATTATATTTCATAAATAAATCCTCATTTCTTTCTGTAATTTCCTAAAAATAGTATAGCAGAAGTATTAGTGAAAGTGATACTCTCCCGTATTATTCGGCATAAACCGTAGTGTTCTCCATACTATGCCTAAAATCTTCAATACCACTTACGTGATTGGGCATATATGAAAAAATTGCCAGTTTATACACTCAGTTTCCATGAATCTGTAGCCTATAAAAGCGAATTTATTTATATATGCCTAAAACAGGCCAGGAAACTGCAAAAAGTTGCTGTTTTTTTCCTATAAAACTGCAAAATTCGCTATATGCCGAAAACATGTACCAAACCCATAAAAAAACTCCGAAGATTCATATGATCTCCGGAGTTTCACTATATTTATAAACTTATTGAAGCGTCTTTAAGGCGAATATTCTGCATTTCGTCGCCCTCTTCTGTATATACGTCAAAGGTTCCTGTCACAGTTATCTCAGACATTTCCTCAGGGTATTCATCAGGATATACATGGCTTCCGTCATCCCAGACAAATTCCATACCATTCTGACAGCACCCCAA
>JAILMH010000035.1 GCA_024692715.1 Lachnospiraceae bacterium
GGCAACCTTTGCAGCCTGCGGAAGTGTTATCAGTCTGAAAGCATCAAATCCGGAAAAGCCAAGCGTTCTTGCCGCCTCTACCTGTCCCTTATCTGTAGCCTCCAGCGCACTTCTCATCAGCTCCGCTATGTAAGCAGCTGAATTCATGGCATAGGCCAGAACCGCCACCATATGTGCTTCAAGCCTTATCTTTGCAAATATCACATAGTACATGAGCATCAAGACCATCAATACCGGGGAGCCTCTGAAAAAAGCTATATAGATCCTGGCAAATAAACTGAGTGCTTTTATACGGCTCATCCTCATCGCACAAATTCCGGCGCCAAGTATAGTTCCGAAAAAAAGTGCCAATACACTTATTTTTACTGTGTCCCCAAGTCCGACAAGAAGTGTTTTCCACGCTCCGCCTTCTATCAGTGTTTTATATATAAGCTCAGCCACTATTTCCTCCTAAAGCTTGCGGCAGGGAATTTTCCCTGCCGCCAACATCTTATTTAGCTTTTATTATTACTTTCTGCCTTATCTCAAGATACGGAGTTGTAACTGTGATCCCATCAGGAAGATCAGCATCGTAACTCATCTCTCCGTCTTCTCCCTGCTTGATTCCAAGTGCCCAGAAAAGTATATCAGCTTTTCCTGACTGAAGTGCTGTGACCTTTGATCCTGTAGCTGATGTTACCAGTTCAAAATTAATATTTGCCTTTTTTGAAATAGCTGAAAGCAGTGCTATATTATAGCCTGCTGCTTCCCCGTCGGCCGTAACGTAGTCCATAGGGGGTACATCACCTGTTATGATCACCTTATATGTATCTGCTCCCTCGATCACAGGAAGTGCCTCAGGCTCAGGCAATTCTCTCGAACCTGAATCGTCAATATACTCTGCTTTAAGTTTGTCCAGCGTACCGTCTTCCTGAAGTCCTTTGATGGCCTCGTTCAGCGTAAGGCTAAGCTCTACATTTCCTCCGGCCTCTTCAACATTTGACGCTTTAGTTGCCATAGAATATCCGAAATATGACGCGATTCCCTCTGCTATCTCAGGATCTTTCATATCATATTTACCCTCGTTATGACCGATGATATACTCTGCAGAAGCTTCATTTGTCCATATATTTTCAATGTCTCCGCGGTCAAGTGCCATTAAAAGTGTATTTAAGTCATCATAATATTTGATCTTATAGTTGGTTGCGGATTCAGCATTGAGCTTACTGTTAAACTCATCCTCGGTCATTCCGTTCATCGTAAGACCGCCAAAATACACATCTTCAACCTCACCGTCTGCAGCAAGTCCCGTGTTCTCCTTCTTTGGCTCACCGGAATTTCCGCAGCCTGTAAAAAGAGACGCAGCTATAGCCAACGAAACAATAACAACAATTTGTTTTCTCATATTTAATTCCCCTCCAAATTTTCCGTATATTCACCTAATATCAGAAATCTATATTTTGTGTATCGGCAAATCTAAAAAAAGAATTAAGTAAATATAAAAAAATTATTGTAATTCTTTACGGTATTTACTCGGAGAGATTCCTTCTACTTTTTTGAATACCTTTGTAAAATAAAAATAATCCGTGTAGCCTGCCATTTCAGCGACCTCCTGTATTGAAACCGCCTGATTTTTCAGAAGTTCTTTCGCCTTTTGTATCCTAAGCGATGTCACATAGCTCGAAAAGGTCATAGAAAGCTTCTCTTTAAGCTGTGTGCTGAGAGTAGCCGCGCTCATTCCAAACTCCTCTGCGAGATCTGTAAGGTTTATCTCCTTTGTAAAATTTTCTCTGATACGCTTGATCACCCGATCAATATCCGTTGCATTTTCTTCCTGAATAACCTCTGCTTCCTGCCTTACCTCTTCCTCTGAGAGCTCCGGTTCAAGCTCCTTTTGAAGCTTATCCATCAGGCTCTTAAGTTCTTCCTGATGTACCGGCTTGACCAGATACTCATATGCATGCCCGCTTATAGCCTCTTTGGCATAGCTAAAATCCGCATATCCGGAAACTATCACTACTCTGCTCTCAGGGCTTTCATCACCTATGTCATGAAGTAGATCAAGTCCATTTTCTCCGGGCATCCTTATATCTGTAAAAACGATATCCGGTTTAAGGCTTCCGATTTCTTCTTTCGCCGTAAGTCCATTATTCGCCGTACCCACTACCTTTACCGGCAGCCCGGTTTTTTCAAGCTGCTTCTGAAGTCCCAAAACTACCCATATCTCATCATCTGCAATATACGCTGTGATCATAAAAACACCTTTAACCCTTCTCTTCACTTTCACTAAATTCCTTCATAATGTGATCCGGAACAGTGATATTGACAGTTGTACCTTCTCCTTCTGCACTGTCTATAACAAATGTATATGTCTTTCCATAAAATAGTCTCAAACGTTCCAGAATATTGCCGATTCCTATTCCGCTGCTCTTTTTAGGTCCGTCATCATCTGCCCGCTGCAGGTCTCTTCCTGTACCCTCTACCTCATTCAGCGGTTTCATAAAGTCCGGGACTCTGCCTTCATTATACTCAGGCAGAAAATCCGGCTTATCGTAACACTCTTTCATTTCCTTCAGCTTTTCAGCACTTATTCCGCAGCCGTCATCCTGCACCGTTATCCTTATCCGTCCGAGATTTTTCCATATCTTTATCCTGACTCTTCCATTCCCAAGCTTTTGCTCAAGGCCATGAAATACAGCGTTTTCAACTATCGGCTGCAGCAGCATTTTGAGCATTGGAAAGCTCTTGACCTCCTCATCGCTTTCCTGCTCTATACTGATCTTCCCCATAAATCTATAGGAAATTATCTTTCCATACTTTTCAAGATTTGTGAGCTCATCTTCCACGCTGACCACATTTCCGCCTTTTACTGCATACCTGAAAATATCAGAAAGGCACATTGTAAGCTCAGCAATATCATCTTCATCATGCATAAGCGCCATTCCGCTGATACAGGCAAAAGTATTATATAAAAAATGAGGATTTATCTGATTTCTATATGCAAGGAGGCTCATCTTCTGCCGGGAGATCTCCATTTCATAAAGAAGTATCTTGTTTTCCCTTATCTCATGAATGCTTTTTTGATTCTCATCAAGAAGCCGGTCAAGGCTGTTTCCAACTATTCCGATATCATCAAGCCGGCTAAGCCTAAGACGCTTTGACGGAGAAAAAATCACTTCTTCTATGAATTCATGAATTTTTCTGATAGGCCGTGCTAGCCTGAAATAACTAAAGGCGATCAGTACCGCCATGAGGAATATAGCGAGCCAGAGTGTCAGATTCAATATATTTCTGTACTTCATCACACTTCCGGCATTTGCCCCGATAGATACCGCTGTAGTTATCCTCCAGCCGTTTTTCATCCATGTTCCATGGGTAGTGTCGAAGCCTTTCTTACTCTCGATCTCACCGGCATCGATCAACCCCTTCATATCTTCTGTTGTCTGAAATGAAAGGAGCCTGCCATTTGTATCCTGGAGCTTTACCATTGACGAAAGCGCCGAAAGTGAGTTTTTTAATGTATCATCAAGAGCTCTGCTGTCCAGCAGAAATACGCACATTCCAAGCTGATCCATATATCTTCCGCTGGAGAGATCAAATATAGGCAGGTAAAAAGCGAAGCTTAACTCTGCGTCTGATTCCGGCTGATAGTAGTCCACATTCAGCTCTCCGACGATTCTCAGCCGTTTCTGGCTCTCAGGAAGTATATAGTCAGTACCAAGAGCCGCGATCTGCGTCATATCGTTTTTGTAAAGCTGTATGCTCCTGATATGATCGTCAAGAAGCAGTGTATTTGCAAAGACAGCTTTCAACCCGTTGATATCTTCGACCTTTTCCATGGTATCTTCTCTGAAATATTTAAGTACAGTCGGAGAATATCCAAAGGACTGTGCTGTTCTTTCGAGTGAATCATAATAAGAATTGAGTGAATTTTCAGTCTGGGTAAGTATCGTATTTGTTAAAACCTGAGCATTACTCTTTTCGATCTCATTAAAGCTTCTCCAGCCCTGATATATCAAAAATGAAAGAATGCTGAAAATCCCCAGCACCAGTACTGTCATCTGCGCTATTATGCTGCGGCGGATATAGTAGATAAATCTGTTCATTCTTCCGCCTCCCCGGTATCAAACGCTATCCCGTATATTTTTTCATTCTCGGCGATCTGCCTGCTTATGGCAGATTTAAGTTTCGGATATCCGATTCTGATGAGTCCTGTCTCAAGATTCTTGTATTCCTTCATAAAAGTGTTTTCCGTATCTGAAGCAAGGATCACCGCGAGTTGCTTTGATTCGTAGTCTTTAACCCTTGTATTAAGTGTCTGGATCTCTTCCTGCTCATAAAAACTCTTCGGAAGTGTAAGCAGCCTTCCGTCAAAACGTCGCACATCATCCTTTCCATATGCTCTCTTCAGCTCATGTATCTTACGGGACTCCGTTTCAGAAAAGGTCCTTGTAGTGTCCACTTCATCCCAGAGCGGATTCTGAAAAAGCCACCACTCTGTATCCTTGAATGGAGCGTCATTTTGAGCCTCCATAGCCTGACCGCTCATCATATAATCTACAAAACACGCAGCATCCCGCAAGTCTGTACAGCTTTTACTTATAAAGGTATTTGCCCATCCATACTGTCCTCCGCTTGAAAGACAGAGCACCGGCTTTCTATCCGAAGATGAATGTATTGCGCCGGAAGAGAACCATTTATCCGGATTTATAGAAAGATGAGAAATGTCTCCAATATAACAGAGTACCTCGTTAGATTCCATCAATAATTTGATCTGAGACTGTGAATATGAAAGATAATTTGAATCCAGCGCACCATTTCTCAAGAGCTGATTTAAGAACATCAGCGC
>JAILMH010000054.1 GCA_024692715.1 Lachnospiraceae bacterium
ACACCGGTGCCGGTTATGTTCTGCGCCGTCTGATCCGCCGCGGTGTCCGTCATGCGCGTAACTTAGGACTTGATAAGGACAATATCCTTGCAATCGCGGCTATTTATATCGACAAGGTATACAGCGAAGCATATCCGAATCTTACTAAGAACCGCGAGTTCATCTTAAGTGAGCTTGATAAGGAGATCGTTAGATTTGAAAGCACTCTTGAAAACGGTATGAAGGAGTATGTGAAAATCCTTGACCGCACAAGAAAAGCTTCGGCAAATACCATCGAAGGCAAGGATGCATTTTACCTGTATGATACCTTCGGCTTCCCGCTTGAACTGACTGTGGAAATGGCAGGCGAGGAAGGTCTTAAGGTCGATGAGGAAGGCTTTAAGACAGCAATGGAACAGCAGAAGCAGACTGCGCGCGCAGGAAGCGCGTTCGCACAGAAGGATACATCGAGCGTATTTGACGATCTTGATGCTTCCATAGTTAGTGAGTTTACAGGATATCAGGAGCTTTCATCCGAACAGGAGATAGTTGCTCTTGCCGATGAAAATTCGCTTAAAGACAGCATCTGCGAAGGCGAATCGGGAACAGTGATAACCGCAAAGACCCCCTTCTATGCGACGATGGGCGGACAAAAGGGTGACAGCGGCATCATAAAGACTTCTACAGGCGAGTTTAAGGTCGAAGAGACTGTAAAGCTTGCGGGAGGCCGTATCGGACATAAGGGTCAGGTGGTCACGGGCTCAATTGCCAAGGGTCAGAAGGCCTGCCTTAATGTAGATGCTGACAAGCGGTTAAGCACATGCCGTAACCATTCCGCAACGCATCTGTTACAGGCTGCATTACGCGAAGTGATCGGAAACGACGCTCATCAGCAGGGCTCGTATCAGGATACCGAAAGAACCAGATTTGACTTTTCATACGGCAAGGCTCTGACTAAGGAAGAGCTTGAAAAGGTTGAAAGCATCGTCAATGAAAAGATCGCTGAAAACCTGTCTGTAACTACCGATATCATGAGCATTGAGGATGCAAAGAAGACCGGCGCTATGGCGCTGTTCGGCGAGAAATACGGCGATACCGTCAGAGTCGTTAAAATGGGAGAATTCTCAAAGGAGCTGTGCGGCGGTACTCATGTGAATAATACCGGAGCGATCCTGTCCTTCAAGATACTTTCCGAATCGGTAATCGCAGCCGGAACAACGCGTATTGAAGCCATTACGGGCAATGCCGTAACTGCGTATTACAAGAATATCGAAAAGGAACTCAACGAAGCCGCAAAGATATTGAAGACCGATACCGCGAATATCGTAAACAGAGCTTCACAGGTTGCAGCAGAGCTTAAGAGCCTTTCTTCGGAAAATGAAAAGCTTAAGGCACAGCTTGCCAATGCCAAAGCCGGTGAAGCGGCGCAGACAGAGGTTAAGGGTATCAAAGTATTTACAATGCGTATTGATGATACCGGAATGAATGAGCTGCGCAATGTCGGTGACGACCTTAAGAGCAAAGCTGGCGAAGGCGTTGTATTCATTGCTTCGGCATGCGAAGGAAAAGTAAATCTGCTCGCTATGGCGACAGACGGTGCGATTGCGAAGGGAGCCCACGCAGGCAATCTGATCAAGGAGCTTGCACCCATCGTTAACGGCGGCGGAGGCGGAAGACCCAATATGGCTCAGGCAGGCGGAAAAGACCCGTCAAGGATAGACGAGCTGCTTGCGGGCGTTGCAGCTGCGGTTGAGAAACAGCTTTCCGCTACATGAATCGGGAGTTAAGATGTCCAAGGAAAGGTTAGATGTGCTTCTGGTAAACCGCCGTCTTGCGGATTCGAGGGAAAAAGCCAAGGCTGTCATCATGGCCGGAAATGTATTTGTAAACGGTCAGCGTGAGGATAAGGCGGGTTCGATGTTTAAGGATGATGTAAACATCGAGCTTAAGGGCGTTCCGATGAAATATGTCTCACGCGGCGGGTTAAAGCTTGAAAAGATGGTTGAAAAACACGGCTTAAGCTTTGACGGCTGCGTGTGTATGGATGTGGGTTCATCAACCGGCGGATTTACCGACTGCATGCTGCAAAACGGAGCTGAAAAGGTATACGCTGTCGATTCCGGAACCAATCAGCTTGCATGGAAGCTCAGAAATGACGAACGGGTCATTTCAATGGAGAAGACCAATATCCGTTACTTAACGCCGGAAGATATTGATGAGAAAGCGGATTTTGTTTCAATCGACGTTTCATTTATATCACTGCTCAAGGTGCTCGAACCGGTCAAAGAGCTTATGAAACCGCAAGCCCGGATGGTTGCGCTGATAAAGCCGCAGTTTGAAGCGGGGCGCGAACAGGTCGGTAAAAAGGGTGTGGTAAGAGACGCAAAGATCCATGAAGAAGTGATAGAACGTGTGATCTTATTCGCACAGAGTATCGGGTTTCATCTGACAGACCTTGATTATTCACCGATCAAAGGACCGGAGGGCAATATTGAATATCTTGCTTTTCTCTCGTTAGTCAGTGATGATACGGATAAGGATTTAAAGGCTTTGATAACGGAAGTTGTTACGGAGGCGCACAACACCTTATGAATAGCTTTTTACTCGTAACAAACAGAAATAAGGACCCCGACAGCTCGGTCACGGATGCCTTGACCGAATATCTCGCGGGCAAGGGGATCAAGACCGGAACCGATATCGACGGTGATTATGACTGCTGCCTGGTGCTTGGCGGCGACGGCACGATCATCAATACGGTCAGAAGGCTCAAGGATAAGGATATTCCGATACTGGGTATCAATCTGGGTCATCTGGGCTTTATGTCATCAATAGAAAGAAATGAGATATACAGTGCGGTTGACAGATTGATCGCCGGAGATTATTATGTTGAAGAGCGCATGATGGTCGTTGCAAGACACTTAAGGCAGGGTAAGGTATACGGACCCGAACGACTTGCTTTAAATGATGTGGTCATCAACAGAATGGGCTTTTCGAGGATCGTATGTGTTCATGCATATGTAAACGACGAACCGGTCAATACCTATCTTGGCGACGGTATCATCATCGCAACGCCTACCGGTTCCACCGGATACAATCTCTCGGCTTCGGGACCGATAGTAACGCCTGAAGCGAAGCTGATGGTATTGACGCCGATATGTCCCCACAGCCTCAGCTTAAGAAGTGTTGTGGTATCATCAAACGATACGGTTAAGGTGTTCGTGGACACTAACAGGGATTCATATCCGGAAAAGGCAGTTATGACCATAGACGGTCAGGAGCCTGTTGAGCTTGAAAACGGAGACGGTGTCGAGGTATGCTGTTCGGACAGGAAAGCAAGACTCATACGCTTTAATGACAGGGGATTTTTCAAGGTACTGCATATGAAGCTGTCGGGATGATCGCCGGGTTTAAGCAAGGTGAGACAGCTTCGGCATTGAAATATAAAAGGATACATTTTTAAACATTGAAAAAAGTAATATGGAGGATATATATGTCAGGTCATTCAAAATTTGCAAACATCAAGCACAAGAAGGAAAAGAACGACGCAGCAAAGGGAAAGGTATTTACGATCATCGGTCGTGAGATCGCTGTTGCCGTAAAGGAAGGCGGCCCAGACGTTAATAACAACTTCAAGCTTGCACAGGTAGTTGCAAAGGCAAAGGCTGCAAACATGCCTAACGATACTATCGAAAGAGGTATCAAGAAGGCTGCAGGTGATTCAGACAACGTTAATTACGAGTACTGCACATATGAAGGATATGGCCCTTCAGGAACAGCTATCATCGTTCAGACTCTTACAGATAACAAGAACCGTACAGCTGCAAATGTTCGTTCATGCTTCACAAAGGGAAGCGGAAACCTTGGAACACAGGGCTGCGTTTCATTCATGTTTGATGAAAAGGGACAGATCATCATCGATAAGGAAGAGTGCGAGATGAACGCTGATGACCTTATGATGATCGCACTTGATGCAGGTGCAGATGACTTCAATGAAGAGGATGACAGCTTCGAAGTTCTTACAGCTCCTGAAACATTTGAGGATGTTAAAAAGGCTCTCGAGGAGCAGAACATTCCGCTTGCTTCTGCTGAGGTAACTAAGCTTCCACAGAACTATGTTGATGTAACTAACGAGGATGATCTCGTCAAGTTCCAGAGAATTCTTGATCTTCTCGATGATGATGACGATGTTCAGGCTGTTTACCACAACGCAAATATCTAACTGATAAGGATAAAATTCAAATGGCTGACCTTAAAAATGAACTTCCCCGCCTTCTGTTCGATCTGGACGTGAAGGCAGGTCTTAAAAATTTCAAAAAGAATCGTTATGAAGATTTCTTCAAGGCTTATCGAGATGATCTCAGCAGTGTTTATGAGCTGATAAATGAGACCTACGAAATGCCGGATAAGGAAGAAAAGATCAACGAAGCTGCATTGAGCCTTGTGAATAAGGCTAAGAATAAACATGAGAATGCGGGCTTTTTTAAGAAGCAGCAGACGCTCCTTGATATGCAGTGCATGATGGTTTTTTATGTGCTTCCGGGAATTCTTGCAAATGGAAAAGAGGATGACAGAATGCTTACTGACTCTATCGTAGGTCAGTGGAGGGCTGCGTTTCCGGATTCCAAGATAGATGCTGCATCTTATGATGAGCTGTTCGCCGGATTCCGTAATACTATTTTTGGTTTCAGCGTCGAAGATATTTTCTCAAAGAATAAATAATTTTGAGGTTTTATGGGTTTTTCACTGAAAAATTTTGAAGTTAATAATTGGACATTTGAGTCTCACAAAATTTTGAAATCAGTAACGATGGCTGTCATTTCCGACCTTCATGAATGTGAATTCGGAGATGGCAACCGTCGTCTTTTTGCTGTATTAAGGGAACAGGACCCGGATTTTATAGTTATCGCGGGCGACCTTATAACTGCAAAAGGAGGAAATTGTACAGCTACAATGGATTTCTTAAAGCGAATGAGCGAAAGATGGCCTGTTTACTATGGGGTCGGCAATCATGAGCGAAAGGTTTTGGATCTTGAAAAATTTTCAGAGCAGAAAAAACGCTTTGTAAAAGGACTTCAGGAAGCCGGAGTGGGTCTCATAAGAAATGAATATATAGATATACCTGAAAGTAATATCAGGATCACCGGACTTGATCTTGAAAGATATTATTATCATAAAATAACAAGAAGACCTGTTTCTGAGAAACATTTACAGGAATTACTTGGCAAAGCCGACACGAGCAGATATAATGTGCTTCTGGCACATAATCCCGATCATTTTGAAGATTATACGGCATGGAATCCTGATCTTATTCTTTCAGGACATGTACATGGCGGTATCATCAGGATCGCAGGGCATGGAGTGATCTCTCCGGCCTATCACATTTTTCCGAAGTATGATGCGGGACTTTTTGAGAAGAATGATGTTAAAATGCTTCTTGGCAGGGGCATTGGTTCTCATTCAATAAACATGAGGCTTTTTAATACACCGGAGCTTCTTATGGTATCACTTAAACCGCTTATGACAGGGGTCTGAAATGACATTAGATAAAGAAAATACAATTGAGGTAAAGCTTGATGCATTTGAAGGTCCGCTGGACCTTTTGCTTCATCTTATCGATAAGAATAAAGTCAATATTTACGATATTCCGATTTCGTTGATCACTAAGCAGTATATTGATTATCTTGGTGCCATGGCAAAAGCTGATCTGAATATTATGAGTGAGTTTCTCGTTATGGCTTCCACACTTTTGGATATTAAGTGCAGGATGCTTCTGCCGAAGGAGGTAAACGAGGAGGGCGAGGAAGAAGATCCGCGAGATGAGCTTGTACAGCAGCTTCTTGAATATAAGATCTGTCGGTATGTATCTACTGAGCTTAAAGACCTTCAGGTAGGCGCGTCTAAAGTCCTTTTCAGGACAGCTCCGCTGCCTAAGTGGATAACTGAGTACAAGGCACCGGTGGATTATGATGTTCTTCTTGGAGATATGACCCTTGAAAAGCTGAATAAGATATTCGAGGAGACACTTAAGCGACAGGAAGATAAGATCGATCCTATCCGTTCTAAATTTGGAAAGATCGAAAAGGAAGAGATCAATCTGGAGGACAGAACAGCGTTTGTTATGAAGTATGCTGAAGAGCATGACAGTTTCAGATTCAGCGAGCTAATAAGCGATGTTCATACTAAAATAGAAGTAATTGTTACATTTTTGTGCATACTTGAGTTGATGAAGACAGGCAAGTATGCAGTCTCTCAGGAAGCTGAGGGAGAAGATATTTTAATTAAAGTAAAGGAAGCGGCTTAATGGATATGGAAAAAATTGCAGCTATCATAGAGGCTGTTCTCTTCACATCCGGTAAGGCTGTAGAGATCGAACGCCTTAAAGAAACAGCAGATGCGACAGATGAAGAGATCACTGTTGCACTGGGAATTCTTGAAGAAAAATATAAAGAAAAAAGCAGTGGATTATCACTGATTCAGCTTGAAAATTCGGTACAGCTCAGTACAAAGCCTGAGATGTATGATTATCTTATAAAAATAGCAAGTGCGCCGAAGACCTACCGCCTTTCGGATACACTGCTTGAGACACTTTCTATTATTGCTTATAAGCAGCCGGTTACTAGACTGCAGATCGAGCATATAAGAGGTGTGAGCTGCTCACATGCAATCGATAAGCTCATGGAATATGATCTTATCAGAGAGCTTGGACGTCTTGACGCACCTGGAAGACCGCTGCTCTTTGGCACTACAGAGGAATTTTTGAGAAGATTCGGCGTTAAGAGTATAGAGGATCTTCCGGAACCTGCACCTGACAGGCTTGAGGAGTTTCATTCAGAGGCTGAAGCTGAAGCTGATGAAGAAAATAAGGAAAGTAAAGGAAACTCTGACGATGATCCGGAGAAACCTGTTAAATTGGACGTTTAATATAAGAAATTTTTACTACTTCAAATATCCATTTGTGCTTTTTGTACACATGGATATTTTTTTGAACACAGAAAGTATTTAAATTAACTATTTTTTTGTATTTTTATGTGTTATACTAGTTGAAGCGTTAAGTTTTTGACAAGGGGTCAGTGTGCGCAAATTTGCGTATGTACTAAAATAAATCCTTTTTGTCATTAATATAAACCTACATCATATTATGATTTATGGAGGACTGAAAGTATGAGCAATCTCACAACAAGCTCAGCGGGTAAGAGAATTCTTTCTATACTCGATGAAAACAGTTTCGTTGAAATTGGTGCATCAGTTCAGGCACGAAGCACCGATTTTAATTTGAAACCGAAGGACGCTCCGGGAGACGGTGTTATTACCGGTTACGGAACGATTAACGGAGGGCTGGTATATGTATACAGCCAGGATGCCGGCGCACTGGGCGGTTCAATCGGCGAGATGCATGCAAAAAAGATCGTAAATCTTTATGGTCTTGCTATGAAGTCAGGATATCCTGTAATTGGACTTCTTGATTCTACAGGAATGCGTCTCCAGGAAGGAACTGACGCACTTTACGCTTTCGGCTCTATTTATAAGGCTATGTCAGATGCATCAGGTGTTATTCCTCAGATCACTGCAATCTATGGAAATGCAGGCGGTGGAATGGCTGTTCTTGCAGGTCTTTCTGACTTTACTCTTATAGCAGAGAAGAATGGTAAGCTTTTTGTAAATTCACCAAATGCAGTAGCAGGTAATTACGAGGAAAAGAAGGACACAGCTTCTGCAGCTTATAAGGCTGAAGCAGGTGCTGTTGATGTTGTAGCTGATGAGGCAGAGCTTGCTGAGAAGATCCGTGAGCTTGTTTCATTCCTTCCGGATAACTGCGAGGATGAAGCATATTCTGAGGAATCATCAGATGACCTTAACCGTGCAGCAGCTGATATGTCAGCATGCGGCAGCGATACTGTTCTTGCTATCGAAAGAATTGCTGATGACAGCGTATTCTTTGAGACAAAGGCAGCATATGCAAAGAACATGGTTACAGGCTTCATTCGTCTTAACGGTGCGACAGTTGGTGTTGTAGCTAACCGTACACAGGCTGGCGATGAGAAGTTTGAGGCAGTTCTTACAATGGCCGGTATCAGAAAGGCAGTAAGATTTGTAGAGTTCTGTGATGCATATAACATCCCGCTTCTTACACTTACAAATACAAAGGGCTTCTGTAACTGTGAAAATGCTGAAAAGAGCATTGCATCAGCAGCAGCTAAGCTTGCTTACGCTTTTGCATCAGCAACAGTTGAGAAGGTTAATGTCATTGTTGGTGAGGCATTTGGTACAGCAGCAGTGATCATGAATTCTAAGGCTATTGGAGCTGATTATACATATGCCTGGGAAAATGCCAAGATCGGTGCTATCGATGGTAAGCATGCGGCTGAGATCCTTTTCGATGGCGAGTCACAGGATGTGATCTCATCTAAGGCAGCTGAGTATGATTCTCTTCAGACAACAAGCGCAAGCGCAGCAGCAAGAGGTTATGTTGATACTGTCATTGATCCGGCAGATACCAGAAAATATGTTATCGGAGCTTTCGAAATGCTTTACGGTAAGGATGGTATGGAACCAAACAGAAAGCACGGAACTATCTGACAGAAAGGATGATACATAATGACTAATTTCAAGAAAAAGCTGGCATTGGTATCATGTGCATTCGCTCTTGTCCTTTCTATGACAGCCTGTGGTAAGGCTGTAAAAAATATTGAGTATGATGAAAGTACAGTTACTTCAAGAGCTGAGTCTATAGTTCAGGCTTACCAGACTCTCGATGCTTCTGGAAAGGCTGAAGAAGTAATCAACTATGATGATGCGCATGTTAAACTGATCGATAACAGCACAAACGGAGTCATCAGCGGTACCGCATATAAGTCAGGACTTGAGTCATTTGAGAATGCACTTGAAAACATTGGCGGTGAGCTTGCACTCACAGATGAGGTAACAATTAAGTCTGATGACGAAGAAATTACTGCAGATGCAGCATTCAAGGGCAGTAACGGTAAGACTGGTAAGATGGAGATCATCATGACAAGTACTTACGAAGTTACTGACGTTGTTTTCAATGTTGACAAGACTTTTGCAGAAAAGATGGAGAATGCAGCTCTTAATACTGTTCTTGGTATGGGTACGACATTCTGCGTTCTTATTCTTATTGCAATTATTATTGCACTTCTTCCGTACATTGTTGCTCCGTTTACAGGAACAAAGAAGAAAGCAGCTCCTGCTGAAGCTCCTAAGAAGGCACCGGCTCCTGCACCTGCAGCCGCTCCGGAACCGGCTGAGGATCTTACAGATGACCAGGAACTCGTAGCAGTTATTGCAGCTGCTGTTGCAGCATATGAAAGTGAAGCAACCGGTACACCGGTTTCACCTGATACATTTGTTGTACGTTCACTGAGAAGAAGATAAATCAATTATTTAGGAGAATAAACCATGAAAAATTATACAATTACTGTTAATGGAACAGCATATGACGTAACTGTTGAAGAGAATGGTGCTGGTGCAGCACCTGCAGCAGCTCCTGCAGCTAAGGCAGCTCCAAAGGCAGCTCCTGCAGCCGCTCCGAAGGCAGCAGCTCCTGCAGCCGGCGCAGGCTCAATCCGTGTTGAGGCCGGTGCAGCAGGTAAGGTATTTAAGATCGACGCTCAGGTTGGCCAGTCTGTAAAGAAGGGTGATCCTGTTGTAACTATCGAAGCTATGAAGATGGAGATTCCTGTAGTTGCTCCGGCTGACGGTGTTGTAGCAAGCATCGATGTAGCAGTTGGTGACGCTTGTGAAGCAGGCGGACTTCTTGCAACACTTAAGTAATTAGCAGCTGATCAAAATTCGTTTGGAGGTCAATTCATGGAATACATTAGTAATACTCTGGCAAATCTGGTGAGCCAGTCTGCATTTACGACCATGACAGTTGGAAACATCATCATGATCGTTGTAGCCTGCTTCTTCCTGTATCTTGCCATCGCTAAGGGTTTTGAGCCTCTGCTTCTTACACCAATCTCATTCGGAATGCTTCTTGTAAACATTTATCCGGACATCATGGCAGAAGGTGGTCTTTTCCACTACTTCTTCCTTCTGGATGAGTGGTCGATCCTTCCGTGCCTTATTTTCATGGGCGTAGGTGCAATGACAGACTTTGGTCCCCTTATTGCAAATCCGAAGAGCTTCATCCTTGGTGCTGCAGCTCAGTTCGGTATCTTTGCTGCTTATTTTGGAGCAATCGTTCTTGGCTTTAATGATAAGCAGGCAGCAGCTATTTCAATCATTGGTGGTGCAGATGGTCCTACATCAATCTTCCTTGCCACAAGACTTGGACAGACATCGATCCTTGGACCTATCGCAGTAGCCGCATATTCATATATGTCACTGGTTCCGATCATCCAGCCGCCTATCATGAGACTGCTCATCCCTGAGAAGGAAAGAAAGATCAAGATGTCTCAGCTTCGTACAGTATCTAAGCTTGAGAAGATCCTCTTCCCTGTCATTGTTGCATCACTTGTATCAATGATCCTTCCTACAACGGCTCCTCTGATCGGTATGATGATGCTTGGTAATCTCTTCCGTGAGTGCGGCGTAGTTCGTCAGCTCCAGGAGACAGCTTCAAATGCTCTTATGTACATCGTTGTTATCCTTCTTGGTACATCAGTAGGTGCTACAACAAGTGCTGAAGCATTCCTTAACCCTACAACACTTAAGATCGTAGTTCTCGGTCTTATCGCATTCGCATTCGGAACAGCAGCAGGTTGTCTCGTAGGTAGGATCATGTGTAAGGTTACAGGCGGCAAGATCAATCCGCTTATTGGATCAGCCGGCGTATCTGCCGTTCCTATGGCAGCACGTGTATCTCAGAAGGTCGGTGCGGAATCAGATCCTACAAACTTCCTGCTCATGCATGCTATGGGTCCTAACGTTGCCGGCGTAGTTGGTACAGCCGTCGTTGCAGGTACATTCATGGCTGTATTCGGAGTGGGCTGATACAATCACTTAGGTTATATTAGGAGGAAATAAATAAATGTCAGATACAGTAAAAAGACCTGTTGGCATTACCGAGACTATTCTCCGTGATGCACATCAGTCTCTGATCGCAACAAGAATGCCGATCGAGGAGATGCTTCCTATTCTCGACACAATGGATAAAGTTGGTTACCATTCAGTTGAGTGCTGGGGTGGCGCTACATTTGATTCATGCCTTCGTTTCCTGAAGGAGGATCCATGGGAGAGACTTAGAAAACTCAGAAAAGGTCTCCCTAATACAAAGCTTCAGATGCTTTTCCGTGGTCAGAATATCCTTGGTTACAGCCATTATTCTGATGACGTTGTTGAGTACTTTGTTCAGAAGTCAATCGCAAATGGTATCGATATCATTCGTATCTTCGACTGTCTGAACGACCTTAGAAACCTTGAAACATGTGTAAAGGCTACAAAGAAGGAAAAGGGCCACGCTCAGATCGCTCTTTGCTATACACTTGGTGATGCTTATACACTTGAGTATTGGGAGAATATCGCAAGAAGAATCGAAGAGATGGGTGCAGATTCTATCTGTATCAAGGATATGGCCGGACTTCTTCTTCCAAGTGCTGCATACGACCTCGTTACAGCTCTTAAGAAGGGTTCAAACCTTCCTATCCAGCTCCATACACACTATACTTCAGGTATGGCTTCAATGACATATCTTAAGGCAATCGAGGCTGGTGTTGATATCATCGATACTGCAGCTTCACCACTTTCAATGGGTACTTCACAGCCTGCAACAGAGGTTATGGTTAAAGCCCTTGAGGGAACACCTTATGATACAGGTCTTGACCTTAACTCTATCATCAAGGTTGGTCAGCACTTTGAGCCATATCGTGCAGAGTGCCTTAAGGATGGCCTTCTTAACCCTAAGGTTATGGGCGTTAACATCAATACACTTCGTTACCAGGTACCGGGCGGAATGCTTTCAAACATGATCAAGCAGCTCGGCGAGCAGGGTAAGGAAGACAAGCTTCAGGACGTTCTTGAAGAGGTACCTCGCGTACGTAAGGATCTCGGTGAGCCTCCACTTGTTACACCTTCATCACAGATCGTTGGTACACAGGCTGTTATGAACGTTCTTATGGGTGAGAGATATAAAGTCTGCACAGGCCAGACAAAGGATCTTTGCCGCGGACTTTATGGCCAGACTGTAAAGCCTATGAATCCTGAAGTCGTTGCCAAGATCATTCCTGGTGAGACTCCTATAACAGACAGACCTGCAGATCATCTTGAGCCACAGCTTGATAAGTTCAAGGAAGAGTGCAAACAGTGGACACAGCAGCCGGAAGATGTTCTTTCATATGCGCTGTTCCCACAGGTAGCTGTTGAATATTTCAAATACAGAAAAGCACAGCAGGAAAAGGTTGACATCTCAAAGGCAGATACAAAGAATGGAGCTTATCCTGTTTGATCATGCATGATCGAGGATGTTGAATAAGTAAATTATCCCGGATGATATATTCATTTAAGAGTCTATCATCCGGGATTTTTTGTATAAAAAAGTCGATTTTCGTATAGCTTGACACTGATTGTGAAATAGAGTTAAAATAAGAACCTATGTAAATTGGTGGAAAATTGGAGGTCTTATGATAGAAATCAAGCCGTACAGCAGGACAGTATACTATTATGAAACAGACAGAATGGGCATAGTTCATCATTCAAATTATATAAGATGGTTTGAAGAGGCTCGTGATGATTTTATGAGACAGATCAATGTTCCGTATAGTGTTCTTGAAGAAAAAGGAATCATTATTCCGGTACTTTCAGTTTCGGCTACATATCGTAAGCATCTTACATATGAAGATAAATTTTCGATTCAGCTGAAATGTAAGCGCTTTACAGGTATTAAATCTTATTTTGAGTATAAAGTTTTTGATGAAGATGGAAATTTATGTGCGACAGGTGAGAGTTCACACTGCATATTAAATAAAGATTTAAAACCGTTTAGATTCAAGCGTGAATTTCCAGAGATATATAATATTTTTGCTGAGGCAGCAGAGGAAGGACCAAGATCTTGAAAAAGGTTATTGTTATCGGCGGTGGAGCAGCCGGTATGATGGCAGCAGTATGGGCTGCCCGCGGTGGCGCAGACGTCTCTATTTTTGAAAAAAACGAAAAGCTTGGTAAAAAGATATTTATTACAGGCAAGGGGCGTGGAAATGTAACTAATGCATCGGACATAGATGTGGTGTTTGACAGCATTTGCTCTAATAAAAAGTTTATGTATTCATCACTCTATGGATTTACAAATGATGATGCCATCAATTTTTTCAATGAATTGGGCCTTTCTACAAAAGTAGAGCGTGGAAACAGGGTTTTCCCTGTAAGTGACCATGCCTATGATATTACAGCTGCGCTCACAAGAGAGCTAAAAAAACTGCATGTGAAGATAAAACTTTTTACAGAAGTAAAAAAGCTTATCATCACAGGCGACACCTGCGAAGGTGTTGTAACATCTGACGGCGAGAAGCATATTGCAGACGCTGTAATTGCGGCGACCGGAGGACTTTCGTATCAGTCTACCGGCTCTACAGGTGATGGTTACAGGTTTGCAGAAAGTGCGGGGATGAATGTTACGGAGTGCTCGCCTTCGCTTGTTCCTTTTGAATGTAAGGAAAAGTTTGTAATGCAGATGCAGGGACTTTCCCTTAAAAATACAGGACTTGAGCTTAAGGATGGAAAAAAGGTTCTCTACAGCGATTTTGGAGAGATGCTTTTTACTCATTTTGGAGTCAGCGGACCTATGATACTTTCTGCTTCAGCAAGAGTTGAAAGAAAGTATTTTACAAAAAATCTTACACTTCATCTTGATCTTAAGCCGGCACTCAATGATGAGCAGCTTGACAGCAGACTTATAAGAGAGTTTGAGGAAAATAACAAAAAGGAATTCAGAAATTCGCTTAATAAACTTTTTCCATCAAAGATGATTCCGGTAATAATCGAAAGATCCGGAATCGATCAGTATAAGAGATGCAGTCAGATCTCGCATGAAGAAAGAACGAGACTCAAAGAACTTATAAAAGACTTTACAATGACAGTCACAGGACTCAGAGGTTATAATGAAGCCATAATCACAAAGGGCGGAGTCAGCGTAAAGGATATAGACCCTTCGACAATGGAGTCAAAAAAATGTCACGGTCTTTATTTTGCAGGTGAGACGCTTGATATAGATTGTCTTACAGGCGGGTTTAATCTTCAGGTGGCATGGAGTACAGGCACTGCTGCTGGCAGAGCAATAACTGAAATTAATTAAGGAGAAATCAAAATGAGCTATAACATAGCTATAGATGGCCCTGCAGGAGCAGGCAAGAGTACGATCGCAAAAAAGGTAGCAAAGGAAAAAGGATTTATATATGTAGATACAGGTGCTATGTATCGCGCTATGGCATTGTATATGCTTGAAAAAAATGTAGATCTTGCAGATACTGTTGCTATTGCGAAAATGTGTGAAAATGCCGATATATCTATCAAGTACGAAGATGGAGTTCAGTGTGTTTATCTGAATGGTACAAATGTAAATGATAAAATTCGTACACCGGATGTTTCAGCGGCAGCTTCTAAAACTTCAGTAGTTCCTGAAGTAAGAGTTAAGCTTGTTCAGCTTCAGCAGGAACTTGCGGCTAAAGAGAACGTGGTAATGGATGGACGCGATATCTGTACCAAGGTTCTTCCCAATGCTGATGTAAAAGTATTTCTTACAGCTTCTGTTGCAGTAAGAGCTAAGAGAAGATATGATGAGCTTTGTGCAAAAGGTACAGAATGTGATCTTAAAGAAATTGAAAAAGAGATCGCAGAAAGAGATCATCGTGATATGACAAGAACTGAATCCCCTCTTGTGCAGGCTGAGGATGCTACTCTGGTCGATTCGTCAGCTATGACTATCGATGAAGTCGCAGAAAAGATCATGTCTTTGTGTAAATAACATTCGGAGGTTTTTTGTGAAGGTTATAACTGCAGAAAGTGCCGGATTCTGCTTTGGTGTAAAAAGAGCAGTTGATACTGTTTATAAAGAGATCGAGGCAGGCGGCAAGATATATACATATGGAGAGATCATTCACAACGAGGAAGTTGTTAAAGATCTTGAAAGCAAAGGAGTAACTGTTCTTCATTCAAAATCGGAGCTTGAAAAGCTTGAGGAGGGAACGGTTATAATAAGATCACATGGAGTTTCAAAAGAAATTTATGATCTTATTAAAACAAAGGAAAACATCAAACTTGTTGATGCAACCTGCCCGTTTGTTGTCAAAATTCACAATATTGTTGAAGAAGAGAGCAAAAAGGGTAAAAAAATCGTAGTCATCGGAGACGCGAGTCATCCGGAAGTCCAGGGAATTGTTGGTTTTTCGGATAGTCCAGTCACCGTTGTACAAAATAAAAATGAGGCTGAGGCCTTCGAAAATGATCCATCACAGGAGATCTGTATTGTGTCACAAACTACATTCAACTATAAAAAATTTGCTGAATTAGTTGAAATCTTCGGCAAAAAAGGTTATAGTATAAATACTGTGAACACAATTTGCAGCGCTACGGAGCAGAGACAGACAGAAGCAAGGGAAATTGCTTCAAAAGTTGACGCAATGATCGTAATAGGCGGAAAAAACAGCTCTAATACGAGAAAGCTCTATGAAATCTGTTCTGAAATGTGCCGTGATACACGGCTGATACAGACACTCGCTGACTTAGATTCAGGTTTTCCTGAATCCACTTCTTGTGTAGGCATCACAGCCGGGGCATCAACCCCAAACTATATTATTGAGGAGGTTCAAAGTAATGTCAGAGGAACAGACTTTTGAACAGTTATTAAATGAATCATACGCAAACGATGGTATGAACATACGTATAGGAGAGGTGGTTTCAGGTAAAGTAATCTCTGTTAAACCAGATGAGATCGTACTGAACATTGGTGCTAAGGGCGACGGTATCATTACCAGAAACGAGTATTCAAATGACTCAAACCTTGATCTTACAACAGTAGTTAAAGAGGGCGACACAATGGAAGCTAAGGTCCTCAAGGGAAAGATCGGCGATGAGCAGATCATCCTTACTTACAAGAGACTTGCTGCTGATAAGGGCAACAAGAAGCTTGAGGAAGCTTTCAACAACAAGGAAGTTCTTACAGCTAAGGTTGTTAAGGTTCTTGATGGTGGTCTTTCAGTAGTATATGAAGGCGCAAGAGTATTTATTCCTGCAAGCCTTGTATCTGATACATATGAGAAGGATCTTACAAAGTATAACGGACAGGATATCGATTTCGTTATCACAGAGTTTAATCCTAAGAGAAGAAGAGTAATCGGTGATAGAAAGCAGCTTCTTGTTTCAAGAAAGGCTGAAAAGCAGAAGGAGCTTCTTGATAAGCTTCACGTTGGTGATATCATCGAGGGTAACGTAAAGAACGTTACTGATTTCGGTGCATTCGTAGATCTTGGCGATATTGACGGACTTCTCCACATCTCTGAGATGTCTTGGGGACATGTTGAGAATCCTAAGAAGGTATTCAAGGTTGGCGATAAGCTCAGAGTATTCATTAAGGATATTCAGGGTACTAAGATTGCACTTAGCCTTAAGTTCCCAGACCAGAACCCATGGCTTCTTGCAGCAGATAAGTATGCTGTAGGTACAGTAGTAAGCGGTAAGGTTGCTCGTATGACAGACTTCGGCGCATTCGTTGAGCTTGAGCCTGGTATCGATGCACTTCTTCACGTTTCTCAGATCGCTCGTGAGCACATTGAGAAGCCTTCAGATGTTCTTAAGACAGGTCAGGAAGTTGAAGCTAAGGTTGTTGACTTCAATGAAGATGACCACAAGATTTCACTTAGCATTAAGGCACTTCTTGGTGGAAACGATAACCATGATGAAGATGGAGATTACGAGCAGTAATTAGTCTCCAGAGAGGGGGATTATGGTTCAGGGTGATTATGAGCAGTTCAAGAAGGCTGTATTTGCTTTAACAAAAGTCGATCTTACGTCTTATAAGGAAAAGCAAATGAGACGTAGGATTGATACATTGATAGAGCGTAATAAATTTTCAGATTATCCGACTTATGCAGAAGGTCTGAAGAAAGACACGAAGTTATTTGATGAGTTTATCAATTATATCACTATCAATGTTTCTGAGTTTTACAGAAATACTGATCAGTGGGAATTGATGGATAAGACTTTTATCCCGGAGCTTATCAAAAAGTTTGGAAATAATCTTAAAATTTGGAGTGCTGCGTGCTCAACGGGTGATGAGCCGTATTCACTTGTTATGGCCTTATCAAGGCATCTTCCGTTAAGCCAGATCAAGATTCATGCAACTGATCTTGACAAGACGGTTATAGGTAAGGCGAAGGTTGGTTTGTACAATTCGAAGAGTCTTGCCGGTGTGCCTAAGGATCTTAAAGATAAGTATTTCACAGCTGTTGGTCCTTCATTCCAGATAAAGGATGAGATCAAAAAGCGTGTTGAGTTTAAGGAGCATAATCTTCTTAAAGATACTTATGATAAAAACTATGATTTTATAGTTTGTAGAAATGTTCTTATATACTTTACAGAAGAAGCAAAGGATCAGGTTTTTAGAAAGTTTGCAGCTTCATTAAAGATAGGTGGAATCCTCTTTATCGGAAGTACAGAGCAGATCATCGACTATAAGAGCATGGGCTTTGAAAGAAGAAATTCTTTCTATTATGAACGTGTAAAGTAATTACGACGGAGATCAAGTTATTGATCTCCGTTTTTCATTATTATTTTATAAATGTTGTTGCTTATTTAATGGATAACGGTAGTATTGAAATGGTACAATGTGTACATAACTGTAATGGCTCAATTAATGACTGATTATTATATTGCTAGGTGATTTGTCGGAAGTTGGAAAGCGATTATGCATTGAGAAGGAGTATGTTGTACCATGAATAGAAGAGATACAAAGTTACTTGAACTTATAGGGGAAGCAAAGCTTGAGGCTGAGAATTTAGTGCAGAGTGAATATAAAGCAGAAACAGATGGAACAACTCAGGGTCTAAAGTTTATTGCGGAACTTCAGGAAGCAGTAGATGAGCTTGATCGTCTGCGTGTTAAAATAGAAGAAGCAGAGTATATAAGATAATAAAAATGATTATTTACCTCGTCTACATTCAGTAGACGAGGTTTTTGATTATGGTCTTAAATGTTTTAGAATGATGTTTAAGTAGGAATTGAGAGTTTCTTTGTCTTCGATAATGTCTTCTTTTATTTCAAAATAAGTATTCTTATCGTGCAGCTCTGTGCGAAAATCCGGGGTAAAGACAGGTTCATCAAATTGAGGCAGGAATACACCGGATCTCTTTACATAGCAGTTAGAAGCCTTAGCTTTAACCTTAGCCGAAGAATCAACGAATTCGGCCACAGAGCGGTGTATTGCGGTGTCCTCCGCCGGTAGATAGTAATAATCCTTATAATTTGAAAAATAATGGTATAGTGTTGCTTTCAGCACGGGTACAACAATTTCTAAGGTTGAAGAAGCAATGTTGATCTCTATATCCTCGTTTTCGTAGTTAATAGGTACGGGCACGTCTTCGTTAAGTTTTATCTGCAGACTAAGTGTATCCTGACTTAATCCGGCACATTCAACCCTTTGCACGTGTTCAAAGATTGATGGATATTTCAGGATATCCATGAGTGCAGGCATTCCACAGATATCGTCAAAATTGTGCTGCAGGAGAAGATCATAACTTTCAGCATCGTGAATTTTTAAATAGTAGAAAAAGATCTTGATCAGTTCTCCGCCACTCATTTCATCCTTTCTGCTTATATTAAGAAAAGCTTCGATGGATTTCTGCTTCATAGAATCCAGTCCAAGGAAACTTTTGTATGGGCGGATCATCTTAAATATATCTAGTTGATCAAAATTTATCTTTTCGTGAATACCGTGAAATTTCATTCGCTCTTTAAGCATTGGTATATCAAAATTGTCTCCATTGAACGTGATCACGTAGTCAAAAGTATTTAAGAATTGAATGGTTTTCTCAACGAGATCTTTTTCGTCTTCGAGAGAGTCAAGGAGAAACTGCTGTGCTTTAAGTACTCCGTCAGAGGCGTAAACAAAACCTGAGAGGTATATTACGCTGCTTCTGCGTGATAGACCTGTTGTCTCAATATCAAAAAATACATAGCTTGATCCGTTCGGTATTATGCTGTTGTAGTCCGGTGCACTGATTTTAAGATTGTTGTCAATTATTTTCATAGATGATATTATAAAGTAAAAATATAGTATTGTTAATGAGGATTATTATGAAAAAGTTATCAATAATGCTGCTGTCAACAGTGTTTTTTCTCGGGTTTACTACGGGTTGTGCAAAAAACGCGCAGCCCGTTTCTAAATCTGACTTTGTGTTGGATACAGTGGCTACAATAACGGTCTATGATGGCTCTGATGAGTCCATTATTGACGACACCTATGCGGAATGCAGAAAGTACGAAAATCTCATTTCTGCGACGGTTTCAGGTTCAGATGTGTATCGGATCAACGAAGCACATGGAGAGCCGGTTGAGGTTTCTGATGAAACAATTGAAATAATTAATGAATCGCTTAAATTCAGTGAACTTACTGATGGAGCTTTTGATATTACGATATATCCGGTATCAAAGCTTTGGGACTTTAGAACAGGATATGGCAAGGTTCCGGAAAGCTCTGCGATAAATAGTGCATTAAAACATGTAGACTATCATAATATAGTTGTTGAAGGTAATACAGTAACGCTTAAGGACCCTGAGGCGGAGATTGACCCGGGTGCTATCGGAAAAGGTTATATAGCAGATAAATTGAAAGAGTACATGGTCTCTAAAGGGGTGACAAGTGCTATAATCAATTTAGGCGGAAATGTTATTACTATAGGTAAGAATGCCAAAACGGGAGAAGCGTTCAAAATAGGAATAAAGAAGCCGTTTACGGAAAATGAGATTCTTACAAGCGTTGATTCTATAGATAATGCTGTTGTAAGCTCAGGCTCTTATGAACGTTATTTTGTACAGGACGGAGTTAATTATTATCATATTCTGGACCCGAATACAGGATATCCTGCGAGAAGTGGACTTACAGGGGTGAGTGTTATTACATCGAATTCACTTGATGGCGATGCGCTTAGTACCTCCTTATTTGCACTTGGGGTTGAAAAAGGTCAGGAATTGGTAAATAAGCTTTCAGACACAATGGACATTAAAGCAATTTTTGTTGATGAGGAGGGGAATATCATCAACAACTAATGGGGGAGGGTGTGCTTATGTCAATGCTTCATAATAATAAGAAGGGTTCGTCTAAGAATTTAAAGTCAAGCGCTAAAATGGTGCTTGGCAGTGTATCTGCTTTTTCTGCAGTTGTTCTGATAGTTGCGGTGACTGTTCTAATGAATCAGCCGCCGAAACGACATGCTGCAGCTGTAGCATCGGAGCCGGAAAGCGTTCCGGTAAAAGCGGATACGGTTACGTGGACGTTTGATGAGGATGCAGAAAAACGTACCAGCGACGAGATGAATTTTTGGCATATGTACGACAGCGATGAAGAACCGGTATCAGTTGTCCCTGAGAATCAGTCGGAGGAGAAACAGGATGACAGAGTTTTAGAGCCGGAGAAAGCGGTATCTGAAGATGCTGCAGATGACAAGGAAGAAACAGTATCGGAAGATTCGTTAACCCCTTCCAGAAATTCGGTTTCAGGTAATTTCTTTGACCAGAATGAGTTAACTGACGGCGAAGAAAGTATAGTACCGATAAATATGGACATTAAGAAGAATGAGCTTATTGCTGATAATTTTTCAAATGATGGGCAGTATAAAATATACTCAATAGATGAAGAAAAGACCTCTTCTACGGGTATAGATGTTTCCAAGTATCAAGGAACTATAGATTGGAAAAAGGCCTCTAAAGCCGGGTTTGATTTTGCCATGATACGTATGGGTGCAAGAGGTTATACCAGCGGACGTGTCATAGAGGACGAGCAATATGCGGCAAATATGAAAGGCTGTTCAGAAAATAATATTAAAACAGGGATATACTTCTTTTCACAGGCTGTAACTCCGGAAGAAGCTATAGTCGAGGCAAATTACTGTATAGCCGCTATAGAAGGCTATAAAGTTGAATATCCAATCGTTTTTGATAGTGAAATAATTAAGAATGATATTTATAGAACTCAGAATTTAACTCCTAAAGAAATGTCAGCGATAGCTCAGGCGTTTTGCAATACGATATTGATGTATGGGCAAACTCCTATGATAGGTGCGACAAAGAAGCAGTTTGCCAGCCGCTTTGAGCTTGCTGATATAGAGCAGTATGACTGGTGGCTATTTGATACGGATGATATGTCGGTCTTCCCATATAAATACTCGATGTGGCAGTATTCCAAGACAGGAGAGATCGAGGGCATAAACGGAAGCGTTAATCTTGATATAGCTTTTATAGATTATTCGGCTAAATGATCGTTTATGAGCTTCATAAATCGTTCAGGAAGCTCTATAGAAGAATAAATATCTGCATATTTAGAAGCAGGCAGAGTGTCAATATAATTTGGCACTCTGCTTTTTTTTCTTAAAGTTGTTTTTGATAGCATATCTATAGCCTTATTTACAGCAATTGCGGCGGCTTCTTCAGTTTCGTATATGCCGAGGGTATAAACACTTCTGACGGTGATCCTGGCTTTATAAACAGGCGGTATACGACGGGAATCCTTTTCAACACCGTAATATTGATTGATTATTTCTATATTATGGTATCTGAAATCAGTGTCATCATCGTTAATAAATCTGTAATCTCTTGATTTAACGGCAAAAGGACGAATTCCGTATCTGCTTCCGAGGGAGACCTGTGTACCGTAATTTTCGCAGAAAAGATGTCCGCCTCGAGCCTGTATCCTGTGCTGAGAGTAATAAAAAAGATCATCAGTATCGAATTTGAGCACAGTATCTTTGTTTAAATAGTACAAAAAAAATCTCTTTTTTAAATAAATTGGATTTTTAAAATAAACACCATTGTCCCTGAAATTGATCAAAACTACCCACATTGAAAAATTCAGAGGCGAATTCTCAGTATGATCATCGATTGTTACAGTAGAATATAAAAGATCTGCTGCAGTTTTATACATTTCAAAGGCTGTATTTTCGTCGGATGAAGAACCGAGACTTATATGTTTATTTTTATACGTAATAGAAGCCCGAAAATAGGTACTTCCATCTAGTTTTTTTGTTTTGTACACACCAATCATTGTTTAAATTCACCTAAATTTATTTGATAAAATCAGTTTAGCACATTGGTAATTTTAAAACAATTATTAAGAAAAGTGATACGTTTTTTACAACATATATTACGAAAAGTAAAAATAGCCGTAACATTTCCTTAACAAATCCATAAGAATATGTTAAACTATCTTTTGTTCGGGTTTTGCACGCACTTTTACACATTGTTTACAGTGGTGCAGATGGTCGTAACAGCGTGCATGCATAGGGCTGTACGGGAGATACGATCAGATTTCAAACAAATGTGAGGTTTTATGGTTTCAAACAGTAAGAAGTTAAAAGATGTACTTGGTTTTACAGGCGTATGCTGTGCAGCAGCGATCGCTGTTTCAGTAGGAACAGCAGCTAATGCAGAGGCAGCTGAGCTTGCACCAGAGGCAGCACAGATCGTAGCAGAGGATATTACATATGTTAATGCTGATGCTATGGCTGCAGATGAGATTCAGGATTCTATCGTGAACCTTGTTGATGATGCTGTGGTATCCGAGGTATCTGATACTGATGATGCGGAGGCCAAAGCTGCAGAGGAACGCAGGGCTGCAGAAGAAAAAGCAGAAAAAGAACGTAAGGCTGCCGAAGAGAAGGCAGAAGCGGAGCGTCAGGCAGCTGAAGATGCGGCTGAGGAAGCAGCAGAAAAGGCTGAGGCGGAGCGTAAAGCGGCTGAAGAAAAGGCAGAAAAAGAACGCAAAGAAGCAGAAGAAAGAGAAGCGGCAGAAAAGGCTGAAGAGGAACGTAAAGCAGCTGAGGAAGCTGCCAGGGAGCAGTCAGAGAAAGCACAGTCAGTTCTTCCGGCTGAAGATTATGCAGCACTTTGTAAGATAGTGCAGGCTGAGGCAGGCGGAGAGTCTTATGAAGGTAAGGTTGCTGTTGCAAACGTTGTAATGAACAGAGTAAGAAATGCAAGCTACCCTTCAAGTGTTACAGCAGTTATCACACAGCCGGGACAGTTTACACCTGTAAGAACAGGTAAATATGCAGTGTCTGTTCCTTCGGCTGACACAGTTAAGGCTGTTAACGCAGCTCTTACAGGAACTGATTACTCAGCAGGAGCTCTTTATTTTAAGAGATCTTCAAACTCTACATGGGGTTCGAAGGTGCTTATCCAGGCTATTGGTAATCATGGTTTCTATATCTGAAAAAAAATAAATATTGTTATACTTAAGTCATCACTTTAAATAATTAAAGTGATGACTTATTTTATTTGGTGTGATATTATGATGTAAGTAAATGGAAGTTATGAACTGCCTGACGTAATTTACAGGTTAGAAATCATAGGCAAAAGGAGTAAGATAGGCATGGATTTAATGTACAAGAGCACTAGAGACAGTAATGTAAGTGTTAAGGCTTCACAGGCTATTCTTAAGGGACTTTGTGATGATGGCGGACTTTTTGTTCCGGAGAAGATCCCGGCCCTTGGAAAGAGCCTTAAAGATCTTTCTGAGATGGATTATAAAGACGTCGCCTATGAGGTGATGAAGGAGTTCATTACAGATTTTTCGGAGGAAGAGCTGAAAAATTGCATTAACAATGCTTATGATGAAAAATTCGATACAGAAGAGATCGCCCCGCTTGTGGAAGCAGATGGAGCTTTTTACCTTGAGCTGTTTCATGGAAAGACGATAGCTTTCAAGGATATGGCGCTTTCTATTTTACCGCATCTGATGATCACTTCTGCCAGAAAGAATAATATAAAAAATGATATAGTTATTCTCACGGCAACATCAGGAGATACTGGAAAGGCTGCTCTTGCAGGTTTTGCAGATGTCAAGGGTACGAAGATAATCGTCTTTTATCCTAAAGATGGTGTAAGCCCTGTACAGAAGCTCCAGATGGTCACACAGAAGGGAGACAATACCTTTGTTGTTGGAGTTGACGGTAACTTTGATGATTGCCAGACCGGTGTGAAAAAAATGTTCGCGGATAAAGAGCTGAAGGATGAGCTTGCAGCAAAGGGTTATCAGTTCTCATCTGCTAATTCAATAAATATCGGACGTCTTGTTCCGCAGATAGTTTACTATGTCTATGCATATACAAGACTTCTGAAAAATGAAATGATAACAGATGGCCAGAAGATCAATATCGTTGTGCCTACAGGAAATTTCGGAAATATCCTTGCTGCAAATTATGCAAAGCAGATGGGACTTCCTGTTAAGAAGCTTATTTGTGCTTCAAATGAGAATAAAGTGCTCTTTGATTTCTTCCGTACAGGCACTTATGACAGAAACAGACAGTTTATCCTTACGTCTTCACCGTCTATGGATATTCTTATTTCAAGCAATCTTGAGCGAATGATATATCATATTTCAGGTGATGATGCCAAAGCAACAGCAGAATTCATGAAGGAACTCAGAGAGTCCGGAAGATATACTATTACAGATAAGATGAAGGCCGGATTAAAGGATTTCTGTGGTTATTACGCATCAGAAGAGGCTACAGCAGCTAAGATAAGCAGTCTGTTTGAAGATACAGGTTATGTGATCGATACACATACAGCGGTTGCAGGAAGTGCCTATGACCAGTATGTTAAGGATACTGCAGATGAGACCACAACGGTCATTGCATCAACTGCCAGCCCGTTTAAGTTTGCAAGAAGCGTTATGACTGCAATAGATAAAGAATATGATTCAAAAGATGATTTTGAGCTTGTGGATGAGCTTTCTAAGATCGGAAATGTTGCGGTTCCAAATGCAATCGAAGAGATAAGAAATGCAGATGTAAGGCATAAGACAGTATGCAGTGTTGATGGAATGAAAGCTGAAGTGCAGAAATTCCTTTCATAAATTAGAAAATAAAAAACAGCGTTCTTGTTAGGGAACGCTGTTTTATTCTATTAAAACAAAAGTTAGTGAACCGAAACTGAAATCATATGGAATCATATGAACAGTCCTGTTGTCTGCAGTGACATTTTTATCAGGATCAAACATTGGAGGGTCAAGAGAAGATTCTGTTGAAAATTCTCTGGAAAGCCGAACGACAAATAATCCATTATGCAGATTCAGAAAGTCTGAAGCTAATTCGTCAACGACTTCGGAATATTCCTCAAGCTCCATTTTTGCATAGTTGACGGAGAACTGTCTGAGAACATCCTTTTCACCATATACAGCTGAAACGGCGCTGTAATCACCGGTTATATTCTGGGAGATATAGCACTCGTCCGGTATATCGGATGATGTATAGGCAGGTCGCTCGGTAACAGTGTCATCAACAAATTTTTTTAAATTAGAAGTCAGCTCGGCAACATAAATATCGCAATTCGCCATTAGCTCTCACCTCCTACAACATGTGAAAGAGCTTCTTTTATCTGCTCAGGAGTTGTAGGTTTCTGAAGAAAGTCACGGGCACCTGCCTTAATGGCCTCTCTTAAGTGAAGCTGTGTTCCTACAGAAGATACCATAATTACATAAGCATCTTTATCAATACTGCAGATCTCACCGGCTGCAGTGATTCCATCTTTTACAGGCATAACGATATCTAAAAATACCACGTCTACAGGACTCTTTTTATAAGCGTCTACTGCAGCCTGCCCGTCTTTTACTTCAGTAACATTAGTACAGCCGATTTTATTCAAACCGTCGTGGAGATTTTTTCTGGCTAGTAAGGAATCATCACAGATTAATACTTTTAGGTCTTTAATGTCCATTAGTACCCCCTCTATTGAGAATTGGTCAAATAGTACAAAGAATCATAGGCATGCTGTCGAAATTCAGCATTATTTACTTAATTGTATAATAAAATATCGACCTTTTCAATTTGATTTATGGTCAAAATAGCCTAAATATGGTATTATTTAAGGTACAATTATTGTACATGAAAGGATACATTATGAACAGTTATAGCATGGACCTTGTTTTTGATATTATCGAGCTTGTCGCAGGACTTTATATCATCTACAACGGAATTAAGATGAAGCAGACAGGACGGGTTGAGGGAAATGGTCTTGTAGGTAAAAATATAAACCTTGCGGCTGCTCCAGACGAAGCAGGTTATATTAAATCAATGTTTCCGGTATATATGATATGCGGTTTTATATTTGCTGTTGTAGGCGGAGCTGTTGCTGTCATGGATTATCGTGGTATTGCCGGAAGAAATGTGCAGACACCGGTAACTTTTGGGCTTCTTGCGGTTTGCGTTGTGTTCGCTGTCCTTACGAAGCGGGCTCAGGATAAATATCTCAAGTAAAGGCCGGAGGGAAAGCTGTGGATATAGAGGCACGCAGAAAAAAATTTAATATTCGGGCCTGTGTGCTTGTTTTATTAACTTTTTTGATACTTTCATATGCGTCGTTATATGCAGTTCACTATGTTAATGCAGTTGATGAAGATACACCGATAACAGTAGAAAATATCAGTACCGAAGAAAAACAGCATATATTAGTGATCAGTTCCTATAGCGAGAATTATTATGGAACTATGGGAAGGATGCATGGCATAAGGGATGGGATCCGGAATAAAGCGGCAATTGATGTAGAATACATGGATTGTGATCTTGTCAAAGGTATCGATAATTACGAGAGCTTTTATGATCGGCTTGAATTTAAGCTTAAGGACAGGGTGCAGTATGATGCGGTGATCGCACTTTGTGATGATGCGGTGGAGTTTTGTCTGCGGTATCAGGAAAAATTATTTAACAGAGTTCCTGTATTTTACATTGATGTGAGCTCTGTTGATCGTGTTCAGAGAGCTGAGAGAAATCCATACATGACAGGCTTTAAGAAGTCATTTTCAATCGTTCAGAATATAAGGATCGCAAAGCTCTTAAATAAAGATCTGCAGTCTATAGTCGCTTTGACGGACGATACTTTAAGCAATATAAGCGAGACAGAGAATTTTCAGAGTGTTCAGGAAAAATTTCCGGATATCAGACTGATAACCATTGATTCTTCTAATTATACAAAAGATGAGTTGAGAACCTATGTAAATAATCTTCAGAAAGACAATACGGCAATCTATTACATAGGGATGAACCATCTTGCTAATGATAAGTATCTTAGCGTGGAAGAGCAGATGGAACTGCTGGATGATTGTAAAGTGCCAATCTACAGCTGTAATGTTGAAAAGATCGGAAACGGCGTGCTCGGCGGCTATGTGGAATCATATACAGATGCCGGAAAAATGATAATTCAGAAGCTGGAGATGCTTCAGAGAAATCCTCAAAGAACCTACGTGAACATGAAAGGAGAGATCCCATTCATTTATACGTTCAGTAAAAATGATCTGGAGTCCTTTGGATACAAGAGCAGTGCACTTCCGTCAGGAACCATCTATGTGGACAATCTTTCGAGCTATTTTGCAAAATATAAGTATTTTATAATCGGTCTGATCATTTATGGCTGTTTCATGTTGCTGATAGTTATCATGATGGTACGTTTGCTTTCAAAGCGTCATGCGATTCAGGAAACTCTTCGTATTTCCAGAGAAAATCTTATAAGGTCTGAGCAGATGCTGCATTCCCAGTATACCAGGCTCGAATATGTTGCGTCTCACGATTCACTGACAGGCTTACTCAACAGGCAGACCTTTGTGGACCGCACGGCTATTGAGCTTACAAATAGAGAAAATGCTGCAATACTTATCTTTGATATAGATGATTTCAAAGAGTTTAATGACACGGTAGGGCATCATTACGGAGATGAGATGCTTAAGCTCGCAGCAGAGAGACTTGAAAACATAGAGTCGAAAAATACTATTTGTGCCCGCTTCGGAGGAGACGAGTTCATTGTAGTGCGTTTCGATGACGGTTCTGCTGACGGTGTGGAAGAGTATGTGAAGAAGGCACTAAAAATACTTGGCCATAAGTATTTTATCAACGGCAAGGACATGTATATGAACTTTAGCGTTGGTATCAGTCTTTATCCTAAAGATGGAATTATGATAAATAATCTTGTGGCAAATGCTGACATGGCAATGGCTGATGCAAAGCACAGGGGAAAAGACGGATATAGGTTCTTTGAGGAATCTCTTAAAAATGAGGCGAAGCGACGTCAGTATATCGAAGAGATCTTAAGAGATGCCCTCGAAAATGATGGATTTGAAGTTTTTTATCAGCCAAAGGTTGACTGTCGACATGGCGTTATAGCAGGATTTGAAGCACTGGTTCGACTTAAGAAATCTGAAATAGGGCCGGCTGATTTCATACCGGTAGCGGAGGACACCGGACTGGTCATAAATATTGACAGGCTGGTTACAAAGAAGGTCGTTCAGCAGCTTGCTAGCTGGAAGGCTATGGGCCTTAAGGATGTGAGAGTTTCTGTCAATTATTCGGCAAAACAGCTTAGAGATCGTAAATATCCTAAATATGTAAAAGGCCTTTTTGAACAGTATTGTATATCTCCGACACTGATGGATCTGGAAATAACAGAGGGGATCCTTCTTGAAGAAAATTCAGTTACGGATTCGTTTCTTGATGAGATCAAGAAGCTTGGAATCACTCTTTCACTGGATGATTTTGGAACAGGGTATTCTTCACTTAATTACTTGAATTACCTGCAGTTGGATAATGTAAAGCTTGACAAATCCATGATCGATAGGTATCTTACACATGAAGATGATGTCATTGCCTGTACGATCGCACTGGTGCATTCTTTCAGCATGAAGATAGTTGCGGAAGGTATAGATAACTGGAAAAACTGTGACCGTATAAGAGAGTGCGGTTGTGACTACATTCAGGGAAATCTTTTTGGCAGGCCGATGTCTGCTGAAGAGGCAACAAAAATACATGATCAGGTAATGGTACTTGAACATGATGTAAAGGAAGGAATACTATAATATGTCAGAAAAGAAAAATCCTATTGTGACAATTACAATGGAAAATGGGGATGTGATGAAGGCAGAGCTTTATCCTGAAATCGCTCCAAACACTGTTAATAACTTTATTTCACTCATTAATAAAAAGTATTATGATGGGATTATTTTTCATCGTGTGATCAACGGATTCATGCTTCAGGGCGGAGATCCTACAGGTACAGGAATGGGTGGCCCGGGATATTCGATCAAGGGTGAATTTTCTAATAACGGTTTTGAGAATAATCTTAAGCATGAGCCTGGAGTTCTTTCAATGGCAAGAACGATGATACCTGATTCTGCAGGTTCTCAGTTCTTTATCATGCATAAAGCAGCACCTCATCTCGATGGAGAGTATGCTGCTTTTGGAAAGATCATTGAAGGAATGGATATCGTCAATAAGATCGCTGAAGTTTCAACAGCGATGAATGATCGTCCTTTTGAGGATCAGAGAATGGCTTCAGTTACAGTTGAAACCTTTGGTGAGACATATCCTGAGCCTGAAAAGCTTCCGGAAATGTAATATCAATAGTGCTTAAAGGGTAATGATAAAGGTGCATCCATCGTCGGGTGCACTTTTTATTTCTATGGAACCGTTGTACATATCTACTATACGTTTGACAACTGTGAGACCAAGACCGTTGCCTTCTGTAGAGTGGGATCTGTCAGCCTGATAGAATTTATCAAATATACGTTTGACCTGCTCATCATTCATTCCGATTCCGTGGTCAGATACTGTGAAGATCACAGTGTGGTCTTCGCCATCATACCGTTTTAGAGATATAAGGATATCCCCTTTCTTAGGAGAAAATTTTATTGCATTGTCTAAGAGGTTTATTATCACCTGACTTATAAGATTTGCATCGCCATGATAGGTTATCTCTTCAAGCTCTATCTCAAGATTGATATTTTTCTTATTCCATTTTGTTTCAAGCATGAGAATGTCCCGTCGGATAAGTTCGGCAAAATTAAAGTCTGAGTTATTTGTCTGAATATTTTGCCGCTCAAGCTTACTTAAATTAAGTACATTTGTTGAAAGATTTGAAAGACGGGTAGATTCTTCAATTATGATATTTAAGTATTCATCTCTGTCTTCCTGACTGAGCTCATTATTTTTCAGGAGCTTTGCAAAACCTCTGATAGAAACTATCGGAGTTTTGAATTCATGAGAGAAGTCATTGATAAAGTCAGACCGGAACATCTCATTATTTTGCAGCTCTTCAGCAAGACGATTGAGGGAATTTTCTATATTTTTTGCAGGACCGTCACTTTTCGCATGCAGATCTACCCTTTCTTCAAAATTCCCTTCGGCAAGTTTGTTAATAAAATCAATAGTTACACCTAAGGGCTTCATAGGGAATTTTAATATACAGAACGTAAGTATAAGCCCGATAAGTATACTTATGCAGAACATGGTTGCCAAAAAAGTCAGAATAGTAAGTGTAATAAATGCGCTGAATTTTTGCGGGATATAATTTATCAGGCACACAGTAATAAATGCTGAAAGCGCCTGTGTTGCAACACTTATCCCGAAAATGAGGATTCCAAGCTTGGCAGTCAACTGCTTACGGTAATCCATATTTAATCGTTTTTTGATGTATTTTTTTAAGTTCATTTTTTCCCTCTGTCAATGGCCGTTTTCGTCATTGCGTATTGCGCGATATCCCAGTCCGCGAACTGTTTCTATTGAGAAATCTTCACAATTTTCAAAACGTTTTCTGAGTCTGTTTATGTGAACGGTTATAGTGCTGTCTCCGGATTCGGAGTCCATTCCCCAGAATTCATCCATGAGCTGTATTCTGGTAAAAATCTTGCCGGGGTAGGAGAGAAGCTTATATAAAAGGAGAAATTCCTTTTGTGGTATCTGCATAGGTGGCTGATCTCCATCCTGGATAGAAAAGCTGTCATAGTTCAAAGTAACACTTCCGATTTTCAGGATATGCTCGGTGGAGATTTTTGCACGTCTCAGAAGAGCCTGAATCCTCAAAAGCATTTCTTCTTCATCAACAGGTTTTATCATGTAGTCATCAGTTCCGGAGCGAAAACCTTCTTTTATATCATCTGGCATTGTTTTTGCGCTTACCATAAGGACCGGTGTATCTGGATCGGATATTCTAAGCTCTTTTGCAAAGGTAAAACCGTCCATCTTAGGCATCATTACATCTAAAATGATCAGGTCTATCTGCTGCTCGTCCATGACATCGAAGGCATCTAATCCATTTTCTGCACTGAAGGTATGATAGCCATTATTAGAAAGGACAGCTTCCATAAGCCTTCGTGTATTTTTGTCGTCTTCTACTATTAAAATGTTAAACATCCTTAGGCTCCCTTTATTCATACTAACGTCTATTTAATATTTCGGTATAAATTATAACTACTATATATAAAGTAAGAATAAACTCAAAAAATAAATTTGAAAAGTTTATTTAGTGTTTATAAATATCAGGTATCATTCAGATTGCAAATATAGACATACAAAATATATGTATTTCATAAAATGCATTATACATTCACAACAAATATGAAAATGCATTCAATAAAATGCGATAATTGTTGTGGAGACTATTTAAAAACAAGTAGTTTTTAGGAGGGATAATTTTGAAAAATTCTGTGATCAAAAGAATTTTTGCGCTTAGCATTAGTGCGGCATTGCTTACAGCTAATCTTACCGGCTGCGCAGGAAAAACAGATGATACGGCAACGGAGGTTGTTGATACGTCTATAGATGTAAAGACTTCTACCCCTGAAGTAAAGACCATGAGTATCAGCTCTAACTTTGCGGCGACTGTAGAAGCTGACAGTGAAGTTACAGTTATGCCAAAGGTTGGAGGTGAAGTAACTTCTAAAAATTTTGAAGTAGGAGATCATGTAAACGCCGGTGATCTTCTTTTTACCATTGATGATGAATCTGCTAAAATTTCTCTGGCACAGGCACAGGCAGGTGTTTCCAGTGCTGAAGCCGGAGTTAAGAGCGCGGAGTCTTCGCAGGCATATGCGCAGATCAGTGCCATAGACACTATGGGAACGCTTTCTACGACAGAGCAGCAGTATGCAAACAGCGTTGATTCTGCAAACGCATCAGTGGCAGCTGCAGCAAATTCGCTGGAAAATGCCAAAAACAGCAGTGATCTTGCAGCTAAAAATGTAGATGATCTCGATGATGATATTCATGATGCGAAAAAAGATAAGAAAAAATATAAGCGTATAATTGATGATTATTATGCTGCCAGCTCAGATGAAAACAGGGAAAAAGTACTGGAGGGCACTGGTTTCACAAGCATAAGTGACGTTGAAAGTGCTTATGAAAGTGCTAAGGATGATCTTGAAAAGCTGGAGGATTCAAAGGATTCAACAAGTAATTCAAAATCATCTGCAGCAAATTCAGTAGAAGATGCTGAGTCTAATTATTATACAGCACAGGAAAGCGCAGAGCATGCACAGCAGCAGCTGGATGATTTCAGAAATTATAAGAAAAATACGACTATAGCAAGCACTGCAAATAGTCTGCAGTCTGCAGAGTCAAGTGTGGCAAGCTCAAAAGCTTCTCTTGATCAGGCAAATGCTTCTCTTGATAATGCAAAGCTGGCGTTGGAGTATACGCAGGTAACAGCTCCGGTAAGCGGAACTATAACTGCTATAAACGTATCGCTTCACAATACTACATCAACCGGTGCATCGGCATATGTTATCCAGAGTGATGCGAAGAATAAGATTGTTTTCTATGTAACTGAAGATACAGCCAATAATATGAAAGTTGGTAATTCAGCTATTGTTACAAAGGGCGATGAAAAATATGATGCAAAGATCACTCAGATAAACACTTCGATCGATTCAAGTAAAGGATTATTCAAGGTTGAAGCTTCACTTGTCGGAAGCGATAATCTTACAACAGGCACGGATGTTATGATCTCTACAGTTACCAGAGAGTCAGACAATGTATTGACAGTTCCGGTAACTGCGGTTTATTACGAAGGTGAGCAGGCGTTTGTTTATAAAAACAACAATGGAGTCGCTGAAAAGACAAATGTTTCAACTGGAATCACAGATGATTACAATGTTGAGGTAACAGACGGTCTTAAAAATACAGATGAAATTATCGTAAGCTATTCATCTCAGCTTACAGATGGTTCGGAAATAAAGGCATCAAGCAGCACTGCAGTTAGTAAAGGTTCCACTGAGGAGGCAGCTGAATGAATGGTATCGTAAAAGGCGCATTGAACCGCCCGATAACAGTCATTGTGGCTATTATGGGCCTGGTCCTCTTTGCGATTGTTTCTATTAGTAGTATAACGCTGAAGCTGATGCCGGATATGTCCATACCATATATGGTTGTAAACGTTGTATATTCGGGAGCTTCGCCGGAAGAAGTAGATGATCTTATCATCGATCCTGTGAGTGATGCCGTTAAATCCATCTCAGGTATGAAATCCACACAGGGCGTTTCAAATGAGAACTATGGTTATGTTCTTATGGAGTTTGAATATGGAACAGATATGGATGATGCCTATAACGATGTAAAGGAAGCTGTAGATGGTATAAAATCTTCGCTTCCAAGTGATGCGGGTGATCCAAGCATCATGGAGATCGATATGGATGCGTCAGATGATATTACTTTATCTATCACATCTGATTATCCTGATGTAGATGTCCTTTCAATCGTTAATAATGATCTTGAGCCTATGTTCAAGAATGCATCAGCACTTTCAGATATCACTGTTACAGGTGGTGATGAGAAGTATATCAGAGTAAGACTTTCACCTGAGAAGGTAAGCCAGTATGGCCTTACAGTAACTTCTGTTGCAAATGCGATCAGCGCAGTTAATTTTTCAATGCCTGCAGGTTCTGCGGATTATGGAGATCAGGTATTAAATCTTACAACTGAAGTAAAATATGAAAAACTCGATGAACTTGAGCAGGTTCCGATCACTACGACAAACGGTGATGTGATCCATCTTGCAGATGTTGCAGATGTGAGCTATGGAATCTCTGATAAGACTTCACTTTCAAGATATGATGGAAAAGATAATGTAAGTGTAGGCCTTAAGAAAAAGCAGTCATCTACTTCAGTAGATCTTTCAAACCAGATCAAGAAGATCGTTGCGAAAATTGAACAGCAGTATCCAAACCTCAAAGTCAATATTGTAAATGATGCTTCAGATACGATTATTGAATCGCTTATGTCGGTTGCAACATCTATCGTCGAAGCGGTATTTCTTGCAATGTTCGTTCTTTTCCTCTTCTTTGGAGATCTGAAGGGTGCGCTTATTGTCGGAAGTTCGATGCCGATTTCACTGCTTGCAACCATCATTCTCATGAACTTTATGGGGCTTTCATTGAATGTAGTAACAATGAATGCCCTGGTTCTTGGAATAGGTATGATGACAGATAACGCCGTAGTAGTTATCGAAATGTGTTTCCGTAAACGTGATGAAGGTATGGGCTTCAAAGAAGCGGCTTATGAAGGAACATCTATCGTTATGGGCTCAGTAATCGGTTCAACGATCACATCAGTAGTTGTTTATCTTCCGCTTGCTGTTATGGATGGCCTTTCAGGTCAGATGTTCAAGCAGCTCGGATTTACTATTATTTTTACACTTATGAGTTCGCTCATAGCTGCGATAACGCTTGTTCCTGTATTCTTCAATATGTACAAGCCTGTTGAGAAAAAGAAGTCAATTGTAAATACTTTTTTGGCATGGCTTTCAAAAAAGTATGGCTTTTTGCTCAGGCACTTCCTTAAATGGAAAAAGACAGTTCTTTTACTTTCAATAGTTTTACTGTTTGCAATATTTGCAATGGCTGGTAATCTGAAGTCAGAGCTTATGAGCAGCACAGATGAAGGAACTGTTTCAGTAAGTGTAACCTTTAGAAATAACCTCAATATTGATGAAATGAATCAGGTCATGGCAAAACTTGAGGACTTTGTTTCAAGCAGTGAATATATTGAGCACTATACGACCACAGTAAATCAGTCCGGTTCAACAGGTTCTATAGCAGCATATGAATATGATGATATTGATGTTACTACACAGGATATCGTAGATGACTGGAATCAGAAACTCAGTGATTTCTCTGATATAGCTGAGATCAAGGCCGGATCAGCCTCAACTATGGGTTCAAGTATGTCATCGTCTGACTCTGTGGAATTCATTGTAGAAAGCTATGACATGGATGCTCTTCAGGAAGCTGCTGGCGAGATTCAGAATATCATGAGAGGAACAAATGGAGTTCTCCGTGCCGAGTCATCGATCGCAGAGGGCGGTTCGCAGATAAAAATTGATATCAACCCTGTTATGGCCCAGCAAAAGGGATTTTCAGCGCAGACCCTTGCAGGTCTTGTTTACAAAAATATGTCAGGAACCACAGCGATCGAGGATGTAAGAATTGATGATACGACCTATGATGTAGATGTTGAGTTCCCGAAGGATTACTATAAGAGCCTTACAGATGTCAGAGCAATGACTTTTGTCAATCCGTCAGGTGTATCGATCCCGCTTTCAGAAATGGCAGATATCAGACTTGAGTCTGCACCGACAACTGTTACCCGTAAAAATGGTAAATATGTAGCAACACTCACAGCAACAACTACATCATCAAGCCTTGATAATGTTACAACAGTTCTCCATAGTAAGATCGATAACATGACTCTTCCTGAGGGAGTTGACTTTGGAACTAATTCGACAGATGAAATGATGTCAGAGGAGTTTGCTTCGATCGGTATGGCTATCGTAATAGCATTCTTCCTGGTATTTGCTGTCATGGCAATTCAGTTTGAATCTATTATAGATTCAGTGCTTATCATGTTTACGATCCCGTTTGCGATGATCGGATCTATTGTCCTTATGCTTATAATGAGGGCAAAGATCTCAATGTCATCTTTGATGGGTATCCTGATGCTTGCAGGTATCGTCGTTAATAATGGTATTATTCTTATTGATATGGCTATTCAGAATCAGAAGTCAGGAATGAATACCTATGATGCACTTGTTGATGCAGGAACAGGAAGACTCAGACCAATTTTGATCACAACTCTTACAACAGAGCTTGCGATGATGCCGGTTGCATTTGGTTTCGCCAAGAACTCTGAAAATATGGCTGGAATGGCTATAGTAATGGTTGGAGGTCTTGTTGCATCTACAATACTTTCGCTGCTTTTCCTGCCGACCTTCTATTTGATCATTGACAGCGTTCGTGCAAGGTTTGAAAGATTTAATCAAAGAAGGAAAGACAAAAAGATTGAAAAGCGTGATCTTAAGTCAAAGTTAAAGCAGATGAAAAAATCGAATGAAAACAGTAAAAAATAAGCAGTAATTATTTTGCTAAATAAAAAGCTTCTCTGTATAATAAAATAAGCAGAGAAGTTTTTTTATTTATTCAATTCATACTTAAATTTATATTTTGTTCTGAATTATTTCAAATTTCGGTCACAGGAATAATAGTATACTTGTTATAGAAATAGAAGCTATGAAACAAGGAGTTTGCAATGAGACGATTAAAAAAATTTATAACTGCAGCCGTTTCTGCGGCTTTAATAGCATCATTTACATTAACAACATCGGTTTTTGCAGCGATACCGATCGCTGAAACAACATCAGATTCGTACAGCAGTGAAGCAGAGAGTTACTATAACATGCTTCCTTCAGGGGTCAGAGAATCCTTTGAAAGCCAGGGATGGACGATTCATATAAAGGACCTGAATACAGTAAATGCAGAAGCCTCATCACTTGGAGCAGATGTATCTGAGGGTGAATATGTTGCCGGATATACAGATACCGCTTCTAAGACTATAGTTTTAGCTGATCAGTATGCAGGATATGCGATGAATCATGAGATGGGTCATTTTGTTGACATGATCATGAATAATTCAACCTCTCAGACTGAGGCATTTACAACTATATATGCAGCAGAAAAGAATCAGTTTGATGGAGGAAGCAATTCCTATGCTCAGTCTGATTCCTACGAATATTTTGCAGAAGCATTTCGTGAGTACATTGAATGTGCAGGATATCTTCAGGCAACAGCACCTCAGACGTATGAATATATAGATGCAATCGTATCCCCTTACGGAGGAACTACAACATTGGGGGTTACAACACTTACAAGAGCCGAGAGCGGAAGCAGTTCAGAGTCTTCGGACAGCGGGCAGAATATGATGCCTAAGGAACCGAGAATAGTCATGATCAGAGATGTCGGCCCCATGCATAGCGGAAGTGCAGTAATTAATAGAAAGCACAGATAAAGCTGTTGAGAATAAAAGCTTTAGAAAGCACAGTTCATTGAAAAGTGAGCTGTGCTTTTTAGTTTAAAATTTTCTTAAATTAGCACTCGACACTTGAAAGTGCTAACAAAAAGTGTTAGGATGACCTTGTAAAAGAAAGGGGTGATGATATGAACATTAATAAATTCACACAGAATTCTATTGCTGCAGTTAATGGATGTGAAAAGATTGCCAATGACTATGGTAATCAGGAAATAAAAGAAGTTCATTTACTGTATTCGCTTATTTCATTAGATGATTCTTTGATTTCAAAGCTTATTGAAAAAATGGGCGTAGATATAGAAAGTTTTAAGAAACGAGTGGAAGATGGACTTTCCAAATGTGTAAAAGTTCAGGGTGGTCAGATATATCTGGACAGAGATGTCAATAATGTACTTACATCTGCTGAAGATGAAATGAAAGCTTTGAATGATGAGTATGTTTCGGTTGAGCATCTTTTCCTTGCTCTTCTTAAACATCCGGACAAAGAAGTTAAGGATATATTTCAGTCCTTTGGCATAAACAGAAATCGTTTTCTTGAGGCACTTGCAACTGTAAGGGGAAACCAGAGGGTTACAAGTGATAACCCTGAGGCAACATACGACACGCTTTCAAAGTATGGTACTAACCTTGTTCAGAGAGCTAAGGAGCAAAAACTTGATCCTGTGATCGGTCGTGACAGCGAGATAAGAAATGTGATCCGTATTCTTTCGAGAAAGACCAAGAATAATCCGGTGCTGATAGGTGAGCCGGGTGTTGGTAAAACAGCAGCGGTTGAAGGTCTTGCTCAAAGAATCGTTAGAGGAGATGTCCCGGAGGGACTTAAGGATAAAGAGATATTCTCGCTTGATATGGGGGCACTTGTGGCAGGTGCCAAGTATAGAGGCGAATTTGAGGAACGACTTAAGGCTGTTCTCGAAGAGATAAAAAAGTCAGAAGGAAGAATAATTCTTTTCATCGATGAACTTCATACCATTGTCGGGGCAGGAAAGACAGAAGGCTCAATGGATGCCGGAAATATGCTTAAGCCGATGCTTGCAAGAGGTGAGCTTCACTGCATAGGTGCAACAACGCTGGATGAGTATAGAAAATATATTGAAAAGGATGCGGCACTGGAGAGAAGATTCCAGCCGGTAATGGTTGATGAGCCTTCAGTTGAGGATACCATATCTATCCTTAGAGGACTTAAGGACAGGTATGAAGTCTTCCATGGCGTAAAGATCGCAGATTCAGCACTTGTGGCAGCGGCAACTCTGTCCCATAGATATATTTCTGATAGATTTCTTCCTGATAAGGCGATCGATCTCATAGATGAAGCCTGTGCTTCTATCAAGACTGAGATGGATTCGATGCCTACAGAGCTTGATGAGCTTAACAGAAAGATTCTGCAGATGCAGATCGAGGAAAATGCATTAAAGAAAGAAACTGACCAGAAGAGTGCGGAGCGTCTTGCTGAGCTTCAGAAGGAACTTGCAGAGATGAATGAAAAGTTCTCATCTGCAAAGGCACAGTGGGATAATGAGAAAAATATTGTTAATCAGTTATCTGAGATTCGTGAGCAGATAGAGCAGGTCAATAATGAAATAGAGATTGCAAAGCGGAACGGTGATCTTAACAAGGCTTCAGAGCTTCAATACGGAAAACTTCCGGCACTCAGGGCTAAGCTTGCGGCTGAAGAATCAAACGACAGAAATAAAGATCTTTCAATGGTTCATGAGTCTGTTTCCGAGGATGAGATAGCAGAGATAGTTTCCAGATGGACAGGAATTCCGGTTGCAAAGCTTACTCAGGGTGAAAAGGCTAAAACACTTCACCTTGACCAGCAGCTTCACAAAAGAGTCATTGGTCAGGAAGATGCTGTACAGAGAGTGACTGATGCGATAATCAGAGCAAAGGCCGGGATAAAAGATCCGACTAAGCCTATTGGAAGCTTTCTGTTCCTTGGCCCGACAGGCGTAGGTAAGACGGAGCTTGCGAAGACACTTGCGGAAGCACTTTTTGATGATGAGAATAACATGGTACGTATCGATATGAGTGAGTATATGGAGAAGTATTCAGTATCTCGTCTTATCGGAGCGCCTCCGGGATATGTTGGTTATGATGAGGGCGGCCAGCTTACAGAAGCTGTAAGGAGAAAACCTTATTCAGTTGTCCTTTTTGATGAGGTTGAAAAGGCACATCCTGATGTATTTAATGTGCTGCTTCAGGTCCTTGATGATGGACGTATTACTGATTCGCAGGGTCGAACAGTGGATTTTAAGAATACTATTTTGATTATGACCTCAAATCTCGGTTCGGAAGATCTGCTTTCCGGAATTAAAGATGATGGAGAGATATCAGAAGAGGCGCAAAAGCAGGTTGAGGCAAAGCTTAAGGCGTCCTTCAGACCGGAATTCCTTAACAGGCTTGATGAAATAATAATGTTTAAGCCTTTGACAGAGGATAACGTAGGCCATATAATCGACCTTCTGCTTAAGGATACTAATAAACGTATAGAGGAGCAGGAGCTTAAGATAGAACTTACTGATAATGCGAAGAAATTTATTACTGAGAGCGCTTATGATCCTATTTATGGAGCACGTCCTCTTAAGAGGTATATGCAGAAAAATGTGGAGACATTGAGTGCAAGGCTTATACTTCAGGGTGAAGCCGGCGCTGGAGATACCATAATCATTGATGCTGCAGATAATAAATTGAAAGCGTATGTACGATAATTGGATTTATTTAGGAGCTTGGGGCAATATTTACCCCAGGCTCCTTTTTTTGTAGTAAAATATAATGGTCAGAGAGGAGGAAATATTTATGTGGGCGTATGAGAGTGTATTTTATCAGATATATCCGCTTGGGTTTTGCAGTGCACCGTATGAAAACGATGGCGTGCTCGAGCACAGGATATTAAAAGTCCTTGAATGGGAGAAACATATAAAAAAATTGGGGTGCAATGCAATTTATTTTTCTCCTGTATTTGAGTCTGATACACACGGGTATAACACGAGAGATTATACTAAGATCGATACCAGACTTGGAACTAATGAAGATTTTGTAAAAGTGGTAAAAGACCTTCACAAGAATGATATCAAGGTAATTCTGGATGGAGTATTTAACCACGTCGGAAGAGGCTTCTGGGCATTTCAGGATGTGATTAAAAACCGTTGGGATTCAAAATATAAGGATTGGTTCAGTATAAATTTTGATGGAAACTCAAACTATAATGATGGGCTCTGGTACGAAGGCTGGGAAGGTAATTATGACCTTGTAAAACTGAATTTAAGAAATGAAGAGGTCATACAGCATATTTTCAGCGCAGTGAAGGGCTGGGTAGAAGAGTTTGATATCGATGGGTTGAGACTTGATGTGGCATATTGTCTTGATAAGGATTTCTTAAGAAGATTAAGAGAATTTACCGGCGGCCTTAAAGAAGATTTCTTTATAGTCGGTGAAACACTGCATGGAGATTATAATCAGTGGATGAATGATCAGGCCTGTCATTCAGTGACCAATTATGAATGTTATAAGGGACTTCATTCCAGCTTTAACAGTTTGAATCTTTATGAGATAATGTACTCTATAAATCGGCAGTTTGGTGCAGAGCAGTGGACTCTTTATAAAGGAAAGCATTTGCTGAGCTTCGTTGATAATCACGATGTATCGAGAATAGCCAGCGTTCTTACAAATGAAAAGCATTTACCACTTATCTATGCTCTGATGTTTGCAATGCCCGGAATCCCTATAATATATTACGGAAGTGAGTGGGGAACAAAGGCCGATAAAAGTCAGGGAGATCCTGCGTTAAGAGTTAGCTTTGAAAAGCCGGAATGGAATGAGCTTACAGATTATATTCAGAAACTCTGTGAGATAGAAAAAGAGAGTAAAGCCCTGCAATACGGAGGCTATAAAAATCTTGCTCAGACTAATCGTCAGGTCGTATTTGAAAGAGAATTTGAAGACGAAAGAATAATGATCGCGATAAATGCAGATGAAAATGAATTCACTGCGCATTTTGATGCAAGAGCCGGAAGGGCCCATGATCTTATAACCGGTGAAACTGTTGATTTTGGAGGAGGCTTAAGAATACCTGGATATACAGCTATGATATTGAAGCCATTTTAAACTGCTGATAAGTATAGACGTAAAGGAAAATTGTAATGAAAAAGTGTTTTATTGTAGGGGCCGGAGATTTCTTCGGCCTCGATATTATGCCTGAAATCGATGATTATGTTATTGCAGCTGATGCCGGATATGACAATCTGGTAAAGGTTGGAGTGAGCCCTGATCTTATAATTGGAGATTTTGATTCTCGGAATGGTAAAATACCTGCAGGCGATAATGTTATAACTCTTCCGGTGATGAAAGATGACACAGATATAGGTGCTGCATTTAAGGAAGGCTGGAGCAGGGGATATCGGGAATTCCATATTTTTGGCAGTATGGGAGGTGCAAGATTTGCACATACCGTAGCAAACGTACAGCTGGCCTCAAATATTGCAGAAATGGGCGGCAGGGCCTTTCTTTATGGAAAAGATGAGATAACGACAGCAATACATAATGGAAGCATAAGTTTCACAGCAGATCAGAAAGGTTTTATTTCGATCTTTTCTATGAGTGATGTCTCAAGTGGTGTTACTATAAGAGGTCTGAAATATACACTTGAAGATTCAGAACTTAAAAATACCTTTGCGTTAGGCGTAAGTAATGAGTTTATCGGTGAAGACGCTGAGATAAGCGTTAGAGATGGAATATTGTTGATCATCAGACAAAAATGCTAAAAAATACCCTTCCTGCGTCATGCAGGAAGGGTAAAATTTTACGATAATTTATCAAAGAGCTTATTGCCAAGCAGCTGAATTGCCTGAACAAAAATAATAAGAATCAAGCTTGTAACGATCAAAGTAGGCATATCATACTGCTGGTAGCCATAACGGATAGCTACATCTCCGAGGCCTCCGGCTCCGATGGCACCGCCCATCGCAGAATATCCGACAAGGTTTATGATAGTAAGTGTGATTCCTGAAATGATTGCCGGAACAGCTTCCTTCATTTCTACGCGGAAGATGATCTGGGTATTAGATGCACCGAAGGATTTCGCAGCTTCGATCACGCCCGGGTCAACAGATCTAAGGGCTGACTCCATTACGCGGGCTACAAAAGGAATCGCACTTATGGTAAGCGGAACGATGGCTGCACGTGTTCCGATAGCTTTTCCTGCCACCATTCTTGTAAATGGGATGACTATGACCATTAAAATAACGAATGGGAAGCTTCTAAAGACATTTACAAGAAAGTCCAGTATCCCATAAATAACTTTATTTGGACGGAGACCGTCTTTTGCGGTCACGTTCAGTATGATAGCCGGGATAAAGCCCAGAATAACTGAAAAAAGTGTTGACCAGAAGACCATGTAAAAAGTCTCCTGTGAAGCCTCTGTAATGAGAGATATCATTCTTTCGCTCATATTTATTTACCTGCCTTTTCCATAACTTCCCATTTAACGTTATTCTCTTTGAGGAAGTTTTCAACTGCTTCGAGATCTTTGTCCTCAACATTGATAACAAGACTTCCCATGGCTTCATTTCTGAAGTTTTCTATTTTGCCCCATACGATTGACAGATCAAGGTCAAGTGTTCGGGCCAGTCTGGTGATTATAGGAAGACCGGAATTTTCATCAGCAAAGAACAGTTGAACATTGTTTCCTGTTGTAGGAAGTACATCAGGTGTTCTGCCGAGGAAATCGCGAATAGAGGGATTTGGAAGTATGAAAAGTTCTTCCGGCTTGCCCTCAGCAACAATGTTTCCGCCTTTAATAAAAGCAACTCTTGAACATATTTGTTTGACAACTTCCATCTGGTGAGTTACTACTACGATCGTAATTCCAAGCTCAGCATTTATCTTTAAGAGCAGGTTGAGTATTCCGCCTGTAGTTTGTGGGTCCAGAGCAGAGGTTGCCTCGTCACAGAGAAGGATCTTAGGGTCAAGAACTAAGGCTCTTGCAATGGCCACACGCTGTTTCTGCCCACCTGAAAGGTTTGAAGGACGCTCATGAATTTTGTCGGCAATTCCAACGAGTTCAAGGAGTTTGAGGATCTTTTCTTTTGCCTCGGGACTGTTCTTTTTAATACCGCAAAATTGAAGCGGAAGAGCAACATTGTCATAAACGTCTGCACGGCTCATAAGATTAAAATTCTGGAAGATCATTCCGATTTTTTTCTGAAAATCGCGAAGCTGCTGACCTTTAAGTGAGGAAACCTCGCATCCAAGAACGTTTGCAGAACCGGACTGGTAAGTTTCAAGTCCGTTAAGGCAACGCAGAAGAGTGGATTTGCCGGCACCACTGTGGCCTATAATACCATAAATCTCTCCATCGTTGATATGAATCGAGATGTCTTTTAAGACTTCAACTGATCCAAAATGCTTTTCTAGATTTTTTACTTCTATCAAGGCAGATATATCTCCTTTATATTAAAATATAGATTATCATTTAAAAACCGCCCAGGGAGCAGTACCCTGGACGGATATTCCGAATACATTGTATCAAATTAATTAGAATGCTGCAATAACAGAACCACTGTAGTTGTCATTTATATAGTCCTTAACTTCCTGTGACTGAAGAGCTGCCTTAAGAGCCTGTGATTTGAGAGTATTCTCATTTCCGGAATTAACGACGAGATCATTTATATACTGCTTGCTTGCCTCTGTATCGGCAGATTCAGCAATGAGTGCGTCTGTGGAAGGGTTAAAATCAGCTTCCATAGCGTAATTACCGTTGATCACAGCAGCATCAACATCATCGAGTGTTCTTGGAAGGCTTGCTGCTTCCTGCTCGATAAATTCAAAATTGTGAGGATTTTCTGTAATATCTGTTGGTGTAAGGAGATCTACAGATTCATCTACAGTCAGAAGACCATTATCAGCAAGAAGCTGAATAGCCCTTGATTCATTGGAACCGTCGTTAGGAATCGCAATAGTTGCACCATCCTTAAGCTCATCTATAGATTTAAGGGTTTTGGAGTAAAGTCCCATTGGCTCAAGATGAATACCTGCGATAGAAACAAGTTTCAGTCCTCGCTGGTTATTTTCTTCTTCCATATAGCGGGTCGTCTGGAAATAATTTGCATCAAGATCACCGCTGTCAACAGCAGTATTTGGCTGTACATAGTCGTTGAATGCAACTACGTCAACAGTCCAGCCTTTTGCTTCGAGTGCGGGTTTGACTACATTTTCAACAATTTCTTCGTGAGGAACAGGTGTTACTCCGATTGAGATTGTTGTGTCATCGCCTTCAGCTTCAGGGATTTCAAGAGATCCTGCCTCGGCAGAAGTATCGGCTTCGGATGAAGCTGTGCCTGCAGTTTCGGAAGTCTCTTCAGAAGCGGTTGTCTCAGCCGGTGCTGTTGTTGATGCAGTGGAAGCAGATGAACCGCATCCTGCAATAAGTGCTGAAATTACTGTAAGTGAAAGAACTGCTGAAATGATTTTCTTTTTCATAGTGTTACTCCTCCGTGCCGGTTTGACCGGTAATTGTAGCTCTTTACTAATTCATAGCTATATGATATGATTTGTATGAATTGACTATACATTACAAAGAATAGTATGTCAATAAAATAATTTGTATGAACCAGAAAGGGAAAAATGATTAAGTTAAATAATAGCACATTAACGCTTCAAAGCGAAGACGGATTAAAGTATTTTATAATAAATAACAATAGTAAAAAAGTCGGACACATTGAAATTACAGATAGCGATCCTTCAAGCCTTTCATTTGAGATTATCGGTGAGGAAAGAGGAAAACATTATGCTTCAAATGCTGTATACCTTTTAGATTCATTCGCTCATAAAGAGAAACGCATTAAAGTGATAAGAGCTGAGATCAGGCCTGAAAATGAAATGGCAAAGCATGTTTTAGAGCACAGCGGATATTATATAGTTGAAAAAAATGATTCACGTGTGTTATATGAGCATATACAGTCAGAAACAAGAAAAGATGATACCTATGAGCCTGGAGAGGGTAATAAGGTGATCTATCTTGCAGGTGGATGTTTCTGGGGGACAGAAAGGGCATTTGGAGCGCTCAATGGGGTTGTAGAGACCAAAACCGGGTATGCAAACGGACACATAGATCATCCGACATATGAGGATATAATCAGAAATGAGACAGGATTTAAAGAGACTGTAAGGGTAACCTATGATCCAAAGAAAGTAGCTCTTGAAACAATTTTAAAAGCATATTTTCTGGTGACAGATCCTACACAGGCTGACGGCCAGGGTGAGGATATAGGGGCGCAGTATCAGAGCGGCATCTACTATAAGTCAGAGGATGATATTGATCCGATCAACAGTTTTATTGAAGAAGAAAAGAAAAAGTATTCAAACTTCTTTGTTGAGATCAAGCCTATTGAGTGTTTTTATGAGGCAGAAGAGTATCATCAGGATTATCTGACAAAGAATCCTGACGGGTATTGTCATATTTCTCTGCTTGATATAAAAAAAATAAAAGATCTAAATACTGTATAAATACGGATTCATCTATTGTATAAGTTTATTATGATAGTTAAAATGTAGAGTATGATTGAAATGATTTATGACCGGTTGTCAGGAATAATTTCTTCCGGGGCAACGGATGATGTTAATTACATACTTGCAAAATACGTTCTGCAGAACATAGAGGAAATTCCGGATACGAGCATATATACCCTTGCTAAAAATTGCGGCGTTTCGCCTGCGTCTGTTTCGAGGTTTGTACAAAGATGCGGATTTTCAAATTTTATTGAATTTAAGAATCGATGTGTAGACGAAGGTTATGCAAGGGAGTTATCTCAGAATTTTCATGCACTTGAGGATATGCCGTTTGCAAAGGGATATGATGATGCGGAAAGAAATGCAGATCTTGACGTATTATTTTCAGAGATTCGTTCGGGTATTTCGAAATCTACCCTGGAGCAGGCAGAAGAATTTGCAGAAGATCTCGTTAAATATGAAGATGTTAGTTTTTATGGAATCTCCTTTGTTCAGGTATTTGCCCAGCATATATCAGGTGAACTTCTGAATCTTGGGAAATATTGTGGATTTACCACTGATAAAGATGTGATACTTCGCCAGAATAATGAAAACAGTATGCTTGTAATAGTGAGCATGTTTGGATATAAGCTTCCTCTTGATAGTAAGTTTTATAAAGAAATATCAGAAAGATATGATAAGATCTGGCTTATAACGCAGAATCCCAGAGGATTTATTCCGTGCAGTACGATACAGATGAAGCTTAGTCCGCATAGTACTTCAAATTATATGCTCTGGATGCTTCTTGCGGATGAAATAGTGTATATGTATAAAAGACTGATAATGGATAAAGATTGATTGTGACCTGTACTTCATACCGGAGTACAGGTTTTTTGTGGAGAAGATCAAAATAATGGTAGATATGTTATATGACAGGCTTTCGAGTCTGATCGGTTCGGGTAAGAAGGATGATGTAAATTGTATCATAGCGGAATATGTACTTCAGAATATCGAAAAAATGGCAGATATGAGTATATATATGCTGGCTAAGAACTGTGGCGTTTCCACAGCGACAGTTACAAGGTTTGTGCAAAAATGCGGATATGAAAATTATATTGATTTTAAGGATCAGTGCTATGAGGAGGCAGATACAAGAGTTATTGCGCAAAATTCGCATCCATTGGAGGAAATGCCTTTTAGGCAGGGGTTTGACGAGATAAATAGAAATAAAGATATGGATATGCTTTTTGCGGAGGTGAAAAAATCTATAACAGAGAGTTCACTTGAGCAGGCAAAGAAATTTGCTGAGGAAATTCATGACTACGAAAATGTGGCTTTTTATGGAATTTCTTTTGTACAGATAGTTGCAGAGCATATAGGAAATGAGTTATTGAATCTTGGTAAATATTGTACATATCTTACAAGGCTTGAAGATGCTCCGGTTCAGGATCGGGAAAAGAGCATGCTGGTGATAATAACAATGTTTGGTCTGCAGCTTCCGTTAAGCAGAGAATTTTATCAAAAGGCAGCAGAGAAATATAGTAATATCTGGATAATTACACAAAATCCCAGAGGCAAGATCCCATGCAAGGTTTTAAAATTCGAATTATGTCAGCATAGTACAGCTAATTATATGGCATGGATGATGATGGCGGATGAAATTGTATATCTATACAAGGAACATCAGGCACAATTATCTGTTTCAGAAAATGAAACAATAAACAAATAGAAAATAAATGATGATACCATAACACTTGTACAAAAAATAAAGAATAATGTACACGTTCGATGTATATTATTTACAAATGGAGGATGGTATCATATGAAAAGGTTTGGTATGAGTATGGTTTCTGCAGTAGTCGTTGCAGCAATGCTTACAGGATGCGGGGGGACAACAGTAAATTCTGTTGAAAGCTCTTCATCAGCAGTTGAAACAGAGGCTGAAACAACAGAATCCGCTTCAACAGCAGGTTCAGAGGAAGCTTCGACAGAGGCTGAGGTTGAAAAGTCATCTGTAAGAAATACAAAGTATGGTGAAGTACAGGGCGCAGTACAGGATGGAGTTGAAGTTTATTACGGTATCCCTTATGGAAAAGATCCGTCAGGAGAGCTTAGGTGGAAGGCCCCTGAAGATCCGGAAAGCTGGCAGGAAACAAAAGATGTGAGCCAAAAAGAAGATATGGCTATGCAGCTTGTGACCACAGATGGAGAGTCAAAGGCTGAGGGAACTACAGATTGTCTTAATCTTGATGTTTATACAACATCAGATGCAGAGAAAAAACCTGTTATCGTATATGTTCACGGTGGTAATAATCAGACAGGAAATGCGCAGGAGATTCCCGGGTTTGATGTTGTAAAGAATGATGATGCTGTATATGTATCTGTTAATTACAGACTTGGTTTCCAGGGCTTTAACTGCCTTCCGGCATTGATCGATGATGAAAATAATACAGGTAACTTTGCAATGCTCGATCTTGCAAAGTCGCTGCAGTGGGTAAGAGATAATATTGAAAACTTTGGAGGAGATCCTGAAAATGTAACAGTTAGCGGATTCTCAGCCGGAGGTCGTGATGTTATGGCAATGCTCATCAGCCCGACATTCGAAGGCCTCTTTGATAAAGCAATAGCATACAGCGGCGGTATGACAGTTTCAAATGTTGAAGATTCACAGAAGAAGATCGCTGAAATGATGGCACCTCTTGCTGTAGAAGATGGAAAAGCAGAGGATGAAGAATCAGCTGCCGAGTGGCTTCTTCAGGATACAGAGGAAGTAAAGGATTATCTGTATTCAATAAGTGAGGAAAGACTTACTTCTATCAGCGTCGGTGCAGGAATCAGAATGAGTGGTTTTCCGCATCTTTATGCCGACGATGTTGTGATTCCGAAGGATGGGTTTGATTCAAAATATGTGAATGATGTTCCACTCCTTATGCTTACAGGAAGCAGTGAGTTTACATTCTTTGGATGCACAGATCCATACTTTGATACACTTAAAGATGATGAAAAGAGTGCAGCAGTAGCATTTACTGATAAATATGGAAGTGATTTCTACAGAATATTCAATACTCAGCTCAGTGCAGCGAGAATGGATAAAAACTATAACTCTGACATGTATATTGCACAGATCAACTACGGTGGAAGAGATTCTGCAAGTAAGATAGATCTTTTCGGAGCTTTCCATGGAATATTTGTTCCTATGCTTACACATGATAATAATTATGCAGGAATATATGATTTTGAATCTGCAGCCGGATATCAGGATATGGCCGTAAAGTTCAATGCATACCTTAAGAACTTTATCAGTACAGGTGATCCAAATGGTGATGGTTCAGAGGCAGAGTGGAAGACCTGGACAGAGGATTCAAAGAATACCATGGTATTTGATGCAGATGACACTGCAGCAACAGTAGAGTTAAAGGATGTCTATAAGACAAATGAAGATATCATATCAGAAATAGAAAAAGATGATACAGTGAGCGATGATGTTAAAAATTATATCGTTCAGAATATAATGAATGGCAGATGGTTCAGCGCAGATCTTGATGAACACTTCAATACACCAAGTCTTTGGTGATTATTTATCCCATGCCGATGGTCCGGCATGGGATTTTTTGTTTTAAATAGTTGATAGAAATTAAAACAAGGCTATATAATAAAAAGATATTTTAATGAAGTAAGGATTTTTAAGTAATGATAATAGCTAAATTAACAAGACCAAATATGCAGTATGATATGAATGCACTTCTTAAATCGTTCTATCCTCCGGAGGACATAACTATGGAGGATATAATATCAGAAGACGACGATTTTATTGCAGATATATCGCTTGATGGAAAACAGATAGCGTATGTAAAAATGGCTGATACCATGGATGAAGATAAGAGCGCATTTAAGAATGAGCTTAGAAGACGGATCTATAGGCAGCTTAAAGCTCTTACGGGAAAAGAACTTCCGTGGGGAATTCTTAATGGAATCCGCCCTACAAAGCTGGCTGTTAAGGAGCTTGATGAAGGACACAGCGCTAAAGAAGCCGAAGAATTTATGAAGTCAGTCTATCTTGCGAGTGATGAAAAAGCCGGGCTTGCGGTGAAGATAGCCGAGCGTGAAAGAAAGATCATTTCAGGACTTCATACGAAAAATGGTTATAGCCTTTATATAGGCATCCCGTTTTGCCCGACAACATGCCTTTATTGTTCATTTACATCATATCCGATCGGTCAGTGGAAAAATAGAGTAGATGACTACGTTACCTGCCTTACGAAGGAGATCGATTATATAGCAGAAAACTTCAAAGACAAGGTTTTGGATACGATATATGTAGGTGGAGGGACACCAACGACCCTTGAACCCGATCAGATGGAAAGACTTTTGACTTATGTGTCAGAAAAACTCGATCTTTCGCATTTACAGGAGCTCACAGTGGAGTCGGGAAGACCTGATTCTATTAATAGAGAAAAATTGAAAGCTATGAAACGGTGTGGTGTTGACAGAATATCTGTAAATCCACAGACCATGAGTGATAAAACTCTTAAATTTATAGGCCGGCATCATACTGTTGCTCAGTATATAGAGGCATTTAATACGGCCAGAGAAGAAGGTTTTGAAAACATTAATACGGATATTATTCTCGGACTTCCCGGAGAGACAATAGAGGATGTCGAGCATACGATATCAGAAATAGAAAAACTTCGGCCGGATGATCTTACTGTTCATTCACTTGCGATTAAGCGTGCTTCAAGACTTCAGGAATGGATAAGAAAAAATGGGCTTGAAGAGGTCAAGGATACTGCAGCTATGATGGATATAGCGGCAGCGGGAGCAGAGCGTATGGGACTTTCGCCATATTATCTCTATAGGCAGAAGAACATGAGCGGTTCGCTTGAAAACGTTGGATTTGCCTCAGAAGATCATGCAGGTATATATAATGTTGCAATGATGGAAGAAGTGCAGTCAATACTTGCAATAGGCGCTGGAACAGTTACAAAGCGTGTAAGCAGCGATGGCAATATAACAAGGTGCGATTGTCATAAAGATGTAGAGCTTTATATGAGTCAGATTGATGAAATGATAAATAGAAAACGCAAACTTTTTGGTGATTAAAATGTCAGTATCAGCATTATTTGTAAAATTTATCTTTTTTAGTTTCCTGGGCTGGGTATGGGAGTCAATATATTGCACGGTAAAAGAAAAAAGATGGGCAGACAGAGGTTTTTTATTCGGGCCTGTATGTCCGATATATGGATTTTGTGTTGTGACAGTTATAATATTTTCAAAACTTCTGCCCTGTGTATTTGATCCGTCAGAGCCGGTTTATATACAGTTTCTTATATGTATGTTTGGAAGTGCTGTAGTTGAGTATGTTACTTCATGGGGACTGGAAAAAAGATTTTCTGCAAGATGGTGGGATTATAGTGATATGCCGTTAAATATTAACGGTCGCGTATGCCTTCCGGCAAGCGTCAGCTTTGGAGTTGCCGGAGTGTTGATAATCAGGTATCTTATTCCGGCGATATCAGGTATTGAAGGACATATTTCGAGAGAGATATACGAAGTGTTCAGTATTGTGTTTGCGGCAATATTAGGTGCGGATATAGCTTTGACAGAGGCAAGCCTCTCAACGCTTCTTAAGACAATAGAAGAGTATAAAAGTGAGTTTAATCTAAAAGCAGAGGAAACTTATTCGACCATTTCTAAAATGCCGCAGAACATGGAAAAGGTTCTTACCGAAAAACGTGAGGTCATTATAGAAAATACAGAAGACCATATGCAAAAAATGGTTAAATATGCGGAACGTATGTCGACGGCTCAGAAACACATTTTGAAAAACATGATTCTGTTTGTTCCGCGTACGGGTAAAGAAAGTATTGTGAAGCTCAATCAATTAAGAGATTATATAAAAAGGATGAAATAATAGATTAAGTCCCTGTCACAAAAAGTGGCAGGGATTTTTATAGTTGACTAAGCAAGCTGTTCTAATCTATGCATATCTTTGAATTCTATTCGTACCATGATCCCGGCGACTATAGCGGCAAGAGCATCTGCCACGGGACCTGCATAAAGAATACCATCGATCCCCATGAAAAGAGGAAGGGCAAGCAGCAGAGGAATCAGGAAAATAATCTGTCGTGTAAGGGAAACGAACATTCCTCTCATTGGCTTTCCGACAGAGGCAAAGAACTGAGAAGTCGCCGGCTGTATGCAGTTTGCCCAGGTACAGAATAAGAAGATCCTAAAAAACTTGATTCCAAATTCAAAGTAAGAATCGGAACCATTACCAAAAAGTCCGAGTAATTTGTCGGGTATAGTCTGGAATAATACCCATGCAATAAGTGAAATGATAAATGCTGAACTAATTGTGAGCAGATATGTTTTTCTTACTCTCGGATACTGCTTTGCACCATAGTTAAAGCTTTCAATAGGCTGTGAGCCCTGAGCAAGACCGATCACAACTGCGAAAAATACCTGACTGACTTTTGTGACGATTCCGGCACAAGCGATCGGAATTGATTCGCCGTATACAGAAAGCGCTCCGTAGTGCTTGAGTGAATTATTGAGGATTATCTGCATAAGCATCATTGCAAACTGATTTACACATGAAGCAGCACCAAGAAATGCAGTTCTTGGAATTATATTTTTGTCAGGGATAAGGTGCTTTTTAAGCAGCGGGCATGTTTTGAAATGCATCATATAATTGATTACGAGTATTCCGGAAAAAATCTGCCCGATCACAGTGGCAATAGCTGCACCGGCCATCCCCCAATGAAAAACTGCTACAAAAAGCGCATCAAGAACAGTGTTTATGATGGCACCTGAGAGTGAGCAGATCATAGTCATGTTTGGACTTCCATCAGCTCTTATAATATGTCCGCCTCCAATTGTAAGTACAAGAAATGGAAAACCTATAGCGGTAATTCTTACATATTCGATGGCATAGGGAAGTACATTTTCAGGTGAGCCGAAGAAAATCAGCATGGGGTGCAGGAACAATTCAACTATGAGAAGTAAAGCTGTTCCAAGGGTTACAAGCATGACTAAAGCATTTCCGATGAAAAAAGGTGCTTTTTCATAATCCTTTCGTCCCATACTAAGATTAAAATTAGCAGCTCCGCCGATGCCAAAAAGCAGTCCTATTGCAGTACAGGACATGGCAAGTGGGAAGGCGATATTTGTTGCGGCATTTCCAAGAGTGCCGACGTATCTTCCTATGAAAATCTGATCGACGATATTATAGATTGAACTGACCAGCATAGCTATGATGCTTGGAATCGCAAACTTAACCATTAAAGAACCGATCGGTCCTTTTCCGAGTAATTCTTCTCTAGAATTTGTTTTCATATTTCTATCTCCATAAATCTGATTTTTGCTGCACACCAAATCATACAGGATAAACAATTACATGTTCTGGCAGGTAAGACAAATGTGCATTAAACAATATGTTATGTTAGCACAATGGAGAAAAAGTGTCACGATAGAAGCCCTCCCATAATATTATGAGAGGGTCAGAAGAAATTGCAGATTATCCTTTGAAATAAGCATTTGATCAGAATTTACAGTTGTTTTTTCACTTTTCGAAATGATTTTATAAAATAGGATTTGATGTGAAGTATTCTGGATAACTATTGAAGGTTTGCCGAGTACATTGAGCAGTGAATAATCCATTGCTCTTAAAAATCTTGAAACTTTTTTTTCGTCCCATTCAGGATCCAATACTCCGCCTGCTGGAATTTCTTTTGCAAGTCGTACAGTCCTTTTTGCGGAAATAGATTGCTTTATGCCGGGATTTTCTATCAGTACGTCAAGTGGCATCAGTTCCGCTAATGCTTCTACAGCAAGCTTATTGAGCTCTTTTAAGAGTGAGATGGAAGTCGTTCTATCTGTAACGGAAACAGATTTTTGAATCAAAATATTTCCACTGTCTGTGCCGCTGTCGATTCTGTGCCAGGTGATTCCAGCCGATCTATCTCCATCAAAAATGGTCCAGGCTTCAGCGTTTCGCCCCGGATGAGCAGGAAGAAGCGCATGATGGAGATTTATCATAGAAAAATTCTGCTTGCATACCAGATCAGCCGGGATAATATAGGGATTATTTATTGAAAAAAGCACGGCTTCTTCATTTTCTTGCTGAAGAATATCCATCAGTTCTGCTTTAGATCCTGTTAGGGCGCTATGCTTCATAGCTCTGCGGCTGTCAGATGGGGTATGCCCTGTTTCCAGAATCACCTGCTCATGGTCTGGAGAGATTTTCTGAAGCAGTGACGCACATTGATATAGAAGACCTGAAGAGCCCATCAGGTATATTCGTTTTATCTGACTCATTGAGTTTTTCCTTTCCAAGTGCTATATTAAGCAGCTTTTTTCTGTCTATCTTACCGTGCGGAGTTAGGGGCATATGTGAAATATATACAAATTCATGTGGAAGCATATATTTGGGAAGCCTTGTGCTTAAATGCTTTAAGATACCTTTTTTATCAGCAGTCCCTTGAAAACATAAGATTATATGCTCATTCTCCTTATCATATACACAGCATGAAATATTTATCTCCGGTGAAGTATTGGCTGTTCTTTCTATTTCTTGAAGCTCTATGCGATGACCAAAGTGTTTTATCTGAAAATCTTTCCTTGAAGAGTAGCAAAGCTCCATGCTGTCGTTAAAATAGGCCAGGTCTCCGGTTTTGTAAATTCTGTTTCCAAATTCCGTAAGGAAAGGATTCTGAGGAAACGAAGATGCTGTTTTTTCGGGCATATTCCAATAGCCGAGAGCAAGTCCTGTGCCTTCGACGCATAGTTCTCCTGACACATTGGGCTTTGTTATTATTTCATTATCGTCATTCAAGAGAAAGACACGGGTGTTCTTAAAAGCCTTTCCTATAGGGATTATCTCCTCATCAGAAAATTTACGGGCGGCTGTGTAATAAGTACAATTACATGTGATTTCTGTTGGTCCGTATAAATTAACAAATTTAGCATCCGGAAAATTTTCAAACCAGTAATTGAAGACATGAACAGGCATAACTTCTCCGGAAAACATTAAATACCTTAGAGGGATATCATATTCGGAATCGTTAAAAGCCTTTATATCGGCCAGAATACGTACAGCTGAAACAGCCCATATAAGGGTATTTATTTTATTCAGGCTTAAATATTCGATCAGAAGCTTAGGCATTACAAAAAACTTTTTAGGCAGAATATGCATTGTTCCGCCTGCATAAATTGAGTTATATATATCCTTGACTGAAACGTCAAAATCAAATGGAGCCTGATTACCAAAAATGCATTTACTGTCAAAATTAAATGCGTCCTGAAAAGCATCAGTCAGATCAAGAACGGAACGATGAGAGATAAGTACTCCCTTAGGCGTTCCGGTTGATCCTGAGGTAAAAAGGGTATAGAGGGGATCAGTATCAATAGAATTACTCTGTATAAAATCAAGAAGTGAGTCATCGATATGAGCAGTGCTTATTATGCCTTTTAGACTAATTGTGCCTTCGAGCACTTTTCCTTTATTTCTCGCATCTATAATGCAGAGAGGATCAAGTTCTTTGAAAATAGTATTTCTTCGGTCCTCCGGAAGATCCATGCTGATCGAAGCGTAAAAATTTCCACTGAAAACAATTCCGAAGAACGCTATAAGAGTGTCTATATTTCTGTCAATTATTACTGCTATAGGGCGATTACGCAAACCTTTTGCGTGTGTTTCTGCAAGAAAGGTACCTGCTTTTCTTGCTTCAGTCCAAAATTCGCGATATGTTATTTGTCTGCTTTGATCTGCAAATGCAATTTTATCCGGATATTTTTTTACGGAATCCTGTAAAAGACATAAAATACTTTCCTTCATTATTTTCACCTCTTAGTCATAAATAAAAATTAATAATATTATAATTATAAACAAATGATTATTCAATACATAGAGGAAAAAAGTATTTTAAAATGGAAAAAGGACACACAGTTAAGTGTATCCCTTTTCCACATATGTCTTAGTTGGAGAACATGTAAGCTGTTGTAATTTTTGTTCCGCCTGCAGTCTGAATTGCGCAGGTAGCTATGCCGATCTTGGTAAAATTAGTGAATACCATGTTGTCGTAATGAGTAGGACTGGCACATAGTTTGCTGAACATTGTAGATGCCGCTGCTGCAGATATTGATTCTGAGCCATCAAAATTTGAGACAACAACATATGAGAGATTTTCACCTCGCCATTTGGTCCTGTCGATCATATCTGCACCCTGCATACCATTGGGCCTGGTGTGACTCCATACGGAAGAAGCTTCTTTGGCGCGGGTTTCTGCAATACTTGACAGGGTCGGATCGACACTTAAAGCTCCAAGACCTCGTGTAGTTCTTAAATTATTAATACTTGCCAGCATTTGTGAGTCTACCGAAGGTGCATCTGATGCAATAACGCACATCAGTGAAGTGAATAACGTGACTGCTGTAAAAAAAATAATAAAAGCTGCTGCAATAACGTGACCAATGGTTTTACTCATATTAATCCCTCGTTTCTGCCGGGGAATCTACTTCATGACATCAGATATTCCGGATTTTAATAATCCAAATATGTATAAAAGCTTTGGTTCATTAAAAACAACGTCCTATCTGCGGCCATATAAATGGAACCTGTAGTTTGATTTTTTAATAAAATCAAGATAAGACTGCTCATTATGTAGTTCTCGCTAAAACAAATAACCTAAGACTGTTGGTTGAGATATCGTTAAAATTCCGGATACCTCAACTACTGTATACATTGTACATCAAAGTGGATACATTTTCTATTATCAATAGTTGATAAAAATAGAAAAGACTTTTTGGATACTATTTTAAGTGTAAAAAACTGATAAAAAATGTATCAACTGAAGAACAAAAATTGTACAATATTGCAACTGGACTTGACAAAGAACAAAGTAGGCGATATTGTTCATTAAGAGTAGTGTTTGTTGTAAGTTTCATAGAGGTTATCGAAAACACAGGATGCGTTTTCAAAAGATTGACGGGCCGGTAGGGCAGGGAGGCTGCTATCGGGTCACAAAAGAAGGGAGTAATTTATGAGCACAGCAGTAGCTACAAAAACAGATTGCAAAACAATTCTTCATGTTCAGTACGCAAACAAAGATCTTACAACGGAGGACTTTGTAAAGCTTGCTATGGATGATTGGACATCTGTTAAAAAGAACAAGAGTGATGATCTTAAATCGCTTGATTTTTATGTTAAGAGTGAAGAGAACATGGTTTATTATGTTGCAAATGGAAGTGAAGAGGGATCATTTGGTATCTGATCACTAACTTAATAAATCATAATCTGTATATATCAGATCGTTCTTAGATCTTAGTAGCGAAAGCACCGGATTCCTTAATTGGAATACCGGTGTTTTTTTGTTTTGTATCCATCTTTTTTTTAATATAAAAAATACCGATATAACTTGTAGGATGATGTGGGTTAAAATGATCCGCGAATATTAACTTTAAGCGGAAATATTGTTTGGATTTGTTTGGGTGAAATGATGCGAAGAATAAGAAATAGAGAAAATAAGGATAAATACATAGCAGATGGCGGGCTGGTAGAAAAATATGACTTCATGAGTAAAGCTGTAACGATCATATGCGTTGTGATTATCTTATTGCTGCTGGTTTTGGGGGCTCTGGCAATCATACATGCCTGAAAAGAAGGTGGAAATATGGTGGATAAGGAATTCTATAAGAGAAGGATTTATGAAATTATAGAAGCATCTAAAGGAGATGATTTTACAAGCAAGACTTATGACCTTATGATATCGGTAGCGGTAATAGTAGGAGTTCTTCCGCTTACGATGAAGACGACAAATAAGTACATTACAGATATAGATCTTACAACAACGGCTATCTTCTTGATAGATTATCTTATGAGACTATATACATCTGACTATAAAATGGGAGTGAAGAGTTATAAAGCTTATATTGCATATATGGTATCACCGTTGGCAGTTGTGGATCTTCTTTCGATAATACCGATTGTAACTATATTTTTACCTCAGGTTGCTATAATTAAGCTTATCAGGATCTTCAGGATATTCAGGGTGTTTAAGCTTGTCAGATATTCGAAAACCATGGTAAATATCACAAATGTAATTCGTAAAGTCAAAAGACAGCTTGTTGCAGTGCTGGTAATCACAGTCATATATATAGTTACTTCGGCGATGTTTATATTTCAGATAGAGCCGGATATATTCAATAACTTTTTTGATGCACTTTACTGGGCCACCATATCCATAACGACTATAGGTTATGGTGATATATCTCCTGTGAGTACAGCGGGAAGGTTTGTAACAATGATATCATCGCTTGTAGGGGTTGCGGTAATAGCCCTGCCTTCCGGTATCATAACAGCTGCTTATATGGATGAAATAAAAAAGAAGAAAAGCAGATTGGAGCTTTAACTCAGTTGGGTATAAGTTCTGACTGAGTTAAAACATTTCGTGAGGATTGACTGTGTACTAAAAGAGCAACATTTGCGCATGATAAATATTTTTTATAAATATAAAAAATTATAATGCATAAATTAGGCGGTCTGCAACCCTTTACCCAATGTGCAAAGGGTTGCGCATGACTTGATAAAAAAAGTAGGTATGCTATCTTATTATTTAGGGGAATAAATAAATAATAGGAAGGGGGCGTTTGCATGCCGAATAGCGTCAAGGTGACTTTGGAAAACAAGGATCAGATAAAGCATTTCATTAATATCAATATGAGGTCAAATTGTGAGGTAGATGTTGCAAATGGACAGAATTTTATTGACGGTAAGTCAATAGTCGGTTTGATGACATTGAATCTTGTTGATCCGCTTGATGTATTTCTGATCGGCGATCCAACTAAAGTACGTGATGTAAAAGAAAAATATCAAAGTTATAATTTGATATGCGCTGAATAAAATCCAGAGGATGCCAGAGCTGAAGAGCATGGCATCCTCTTTTGATTTTAAATATGCGTTTGCAATGAGATCAGTAAATTTATAAAAGAATATAAAAAAGATAAAAAAATCAAAAAAAGTTGTTGACAGAAAAAAAACAACATGATATATTTATATGCGTCGCAGCGAGACAGCGACAAACAAAAAACACTCAAAAGCCAGTAAATAAGCGGCTTGAAGAGTGGAGAACATTGACAAATAAACAGCAATGCAACCCTGAAAATTCAGAAGCGTCGAAGAGACGTGAAGAGTTATTCAGAAATGAATGAAACCAAACAGTAAAAAAGGTTTAAGA
>JAILMH010000061.1 GCA_024692715.1 Lachnospiraceae bacterium
TTGGGATAGAGATGATATTCCAGTCTATAATGCTGATAATCCAAAAGAATATCAGTTTAGTGGCGACAGAATACATCGTGGCCTTTACAAAACAGCAAGTGGTAAAACATTTAATGCTGATGTTAATGGAGCATTAAATATCTTACGTAAAAGTAGTGTTGTGAGTCTTCGGACTCTATACAGTAGGGGTGAATTGGACACGCCCATAAGAATAAGGATTGCCTGATATTCAGGTGGAAACTTAAATATCAAACTTCTTAAATAGAGCCGTTAGGCTCTTAGAAGCCCATTGCCTTTAGGTGATGGGTAGTTCACAGAAAGTAAACGCAGAGAAGGCATGCCGGTGACGTATGGATGTAGTCATTTTCTCGGATTAAAAAAAGAACTTTCGGTCAGGGATTTCTATTTTTCATGTCAGGCTGGGATAAAAACAGCCAGTATCATGTCTAATGGTGATGTGGGCGCATGCCTTGATATAGAGAGAAATAATTCAGGGAAATGTTATGGAGAGACGGTTTTCGGATATCTGGAAGAATGAATTTAGAGTATTTAGATATAACAGATCGGAAGATGATGAAAAATGCAGAACCTGTGGTAATAGAGAATACTGTGGTGGCGGTTCCTGCCATACGTGGGATTTTGAAAAGAAAAAGCAGAAGTTATGTATCGCAGATATATAGATAAAAAAAGAGCTCCGGCAGACCCACCGGAGTTCTTTTTGATTTTTACAATATACGTTTAAGAAACGAATTACTTGTTGTAGATTGTAGCTTCTACTGAACCAGAGATCTGGATTCCGTTTGTTGAAGCTGTCTTGATTGTAACACCGTTCTTACCGTTCTTAAGCTTAGCAGCCTTAACAACCTTGTTGCCCTTAGCGTTTGTCTGTGTGTAGTAAACAGTTACCTTAGACTTAGCAAGCTTCTTTGTGTTGAACTTAACAGAGATGATGTAGTTTGTGCTAGCTGTTGAAGATGTAAGCTTAGACTTAGCTTCCTTCTTCTTCATGTTGTTAGCTGAAACAACACCGTTGTTTGAAAGTGAAAGAGTCATAACGTCAACTGAAAGAGTCTTCTTAGAATCTGTTAAAGCCTTAACAGCCTTAGCAACAGCCTTAGCAACCTTTCTGTTGTCCTTAGATGTTCCCTTAGCAGCCTTTACGTTCTTAACAACGAAGTTAGCAGAACCTGTCTTCTTACCATTAACAACATCGCTCTTTGTGAACTTACCTGTAACCTTAGCGTCGCAAACCTTTGTGCTTGTGCCGCTTACTGTCTTGTAGATAGTAACGTCTGTAGCAAGATCCTTAACGTTGAGCTTCTTGCCTGTGAATGAAACTGCTGAGTTGTAGCTAACTTCAACTGTGTAAGCTACGTTGTTTACAGAAACTTCGATTTCCTTAGTGTCTGTGCTCTGAGAATCAGCTGACTGAGTATCCTCTGTTGATTCCTCAACTGTTGCTACTGGTGCTACTGTCTCTGCTGCGAATGAGATTGCGCTCATTGTGAATGTCATAGCTGCAGCAAGAAGAAGTGAAAGTGCTTTCTTTCTGTTCATAATAATTTCCTCTCTTTAAATGGATAATTTTCAATGTGCGAATTACGTTTCCGTCTGTGCCTACGGACAACATAATGCAAATAAATAAGTCCGCTCTCATCGGACCTGTAATATAGTACCACACTTTCGAAAAAAAGTTTTAAAAAAAATCATGAAATTTTGAACTTTTTTGTATACAAAAACCATATTTATTTCACATGTGTCTTGAAACGTTGAATTTACAGGGATTTGCAAGACAGGAAAGTGTGAAAATAATTTTATTTTTTTTATAATTTAATTATTTTTTTTTGCGGCATTGAATTTTTTATGTCATCTTCAGCTATGGAAGAGCTGATAAATCCGGCTTCTTTGCTCAAAGTATTTATTATGGAGTCAATATTTTCGGCTTTATCCTTAAAATAAAAATAAGCTTCCGAAAAATTTTTTGCTGTTTCGTCGTAGCTGTATCCGATCTCAGAGAATTCATCATAATCTCTGATCACATCTGTATTAATAAAATTTAAGATATTCTGAGCGTCGTTGGAAAGGGACTGGACAGCATCCGTTACCGAACTGCTTATATCCTTGATCTTTGCGGCAGTTTTACGGCTGTCAGCTGCCAGCACACCTATTTCAGAAGCGACGATGGCAAAGCCTTTTCCGGCCTGACCGGCTCTTGCGGCCTCTATAGAAGCGTTAAGGGCAAGGAGGTTGGTCTGGGAGGAGATATTTAAGATTGTCTCTGTGAGCTCATTGATTTTTTCGGTCTTTTCCGCATCAGAGATGGATTTTTCAAGGCTCTGGCTGAGTATAGCCATTTTGGCGGTGACATTTTCCTTTTTTTCTGAAGCGTCTGCTCTTATAGCCTCAGCCTGCGATCTTATTTCTGAAGCTGAATTTGCGGAAGCTCCTGCTGTAGAAGAGATCTCTCCGGCAGATTCGTGAGCTTTATTTACGAGATCTGCTATTTTAATAGAAGAACTTTCGATTTTCGTAAGGTTGATATGGCTCATTTTCAAATTGTCTTTTGCTGTTTTTAACTCTGCTTTTAGATTGTTTATCAATGTCTCAGAAGTCGGTGCAGATGAGCCGGAGTCTGCAGGATCATTCTTTTCAGTTTCTTCGAGGAGATCTTTTTCATCTATATTTGAGATACTGTCTGAAACAGAAGCAGTATTTTTGGTCAATGTAAAAAATGTAGTAATGAAATGAATGATAATAAGGAAAAGCATGGCAGCAAAACCCGCAAAGATAATTTTTTTAGAATTATCAGTAGTTTCAGTTTCGGTGTGGGTTTCAGTTGAACTGTTTTCTGTGGTCACGCTTTCAATAGCGTTAAAGCTATGAAAGATGGTAAGCTTCTGGATTTCAGCCCTTTCAAGGATTATATCCATTCCGAGTGAAGAGTGGCCGCTGTCACTTTGTGTAATTGCATCGTCGATTTCTGTATAGAAGAGTTCGAGCGTGGCTTTTATAGACTCAATAGAAGCAGTATCGAACCCGCCGGCAGTGAGTTCATCAGTAAGGGAGTCAAGTGCAGAGGCAGTTTCCTTTTTTAAGCGCTCTATATCAGAAGCAGAGGTCTCTTTAGAATTAGAGTCAGATGAGTTTACATAATTCAGAGCAGAATCATAGATCAGGGAAACATTGGTCTTAATGACATCTTTTGAATCACCGAAGGAGGCAGTGCTTTCGGTGGAATTGCTGATAAACACATTTTTTTGCGTGGGTTTAGAAGCCAGAGTCAGTGTAATGATAAAGACTCCGAGCATTAATATATTTATGAAACCGGTCGTTAATAAAAGTGATTGGAAAAATTTTGGCTTCTTATTTAAAATAGTGTTCTTTTTTTCTGTCATCTTAATATTTCCTTATGGCTTCAGTCAGGTCAGTCACAAATTCTTCGATACCGAGTTTCCCTTTAGCGTAGTCATTAAATACAGGAGCGATAGAGCGGACCCTTATCCCCGGGCTTAGCTTCATCCAGTTCCAGCGGGAAGTCTTAGAAGCGGCTTCGAAGGCTTCTACCGAGGCTGAGAGTGGATTTGAAGAGCTGTATCTGCAGGAGTTGAATGGGCTTATAAAGCCTTTTTCTTCAACAAGAAGCTTTTGGGCGCTGCCGCCGCTGCACCACTGAAGAAAATTTTTGGCGGCTTCTGTATTTCCGCTTTTCGGGATTGCCCACCAGGCGGGAGAGTCCACTAAGAGAGTGTCAAGTCCGCTTTGGAAAGTGAAGGGAATATATCCCATTTCAAAGCTTCCGGAGGATCTATATTCCTTTGAAAAGTTCTTTTTTATGGCATTTCCGGCACGAGAGGTCTGTGGGATAAAGGCATATTTTCCCTCGGCAAATCCCTGTAACTGAGCGTTGTAATCGCCTTTTGTCAGTAGTTCCTGATCGGAAAAATGCTGCATTAGTGACAGGTAAAAGGCAAAATCAAAAGCCCGGTCGTGGTCTATCGGTGAATCGGTCGAAAGAAGGTCATAGTAGGTGGAATCGCTGCGGCTCTGACCGGCATCCAGGTACTGACCGAAGATCTGAGTGCCTCTCGAGGTTGAAAGATAGCTTTTTTCGGCGCAGTATCCGACTACGGAGGAGAGTCCTAAAGAATCGCGAAGCGAATACATGATGAAAAGTGCTGTGGTAAAGGACTCTGTATCCTTGATGAATTCCGGCTCCAGCCCTGCTTTTTTAAGAATTGATGCGTTATAGACTATACCGGCGGCTTCGAGAGAATACGGAAAGCCAAGTGTTCCGTAGGTCTTATCTATGTAGGCATAACCGGTGTCGCTGCACCAGCTCTGGTCACTCAGGTCAGTTAAAAGAGTCTTCCAGTTGGCGATAACATAGGCATCTCCGGAAATGATATCCGGCAGGTCATTTGAAAGATAGTATTGCTTTAGTATTGTCTGCGGGTCTGCTCCGGACGGGCAGTTTTCTATTGTGACTGTTACGCAGGATTCGGTCTTGTATCTGTCTGCAAGTGCCTGAAGGACACCTGAAATTTCAGGATCACAGTTAAAAAGGCGCAATGAAGTACTTGAAGAAGTGCCTGTAGATGCAGCATTTGTGTCAGAACCGCAGCCTGTAAGAGAAAAAAGGCATAGAATGGCAGTGAGAAAAAAACATAAAATTTTTGAAAAGAATCTTCTCCTCATGATTTCCCCTCCATGCCGGTGATCGTTATTCTTACATACTGTATATCGTCAGTAAAAATTAAAAATTTATAAAGAATGTGTTCTAAAATCCTCTATATTTAATGTTTATTAATTTGCATTAAAAAAAGAACAAAAAACGGCTTGATATAAACGCTGCCATAGGGTATATTAGAAACCCGAAGCGGTAGCGGTTCAAGAATCTGAAAGCCGAAACATTTCAAGCTGCTTACAGCAGTAAAGATTCATCAATTCTGATGAATGATCCCAATTTTAATTTATAAATACCTCGTTAAAATACCATACGTAAATACAATGAGGCTTCAGGGAAAAGAGCAGTTTTTCGCTTCGAAATGGATGTACCACATCATGAAGATCCTGTTCATAAAAAATTAATTTTTCCGTAGAGGCGCCCCCGATTGCTTAAAATTACAGGAAATTTAATAAAATGGACAGGATTTTTATATTTTAGGGATTAATAATGTATACAGTTAAGCCGATTATAATTGTGTAAAATTAATTTACAGATTATTTCTTGACTTGATCACTCGAAAAGTATATAAAGTATAGTAACTAAGAAGGAAGGGGCGGTGATTTCCATGAAGATAGAAAAAGTTAACGATCATCAGATCAGATGTACTCTCACCAAGTCTGACCTTGCAGAGCGTGAGCTGAAGATCAGTGAGCTTGCTTATGGAACAGAGAAAGCAAAAAATCTGTTTAGGGATATGATGCAGCAGGCAGCATACCAGTTCGGATTTGAAGCGGAAGATATTCCGCTCATGATAGAAGCAATACCACTTTCCGGAGATACTATAGTTCTTATTATTACTAAAGTAGAGGATCCGGAGGAGCTTGATACAAGATTTTCGAAGTTTGCACCATCAGTAAGAGATAACGGCAGCGATGAAGCTGTTGCGACACCTCAGTCGGGGGCAGACGATGTTCTGGATATGTTCAGAAAGCTTCGCGGCATTGCGTCAGATGACACACAGAAGAACTCAGTGCCGAATATTAATACAAATAATGCTGTAAAAACTATCCGAAAGGGCAAGAAGGAGCTTCAGATCACAGTTCCTGTAGAGATCATGAAGCGCTATTCATTTGAGGATCTTGAAGGAGTTACAAGACTTGCGCATATCCTCAATGGCTTTTATGACGGAAACAATTCGCTTTATAAGGATGGAAATGCTTATACGCTGGTTGTCAGTAAGTCAGATCACTCACCGGAGCAGTTCAATAAGGTATGTAATATCATTACTGAATACGCAAGAAGTGAGAGATTTAAGCCATCTGATCTTGCTTATCTTGAAGAGCACGGAAATGTTATCATTGAAGGTGATGCGCTTCAGGAAATGGCAAAAATCTGAGTTTAAGGTACAGACGGGACATTCCCATATGGGGATGTCCTTTTTCTTTGTGCCTAAAGCATATGTTAAGTACAACTGGCAGGTGTTTTGTGCTATACTCATGACGTGAGTGTCAATTTATAATGCTAATCGATAATTGGAAGGATTTTTATGAAATTAGAGGATACCGGGCTTGAAGAAAATAACCTGAATAAGGACATTGATACAGACAAGGAACGTCGTAAAAATAAAAGACATAAAAGACGTGAGCGCAGAAAAGCTGCCAGAAGTATATTTATGAAGCTTGGCATCGTGGCTGTCCTCATGCTTGCGATAGTTGTGATATTGATAGGCTATGTATATAAAAATGGTCTCATAGAAGGTTTTGGAGGCTCTCCTGTCGAAGAGGACAGAGCTGCTTTATTCAATATCACAGATGAAAATGAAGTGGGACTTCTTTTTAACGGTGAATATATAGATACTACCGGAATTCTGAAAGATGGAACAGTATATCTTCCGGTTGATTTTGTGCTCGATGAGCTCAATAGTGATTATTACTATAATGAAAATGAGAAACAGCTTCTTTTTTCTACTCCGACAGAGACAAAGAGCTGGACAGAGGATGACGGACTGCTTTCATCAGATGATGTGGAATATGTTTCGCTTGATGTGGTGAAAAAATATACCAATCTCGACACCAGTGATGTTATGGAAAACCCGACAAGAATGGTGATCCGTAATGAATGGGGAGAGGATAAAGAAGCTGAAGTAAAGGCGGATACAGCAGGACGAAGCAGGGCTTCGACAAAGTCTGAGTGGATAACTAAGCTCTCAGGCGGTGATAAGGTAAGAGTCGTAAGTGAAGATACGACCTGGTCTGCGGTAGAGACAGCTGACGGCTACAGAGTCCTTGTGAAAAATTCTTCTCTCGGAGAATTTGAAAAAATGGATGAAGCAGAAGCAGATAATGCCGAAAAGCTTGATTACACCTCGATCAAATATGACGGTAAGGTAATACTTGGCTGGCATGGAGTTTCTTCGGCGGACGGCAATGTCACACTTGGAAACTATATGGCAAATGCAAAGGGAATGACGGTAATCGCACCGACATGGTTCTCACTTACAGATACATCAGGTAATTTCAGTAACTATTCTGCTGCAGACTACGTAAATACAGCTCATAATGCAGGACTTAAAGTATGGGCAGTTGCAGATAACTTTAATGCGTCAGGTTTCAGTGCGGGCGAAGATACGTATAAAGTTCTCAGCAATACTGAGACCCGTCAGGCACTTGCGTCAAATCTTGTGAATGCATGTACCGCTGTGGGCGCAGACGGAATAAATATCGATTTTGAATACCTTACAGGTGAGACAGGGCTGCATTTTGCGCAGTTTGTAAGAGAGCTCTCAGTAGCCTGCAGAAACAGTGGTATCGTGCTTTCGATAGATAATTATGTACCTGAGGATTATAACGCGATGTATCACAGAGAGGTTCAGGGCAAGGTCGCAGACTATGTTGTGATCATGGGCTATGACGAGCACACTTCAGGCTCTGCCGAGGCCGGAACTGTTGCATCACTTCCGTTTGTACAGCAGGGAATCGAACGTACAAAGGAGGAAGTAGATCCTTCAAAGATAATCAACGGACTTCCTTTCTTTACAAGGATCTGGAAGTCAGAGAACGGGACACTTGATACATCTGCTGTCGGTATGGATACAGCAAGTCAGTATATTGTAAATCATGGGATGCAGACAGCGTGGGATGAGACGACCGGTTATAATTACGCCGAAGGCACAGACGGTTCTACTTATGTACAGATTTGGCTTGAGGATAATAAATCAATTGCAGCCAAGCTTAATATGATGGAGCAGGAAGATATTGCAGGTGCCGCTTTCTGGAAGCTTGGTCTTGAGAACAGTTCGGTTTGGGATAAAATTTCACAGTATGCTGCCGGTGAGACAGTTTCTGCGGAGTAATTTTCGTATAAAGTAAGAAGGTAATCAATTTTGGTAACGAAGATAGTAAAAGCATATGGTGATCATGAAAAGGATGAGGAGCTTATGAAGCTCGCTAAAGAGATAATCTGCAGCGGCGGTCTTGTGGGAATGCCTACGGAGACTGTGTACGGGCTTGCGGGAGATGCTCTTAATCCGGAATCATCAAAAAAAATATATGCGGCGAAGGGACGCCCCTCTGATAATCCGCTCATTGTACATATTGCGGATATCGAAGCACTTGATAAGATCGTGGAAGAGGTTCCTGAGACGGCCAGAAGGCTCGCAGAGAAGTTTTGGCCTGGGCCATTGACAATGGTTATGCATAAGTCTGAGAAGGTGCCTTATGAGACCACAGGAGGCCTTGAGACGGTAGCTGTCAGAATGCCGGTAAATGAGATAGCGAGAGATTTCATAAGAAGTACTTCAGGATATATCGCAGCACCAAGTGCGAATAAGTCGGGACGTCCGAGCTGTACCACAGCAGAGCATGTTTATGAGGATCTTAACGGTGAGATCCCTCTCATAATAGATGGAGGAGCCGTAGGAATCGGTATCGAGTCGACTATCATTGATCTGACTTCAGAGACTCCGTGTCTTTTAAGGCCTGGATATGTGAATCTGGAAATGCTTGAAAGTGTACTCGGACATGTTGACGTGGACCCGTCTATCGGCGGGGTGATCTCGGCATCAGCCCATCCGAAGGCACCCGGAATGAAGTATAAGCATTATGCGCCAAAGGGAGAACTTTATATTGTAGAAGGTCCCGAAAAGCGCGTGATAGAGCGCATAAACAGCCTCGCTGCGGAGCATGAAGCAGCGGGAGAAAGAACAGCGGTTATTGCCACTGAGGAAACAAAGGATTATTATAAATGCAGAGTCATTCGAAGTGTGGGTAAACGAAGTGATGAGATTTCTATTGCGCACAATCTCTTTGCAGTACTTCGCGAAATGGATGAACTCAATGTTTCTACTATCTATACGGAGGCGTTTGATACGCCTGCTATGGGTATGGCGATCATGAACAGGCTCATCAGAGCTGCTGGTCATAAGATCATTAAAACAGAGGATTGATCAAAAGAGTAATCTAGGAAAAGGAAAGGTTTGTTTACAATGAAGAAAATAGCTATTGGATGTGATCACGGCGGATTCGATCTTAAGAATGCAGTAATTGCACACCTTAAAGAAAAAGGCTATGAGGTGAAGGATTACGGCACATACAGCAAGGAATCATGTGATTATCCGGAATTTGGCCATGCAGTAGGCAAGGCAGTTGCTTCCGGCGAAGCTGATCAGGGTATTGTAATCTGTACTACAGGAATAGGTATTTCAATTGCAGCAAATAAGATCAAGGGCATCAGAGCTGCGCTCTGCACAAACTCACTTTTAGCAGAGATGACAAGACTTCATAATGATGCTAATGTACTTGCACTTGGAGCTGGTATTGTCGGTGAAGGGCTGGCAATGAATATTGTGGATACCTTCCTTACAACAGAATTTTCAGGGGAAGAGCGTCATGAGAGACGCATTAAAAAAATTGAGGAAGTATGAATAAAAAATTAGCGAAATCACTGGTTATTTTTGCAGCAGCAGCTTCGTTAGCCGTTACTTCACTTACCAATACCAATGTTTTTGCAAAATCGACCTCCCAGAAGCTTAAAGATGCAAAAGAAGCTCAGAAAGATGCGGAGGACGACGTAGAGGCGGCTAAGGATAAGGTTTCAGATCTCAAGGAGACCCAGAGCGGGCTTCAGTCGAATCTGAATAATCTAAACAGCAAGCTCACAACAATTTCTGATACGATAGCTGCGATTGAGCAGCAGCAGGCTGATAAAGAGGCTGAGATCGAAGAGACAAAAGCTCAGCTCAAACAGGCCAAGGCGGATAAGAAGGCTCAGTACAATTTCATAAAGGCGAGGATTCGCACTATATATGAGCAGGGCAATGAGAGTTATCTCGCATTGCTCCTGGATACTACTGACTTTGCGGACTTTCTGAATCGTGCCACGTATGTTGAGCGTGTAAATCAGTATGACCAGGCCATGCTTGACAAGTATAAAGGGCTGGTAGACGAGACGAAAGAGCAGAAGGAAAAGCTTGAGGACGAGAAGGCTGAGCTTGATGCGCTTAAGGAAGATGCCAAGGCAGAGCAGGATAAAGTTCAGGAGCTTGTAAACAGCACTAAGAACTCCATCACTGCATATGCCGGAGAGATTTCCGCAGCTGAGGCAGCGGCCCTTGCATACGAGGCAAAGCTTGTTGCGGCAAAGAATACTGTAAGTTCTTTGAAGTCACAGCTCGCAGCAGAAGAAGAACTTGCCCGAAAATCACAGCAGATGGCAAAGAGAAGCCTTTCTGAGGTAACGATAGGTGCAGGAGAGAGAGAACTTCTTGGCGCTATTATTCAGTGTGAGGCAGGCGGTGAGCCGTATGAAGGAAAGATCGCTGTTGGTGCGGTAATAATGAACCGTGTAATGAGTGGTGCTTTTCCAAGCACTATTACCGGTGTTGTTTATCAGGCAAATCAGTTTGAACCGGTTGCCAGTGGACGTCTTGCAATAGTTCTTGCACAGGGAGCGAATGCTACATGTCTTAAGGCGGCAGATGCAGTTATGGCAGGTGCCAATAATATCGGAGAATGTTTATTCTTCCGTACTATCGTTCCGGGAATCAAGGGAACGATAATAGGTCACCATGTATTCTATCTGTATTGGACAGGAAAATATTCTGGATATGGAACAAAGGATGACTCTCTGAGTAACCCTTCAAGTGAAGCAACAGGTGCTCCTTCAAGTGCCAGTTCAGAAGCTTCAGAGGAATCAGAAGCATCTGAAAGTTCTGAAGAATCTTCTGAATCTTCTGAAGAGGAAAGCTCTGAGGAGTCCAGTGAAGAGGAAAGCTCATCATCAGAGGAGTCAAAGGATGACGATGATGACAGCAATGATGAAGATAGTGATAGTGATTAAATAAGTTTTATCAGAGGTCGGAAATTTGTTTCCGGCCTCTTTTTAAGTCAGATTGTAAAAAGAAAGAAGAGTAAAATGATACAGGCAGCAATTATTGGTGGTTTGCTTTTATTGGCGATAATATTTATTGTTCAGGGTATAAAAGCATTAAATTATAATAAAATTCAAAAAGAAAACTGTACCTGTGTAGTTACAGGAAGAATAGTTGATTGGGAACGTGTTGAAAAAAGATATGAAATTGAACACAATAAAGTATTTATAACTTATAATCCTGTGTATGAATATGAATATAATGGAAATAAGTATCGTAAAATAAGTATTTCCGGGATGCGTGAACCGGGAAATGTGGGACTTTCTGTTGCAATTCATCTAAATCCGTCTGAGCCTGATATGTATTATGCAGATACGGATATGGAGAAGAAAGCTACGGAAAATGGTCCTGTCATTTTCTTGTTGATAGGTGGAGTGCTTGTTATTGCTGCAATTGTGGCCGGAGTGATTTTGAGTTATATCATCTAAAGCGCAGAAAGTATTATTTGTAAATAAAAAAAGAACGATATGGCATCGAAAGCCGTATCGTTCTTTTTGAGTTAAAGCTTAATTACTGCTCATCAGGGATAGCGTTCATCTGAGCTACAAGATCGTCAGCGTTTACGCCGTGAACCATAGCAGCCTCTTCAACAGTCTCGCCCTGTGATGCAGGACATCCGAGACAGTGCATTCCGATCTCCATAAGAAGCGGAGCAGCTGCCGGCTTAATTCTTAAAATATCTCCAATGGTAGTATCTTTAGTTACAACACCCATGATATGACCTCCTGTAAAAAAATTAAGTGTTACACAATTAATTATTGCTTGAATCATATCCTAACATAGATATGATGGTATGCGCAAGTGCTTATGGCAACAGATTATTACACAAAAAACAGTACAATACGTCACGCAATGTTCAGTTTTTTTAGGGAGTGTGTATGCTATAATTATATTTGAAAAGGAAGAACGTAAAATGATTATAGTCAATATAAATGATGAGGCCATCGAGGCGGCGAAGGATGAAAAAAGTCTCGAAAAGTTTATAAAGAAGCATGAACTGTTCATCCTGCGTGAGGCATTTCGAGTCACTAAGCGCTTTGTGTCTAAGTCAGATGATGAATGGTCTATTGCGCTGATCGCATTTCATCAGGCTGTAAAATCATATACGCCTGAAAGAGGTAATTTTAAATCCTTTGCTGCATTGATCATTAAATCTCGATTAACAGATTATTACAGGACAGGAAAAAAATACTCCAATGAAATGAATGTTGCTCCGGATACCTTTGATGGAGATCCGGAGGATGGGGATCCTGAGGCAGAGTTCAAGCTTTCAGTTGCCAGAGCCGGTGCTGTATCGCATGAGAACCCTGCGAAGGATGAAATAGAAGCCCTTAACAGTGTTTTTGCTGCTTATGGGTTTAGTTTTTATGACCTTTCCGGATGCAGTCCGAAAAAGGATAAGGCAAAAAGAGATTGTGCTAAAGCAGTGGCGGCGGTCCTTAGAGATGAGTCACTACTAAATGAACTTCAGACAAAGAAATTATTACCAATTGCTAAAATTATGAATATTACGGGACTGCCCCGAAAAATTATAGAGAATCATCGTAAGTATATAATAGCAGCAGTTGAGATTATGAACGGAGATTATCCGCTGGTACAGGAATATATGAAATATATCAGAGAGGAGATGAGCCCATGAAAGCGCTGGTAGTTGAAATTCGAGGCAAAAAGGCCGCTGTGCTTAAAGAAGATGGTACTGTGGATCTTATTGCCAATGCTGGATATATGATAGGGCAGTCGGTTGAACTCTCTAAAGCAAGGAAACTTATTAGATTTTCTAAAGGTATTACGGCGGCAGCAGCGGCAGCGGCTGTGTTCATCACGGCAGGCAGCCTGTATGCTTATGCCTATGTGACACCTTACAGGACGATCACAGATACTGACAATGGAACAACTGTCGAATATACAGTAAATCGCTTTGACAGAGTACTTTCTGTAAAAGCGAGCGGCAATGATGCGGATAAAATACAAAGCGAAATATCTTATCACAAATTTGCACCGGTTAAAGCAGTTCAGGAAGAGACAAGGAATAAGGTCTCTAAATTTATGGAGCAGAATAAGCAGATGGAACAGATTCCGGAGACGGATGACGGAAAGCTTGATGTTTCAGCTAATAAGGTGATAACAAAACCTTCGGACCCTGTGGAAGAAGTAGATGAAGACAGGACAGTGATCGAAGAACATAAGGATCTGAGAGATGCGGTTTCAGAAAACAAGCCTGCATCCGGAAAAGAAGATCTTAAGGGACGTGAGATCGAAAAGTCGAAGGATAAGATAAAAGATAATTTAAAAGAAGATAATAACACCTCACTTAAAAATAAGCAGGATACAGTATTGCCTGACAAGTCTTCGGAACTTCCGCAGTCCGAAGGCCTGGGGCAGCCTGCGCAGAATTTTGATACAAGTAATACCGCGAGCGGGAACTCGGCAGAAGTACCGGAAGTAGAACCGCCTCAGGAAGTACAGGTGCCTCAGCAGGAGCCCAAGCCTCCGATTGAAGAAGTTAATACGGAACCTGTAAAGACAACAGAACAGCCGGCTGCAGAGCCGGAAAGAACGGATATAAGTAACGGAGCACCCGATGAAGGAATGGGCGGTCCGGATTTTGGCAATGGAGGAGAAAATGGCGGCCCGGAGGGCGGCGCTCCTTTTTGAAATGATCTGATATGATAAAAAATCAACCCCGAAGCCTTGTTTAAGGCCTCGGGGTTTTGTTTTAGGTATATTTCTCGATTTCTCTGGTAAGCAATGGGAATTTGCCGCCATAGATAATATCGAGAAGCTTAGATAATGATTTAAGCGCTCCTGTCACATCCGCTGTCTTCAGTACGCCGTTTTCAATGGACTGTTCGAATTCATCGATATCAGTCACTTTCACAAAATCATCCGGATAGACTATTACATCAACAAGAAGATCGCGAAAAACATAGGTGTCCTCTGCCTTGTCGTAGGTGTAGTCCACAATATCGCAATACCAGTAAACAAGCCTTTCACAGCTGTTGAGGAATTTGCTGACTTTATAGCCTTCGTCCAGAAAATAACACGATAAGCCATGGGTGAAATTTTCCTTTGGGTGGAGTGTCTTCCACCTCGTGACGATGATCTTCTCGTCAATATAGAGAATTTCATCGTCATTTAGCGGAATGCACTCGTCCGGGATGATCCTTTTACGGTAAAGCGTTGGCTGTGACATGATAACCTCCTGAGTGGTTATGATACGTCAGCTGCGCGGGCAGCGGCTTTTTCTTCGTAATGATGAGCTTCTTCGAGCATCATATCCTTAACCTTCATCAAACGAATCTGACTGCTTCGTTCGTTCTCATCAAGCTTCATAGAAATATATTTAATGCTTTCCTGCATGTCAGGAATCATAACATGCTCAAGAGCGTTTACACGACGTCTTGTTTTTTCGATTTCGGAAGCCATCAGCTGGCAGGATTTTTCACTTTCTGCCAGCTTAAGCATCTCAGGAAGAACACTTGAAAGGCTCAGCACAGCGTCATCGAGATCGCTTGAGGTGAAAGCGAGACCGTAAGAATAAATATCGTTCGGGTCGCTTGTTCTTGTCTGGTATTTGAATGTAGGAATGTTTACACTCATGACATTCTGATTACCAACCTCAAGGGAGACCTCTTGTTTCGGCGCCATGAAAGCCGCATTAACAGTTTCTTCGGTCATTGAAGAGCGTGCAAGCACGAAGTTTTTGTTGGCAGCTTTGATGCCTTCTTCAACCTTTTCTCTCAATGCCATGTTTTCGCGGACGAGAATGAGGAACTGACGCATCAGCTCATCTCGCTTATCCTTAAGGAGCTTATGGCCTCTGCGGGCATTTAAAAGTTTGCCCTTGAGACGGGTGAGCTCCATTCGGGTAGGGATCACATTTGTTGCAGCCACAACATCACCCCCTTACTTAAGCTTCTCGGCAGCGGCAAGAGTCTTCTTTTCATCCTCAGGATCATAGTAATTATCCAGGAATTCGTCTTTGATACGTTTCAGCTCTGCCCTCGGAAGAATACGAAGGAGCTTCCAGCCTATGGCAAGAGTTTCCTCAATGGAACGGTCTGCCTTATAGCCCTGGCTTACATATTCCTTTTCGAAAGCGTCTGCAAACTGCGCATAGAGCTTATCAATATCAGTAAGAGCTGCCTCACCAAGGATCATCATGAGTTCCTTGGCGTCCTTGCCTCGGGCATACGCTGCAAAGAGCTGGTTCATGGTGTTGGCGTGATCTGCTCTGGTCTTTCCTTTACCGATACCTTTATCCTTCAGTCGTGAAAGTGAAGGGAGAACATCGATCGGAGGCTCAACGCCCTTACGATAGAGTTCACGGGAAAGAATGATCTGACCCTCTGTGATATAACCTGTAAGGTCAGGGATCGGGTGAGTCTTATCATCCTCAGGCATGGTAAGGATAGGAATCATTGTGATAGATCCCTGCTTACCCTTCTGACGTCCTGCTCTTTCATAGAGTGACGCAAGGTCGGTGTACATGTATCCGGGATATCCACGACGTCCCGGAACTTCCTTACGAGCTGCGGAGATCTCACGGAGTGAGTCAGCGTAGTTTGTAATATCAGTCATGATAACAAGTACATGCATTCCCTTTTCGAAAGCAAGATACTCAGCGGCTGTAAGAGCCATTCGCGGTGTTGCGATACGTTCTACGGCCGGGTCGTTTGCAAGGTTTACAAACAGAACTGTTCTGTCGATAGCTCCTGTTTCACGGAATGACTCTACGAAGAAGTTTGATTCCTCGAAAGTGATACCCATGGCAGCGAATACAACGGCGAAAGGTTCGTCTGTACCACGCACCTTAGCCTGACGGGCTATCTGTGCGGCAAGCTCTGCATGTGGAAGACCTGAAGCAGAGAAGATAGGGAGCTTCTGTCCACGAACCAGTGTATTAAGTCCGTCGATAGCGGAAACACCGGTCTGAATGAACTCCTGCGGATAGCTTCGTGCAGCGGGGTTCATAGGAAGACCGTTGATATCACGACGCTCATCAGGGAGGATCTCAGGACCGCCGTCGATAGGGCGTCCCATTCCGTCGAATACTCGTGAGAGCATGTCTTCGGAAACTCCAAGCTCCATTGTGTGTCCAAGGAAGCGGACCTTTGATGACTCAAGGTTAATACCGGTAGAAGCCTCGTACAGCTGTACAAGAGCATTTCCACCATCGATCTCGAGAACTTTGCAGCGGCGTTTTTCACCGTTGGCAAGCTCGATCTCACCGAGTTCGTCGTACGTAACGCCTTCAACGCCACGTACGAGCATCAGAGGACCGGCTACTTCCTGTATGGTTCTATATTCTTTTGGCATTTTTTAGAAGTCCTCCTTTTCAGAAATGATCTTCTGAACTTCTGCGTTCAGATCATCGAGGATTTTCTTATATGCACCCTCAAGTTTGTCCTCTTCAGTGTACTTGAAACGTCCGATTGCTTCACGGGTATCCATGGCAACGAGCTTTTCAACGTCTGCACCCTGATCGAGGGCCTTCAGTGAAATATTGTAGAAATCAAGTACGAGCTGCATCATCATGTGCTGCTTCTTAAGTGAAGTATAAGTATCTACTTCGTGGAATGCATCCTGATGCAAAAAGTCTTCACGGATAGAACGAGCTGCTTCCATCTTCAGACGATCCGGAGCTGAAAGTGCGTCCATACCGACGAGCTGTACCATTTCATTAAGCTTTGACTCATCCTGCAGGAGGTTCATCATTTCCTGACGGAGCTCCATCCAGTCGGATGCAGCATTGGTGTTGAACCATGTACCCATGTTGGCAAGATAAAGTGAATAGCTTGTCAGCCAGTTGATAGCCGGGAAGTGACGTTTCTGAGCAAGTGATGAATCCAGACTCCAGAATACCTTAACGATACGGAGTGTTGCCTGAGTAACAGGCTCTGAAATATCACCACCGGCAGGAGATACGGCACCGATAACTGAAAGTGAACCCTCTCGTTCATCGCTTCCAAGTGTGAAAACGCGTCCAGCTCTTTCATAGAACTGTGCAAGACGAGAACCAAGGTATGCCGGATAACCTTCCTCACCTGGCATCTCTTCCAGTCGACCGGACATCTCTCGGAGAGCTTCAGCCCAACGGGAGGTTGAATCTGCCATCAGCGCTACGGAATATCCCATATCACGGAAATACTCAGCGATAGTGATACCGGTGTAAATTGAAGCTTCTCGAGCTGCAACCGGCATATCTGATGTATTTGCGATAAGAACGGTTCTTTCCATCAAAGTGTGACCGGTCTTTGGATCGATCAGCTCAGGGAACTCGTTCAAAACGTCTGTCATCTCATTACCACGCTCACCGCAGCCGATGTAGACGATGATGTCTGCTTCAGCCCATTTAGCAAGCTGATGCTGTACGACAGTCTTACCTGTACCGAATGGTCCGGGAACAGCTGCTGTACCGCCTTTGGCAATAGGGAACATAGTATCAACGACACGCTGACCTGTTACAAGAGGTCTGTCAGGCGGGAGCTTTTCCTTATAAGGACGTCCGCGTCTAACCGGCCATTTCTGCATCAGTGTGATGTCGTGATCTTCGCCCTTGTCATCTGTAACAACGGCAACCTTGTCAGTTACCTTTGCAGATGTATCTGAGATTGATTTAAGGGTTCCGCAGATACCATAAGGAACCATGATCTTGTGGGAAACGATCTCTGTTTCCTGAACAGTTCCGATGATATCGCCGGCTTCAACCTTGTCACCGGTCTTTTTACATGCCTTAAATTCCCAAACCTTATCGCGGTCAAGGGATGGAACCTCAACGCCTCGTGAAAGGAGATTAGTCCCGCTTACTTCAAGGATCTTCTCCAAAGGACGCTGAATACCATCGTAAATACTCTTGATCAGACCAGGTCCGAGCTCAACGCTCATAGGCACACCGGTTGATTCAACCGGAGCACCGGGACCGAGACCTGAGGTCTCTTCGTAAACCTGTACGGAGGCCTGATCACCGTGCATTTCAATAATTTCACCGATCAGTCGTTCGTCGCTGACACGCACCACGTCAAACATGTTGGCGTCCTTCATGCCCTCGGCGATAACAAGCGGTCCGGCTACTTTTTTGATCCTACCTTTGCTCATTAAATATTTTCACCTGCTTTCAGTGTATTTCATCATTTACCAAATAGAATGTCAGAACCAACTGCCTGTTCAACGGATTTACGGACAGCCATGATACCATCTCCTGTATTTCCGGAAACACCCGGAATGAGGATGATAGCCGGCAGTCTAAGCTCGCGGTAGCGGTCTACCTCGGCTTTGATCTTTGAAGCCAGAGATTCTGTGATATATATTACGGCGTAATCGTTGTCTGCAAGTTCACGCAGCTTTTTTGTAGCTTCTATCGGGTCGGTGAGAGGAAAAGTGTCCAGCCCCAATGCACCGAAACCGTAGATACTGTCCCAGTCACCGATGACTGCTATCTTATACATACATCTCCCTTACCCTTTCCCGAATCGAATCATCCGGAAGGTCGTTGATCTTGCCGGAAAGAACAATCCGTACTGTTTTGATTTCATTTTCGCGTGCCAGAATGTACGCTGCCAGTGGTCCGATGGTAAATGGATGGCGAATCTCCGGTTGAATTGCACGGATAAGGAGATTATCACCCCAGCGTTCAAATGCCGACATGGACTTTCTGAGTTCTTCGACTCCGTCTGAATACTTAGTGTTTTCGATGTAGTCACAGATTGCATCAAAGCCTTCTGTAGCTGCATCCTTAAGCTTCGAAAGGTCGAGAGTCTTACATTCTGCAAGAGCTCTGTCGAGGAACTTTCTGTCTTTACCGGTCTTGGCTGCTCTGACTGCTACCTTGAGGTCAGCAGTGGCAACTGTCAGCTCTCCGTAAAGAGAGATGATCGGATTCTTTGCGGCACTTCCTGCAGCATAAATGGCGTCCAGAGCTGCTTTATCAACGATCACATCGAGGAGCTGACCATCTCTTGTGTGAAGAAGTGTGTCGAGTCCTTCTTTGGCGATAGACTGCATACGCTCGGGCAGGAGATCATAATTTTTCTCGGCGATCGCTTTATAGATCAATGCCGGGTCGATCGTACCTGACTTAATGTATATGTCTTCGCGTTTGTCGTTGGTGTAGACGGCTTTGATCGCTGCCTTGAGATTGTGGTAGTCATTAGCGTATAAAAATACATCGAACGGTGACATATCATCAACCATATCTGCGATCAGATCCCACGTTTTCTGACGTTCTACCGCCAGAATGTGTTCCGGACTGTTATCTGTTCCATCGCCCCAACCCTTGTCTATCAGGAGCTGTAAACATTCCTTATAGGATTTTGCTCCAAGGAGCTGCTCCAGATAAGATGCGGTGAGAAGCGATAATTCTTTGGTACGGATCCGCGCGACTGCATAGATATAATTTTTCTCTGCCAATCTTTTCTCCTTTCGAGGCGCGGTTTACGCAAATAAGAGCTTTTGAATATCATCCTGCAATGAATCCCTCGCGTCGTTGATCAGTGCATCAAATGAGCAATTCTCTTCGACACCTCCATAGGAAAGGATGAAGCCTCCGTCAATGTTTGCAAATTTGTCAGAAATCGTAAGCTTTCCGTTTTTGCTGTCGGCTGCAAGCTTTACTTCCTGAGGGAATCCGGATGGAATACGACTGTGATCCTTCTTCGAAAGAAGGAGTTCTCCTGTCTTCCCCTCGACTGCGTAACGCTTGACCATGTCTGAAAGAAGCTTGAAATAAGCATCCTCAGGCATCTTCTTGATATAAGAATCTGCCTTGTCAAACATAGTGGAAATGAGCTTCTGCTTTTCAGCAAGTATTGCCTGGCGCTTATGAAGATCAGCCTGGCTGTGAGCTCTTGAAACAGCGTTCTTTACAGAAATTTCACCGTTGGCACGGATCTTTTCTGCTTCGTCCTCTGCCTCTTTCTTAGCCTTGGCGATCATTGAATCAGCGTTCTTCTGTGCTTCGGCTTTAACTGCCTCAGCGGCTGCATCGGATTCAGCTTTGATCTGACTGATTATCTTGTCTAATCCAGCCATTAATCTGTCCCCTTTCATTACCTATTGTTTTCATCCAAGAGCTGCAACACCATTGATTGCAAGGATTGAAATAAGAAGAGCGAGGATTGCGTATGTCTCAACCATAGCCGGAAGGATCATAGCTTTACCAAACTGATCAGGTTTCTTTGCAACGAGGCCGATACATGCAACTGCTGCATTTGACTGCTGCATAGCTGAAAGAAGACCAACACCTGCCATAGGAAGGCATGCGAAGAAGTATGCGAGACCCTGTCCAAGGCTTGTAGGAGCTGTTCCGCCCATAACACCAATGTTTGAAAGAGCGATGAATGCGATCAGAAGACCATAAATACCCTGTGTACCAGGAAGAAGCTGAAGAATAAGAACCTTTGAGAAAAGTGAAGGATCTTCAGTAAGAACACCTGCTGCTGCCTGACCTGCGCGTCCGGTACCTATAGCTGAACCAATTCCTGCGAAGAGTGCTGCTGAAGCTGCTCCGAGAAGTGCAAATGCTAATCCCATAGTTAAATTTCCTCCTTAACTTTGATGTACTTTGTGTTCATAGAGAACGGTAAGAATTTACGTCCGCCGCCGTTGAAGAACTTTCCGAAGAACTCAACGAATGTAAGACGGTTTGAGTGTACATATGCTCCAAGTGCGTTGATGGCGAAGTTTAATGAGTGGCCAACAACTGCGATCACTATGAATAAGATCACTCCGATAAAACCTGTTCCTACTGCGGTCATTGATGCAAGCTGGTTAAATACCTGAGAGATAACGCTTGTTGCGAGACCAAGAGCAAGAAGTCTTGAGTATGAAAGGAGATCACTTAAATAATTAGTTACTCCGTAAAGAGCATATAAGCCCTTTAACAGACGCTTTACAGGGTTTCTGGACTCTCTGCCGCCGGTTAAAATGATTCCTATAGCACCGATGCACGCAACGATGGCACCGATCTGTGCAGAGGTTTCATTTCCTACAGGAGCTGTAAGACCAACGATTCCGTATACGATCGGCTGTGTGATTCCATATGTGATGAGACCACCAACCAGCATATACCAGAAGACTACGTCATAAAGCGCATCGGCAAATTTGCCATTCTTAATGTCGGTGTAAAGCAGTAATGCAAGACCGGCAAAGAGATGAACGATACCGATACAGAACGAAAGGAGCAGCATCTGAAGCGGGCTCTCCAGAGGATTGATCCAGCAAGGTATCGTGAAATCAATTCCGAAGAAGGTCTTTGCAACTACAGTAGGGAGATCTCCAAAGTAGCTGCCGAAGAGAACGCCTGAGAGCATTGTTCCGAGTCCACAGTAGAAGAACATGGTCAAAGACTTCTTTAACCCGGCTTCCATCTGTTTGTACTTTGATAATAAGATTCCGCAGCCGAGGGCCATAATAAGTCCATAGCCTGCGTCTGAAAGCATCATACCGAACAGTATGTAGTAAAAGCACGATACAGGAACTGTTGGATCGATCTCACCCCTGCCCGGAAGAGAATAGTTTTCAACAACTCCTTCGACAGGTGCAGAAAATCCGTTGTTCTGAAGCAAAACAGGTGAATCATCTGATTCAGAGCAATCCCTGAATTCTACGATACAATCCTCAAAACGGGACATTACCTTTTCGAGAGAAGCAGTATCTCCTGCGGGGATCCAGCCTTTCAGTATGAAGGTTCGCTTTGAAAGTGTGAGTTTTGAAAGTATCTCATACTTTTCGTAGCGCATTGTGAAATAGTCGATAATGAACTTAAGGTCTTTTCTTGAATCTGCATAGCCGGCGATCTGGCTCTTGTACTTTTCAATATTTGCACGCTCTTCGTTGGCGTGGGCCTGGAGCCTCTTGATCTCATCTGCCGGTACGGCACTGCTAACAGGTGCCCTTGCAAAATTCATCCGCCTTAAAGCTTCTTCGACAGCATCAGCATCTTTTTTCAGGCAGACGATCATGACGCAGGTTATGTCATCGGATGAAGAAATTACAGATACATCCAGACCTGCTATGTCAGGATCAGCACCCTCAATGGTACTGACGATGGTTGCTTCGTCCATTGGTCCGGGAAACGAGCCAATAAACGCGCGGGACTTTTTCGTGCCCTTGAAATCCAATGGAAGATCCATTTTAGTCCAGGGCGTAAGTGCTTCAATCTGTGTTTCTGTCCTCGGAATTTCTGCAGTGGCATCTACAATCTCTTTTTCAAGTTGGTTGATACGTTTGGCAGTTTCCAAAATAGCATCCCGGCGAGATACATTTGCTTCGTATTCATTTTTACTCAAAACCTTCCGGCCATTAAGAGAGTCGGCCAGACTAGTCTTTTCCGGGGAATACTTATTTAGAGTTTCCAGAGCATTAGATGCCAGTGTGGCATTTTTATCAAACAACGCTCTCGGTTCAGATGTGTCAGCACACGAAAAGACAGGGTCATCTGCGGACACAGCGGGATTCTTTTCAATCTCGACTGACTGCAGACGCTGTAATGATTCCAGGATTGCTTTACGATCTTTTTTCATACCCAGGATCATCACCCGCTTCATGGGTAAAACAGCCATACCTTTGCTACCTCCTTTTCGTATTATTTTTGTTGCTTACCTGAGGCTATTGATAATAAGTTGAATTGCCTCATCCTCTTTTGATGCTGCGGCGGTTCGTAGTTTCTCTGTTTCCGCTTTGGCCGATTTTTCAGCTTCTTCCGTGAAGCGTTTGCCGTCATTCTCGGCAGCTTTTACAGCTTCTTCAGCCTTTTCACGGGCTTCCTTCATGATAGAAGCTTTTAACTCAGAAGCCTTTGCCTCAGCATCAGCGACGATACGTTCTGCATCCTGACGGGCCTGCTTTTCGGCTGCGTCGGATTGCTGCTCAGCTGTGCGGATCGCCTCGATTGTGTCTGTCGCCAATCACCATCACCTTCCTTTCTGTGAGATTTTAACCCCTCTGTATTTCATCTCCCCCGTACAGAGCACGTATTGTACAAAATTGACTGACATTTAGTCCTTGTACGTGAAAATGTCCAAAAATATGGACGCATAGCACGAGAAATACAGTGATTTTATTATAAACCAGCCGAATTGAATAATCAATTAATTACAAAATGACTATGAAAAAATACAATTTTTTGTACACATTGCGCAAAAATAAATACTTCGCAGTGCAGATTGTGGAAGTGGTATCGCTAAAAGGTAATTAGAGATCTGTAAAATATCGTATTAGATTGCAAAACATCAGGGCTCGTCGTAAAATGGAGAGCATGAAAAAAATATTTTGGAAAATTGCAGCGTTTTTAGTGACGTTTATTATATCAGCGATAATCATAAGTACATTGATCAACAGAGATACTGCCGAGGTTACGGTAAAGATGGCGGAGGCATCGCTGCCGGTAGTGGCGGTAAAATATGACGGTCGTGAGATCAACCTTATGCATGGCTACACGGGGGATATGGAGAAGAACATGCTGAGAGATGCGCTCTCTCCTTTGGATTCAGACAGGACGATATCTCTGGTCATACATACTTACGGAAATAAAATTTCAAAAATAGGCTATGAAGTAAGGTCTGCGAATGCAGAAAGGCTTGTGGAAAATACTGAGCTTGGAGAAAATCAGTTTGAAGAAAAGAATGGAGATATCGAGCTTAAGCTTCAGATAAAGGACCTTATTGAAAATGAAACGGAATACCTTTTAGGTGTCACGCTTCATGATGAGCTCGGAAGACAGATATATTTCAGTACCAGGATTTTATATGATGAAAAGCTTCATCAGGCGGAGCTCCTTAAATTTGTAAAGGACTTTTCGGAAGCAACCTTTGACAAGACAAAGGCAAAGAGCATCGTAACATACCTTGAAAGCAATTCCGCAGGCGATAATTCATCCTTTGCCCATGTGGATATACACTCAAGCTTTGACCAGATCACCTGGGGCGAGCTTGGAGTTTCAGCACCGGGTACAGTCCTTACGAAAATATATGACATGGACGAGACAACTGCCACGATAGAGAGGCAGTACACTCTGACACTCAATGAAAACGGCGATAACAGCTTTTATGATGTAACGGAAGTTTTCAGAGTCAGATATACGAATAATCGTATTTATCTCCTTGATTTCCAGAGAGATATGAGCGTTATCTTCAACCCTGACAGTAAAAATATCTGGGGTTCAAACACGATATATTTCGGAATAACAAATCCTACGATAAACATGAAGGAAAGTGATGACGGAAGCGTGGTCGCCTTTGTTCAGAACGGTTCACTTTATGCATACAGAGCTGCTGATTCAAGGGCTGTAAGGATCTTCTCTTTCTTCGGCTCGGGTGATGACGATATACGAAACAGATTTGATGAGCACGATATAAAAATCCTTTCTGTCGATGAGACAGGTAACGTTCAGTTCATGGTCTACGGATACATGAACAGGGGACGTCATGAAGGTGAAGTCGGTATCTCGGTATACTTCTTTAACAGTGCCCAGAACCGTATGCAGGAGCAGGTCTATATCCCGTATGCAAGGTCGTTTGAGATCCTTAAATCAGACATTTCAAGACTTGCCTACACAGGCGGCGGAAACAGTCTGAGCCTTTATATGGATGGCTCGATCCTCATGGTGGATCTGAGCGCGGCTTCAGTTGAAACGGTGGCGGAAGGGCTTGACTACAATAGTATTGTTGTTTCTGACGATAATCGTCTCGCAGCATGGAAGTCAGAAGATGAAGACGGAACGGTGCAGCTTGTCAACCTGAGCACAGGAAAAAAGAGCGAAATATCAAAGGGCGAGAATGCAGAGGTAACACCTCTTGGATTTATCGGTGAAGATTTCGTTTACGGAGTTGCGTACACTGCGGATTATATAAGGAATAACTCAGGTATCGTCGTTCGTCCGATGAACACTATCTATATAGAAGATGCGGATGGAAATGTACTTAAGGAATACAAGGAAGATAATATCTATATCACAAGAGCTTATGTGGAAGACTCGGAGGTGCTCTTAAAGAGGATAAGGATGGAGGCCGGCTCCGGCTCTTACTCAAGTGTTTCTGATGATGAGATCGTAAATAATCTTCCGGAAGAGGCTTCAAAGAACACTGTTACACAGGCTGTGACAGACAACTTTGAAACGGTGGTTGAGATCACACTTGCGCAGAAGATAAAATCTGCAGTTCATGTGGTAAATCCGGAAGAGGTAATGGACGGTGACGGCAGAAGCATAACCATTCCGCTTGAAGTGCTTCCTGACCTTTATTATGTATATGCAGCGGGTCATATTAAGAGTATCTGGACTACCGAATATGAAGCAGTCATCTCTGCAGATGCGTCAGCTGGAATAGTTGTAGACAGCCAGCAGAATTATATCTGGAAAAAGGGAGACAGAAAGAACGAGTCCACGATAAGCGGAATCGAGCCGATCAAGGCTGAGGACGGAAAGAGTACGCTTGCGGCTTCCCTTGAAGTGCTTTTAAGAAATGCGGGTTCTTCAGTCAATGTCTCATCACTTCTTGAAAACGGCAGCACTGCAATGGACATTATCGAAAAGCAGATACAGGATTCTAAGGCGCTGAACCTTGCAGGATGCAGCCTGAGCAGTGTCCTCTACTACGTGAGCGACGGAACTCCGGTAATAGCCACAGGCGGAGATGGAGAGACAGTTCTTATCGTCGGATATGACGCACAGAACACGGTTCTCATGGACCCTTCTACCGGAACTATTTACAAGAAGGGAATGAATGATTCAACAGCATGGTTCGCAGAGCATGGAAATGAATTTGTGACCTATGTAAAGAAAAGTGAATAATGCGGTGAGCTGAAAGGCTTCCGGAATTTAAGACCGTACCATTTAAGAATCAAAGTGGTACGGTCTTTTTTGTGTGTATGCGCAGAGTGGTTATAAGACAATGTGATTTTAAATACAACTTTTTTGCATTTGTTATACTTTTAGGGTAAAAAACTAAATTTTTTGGTATTTATGTGAATTGTCAAACGGTACATTTAATTATAAGATTATCTTGTCTTTAAATAGGTGCAACATCAGGAAGGAGAATGGTATAGAAATGCTTGAAGAATTAAAAAAAGAAGTATACGAAGCAAACATGTTGCTTCCGAAATATGGTCTTGTTACTTTTACATGGGGTAATGTAAGTGGTATCGACCGTGAGTCCGGCTTATTTGTAATTAAGCCAAGCGGAGTTCCATATGAGGAGCTTAAGCCGGAAGATATGGTAGTGGTAGACCTCAATGGAAAGGTCGTAGAGGGTAATTACAATCCTTCATCTGATACAGCAACACACGTTGAGCTTTATAAAGCTTTCCCGACTATCGGCGGTGTGGTCCATACTCACTCATCATATGCTACAAGCTGGGCACAGTCAGGCAGGAGCATTCCTTGTTACGGAACAACACACGCAGATTATTTTTATGGAGATATTCCATGTCTCAGATGTCTTACTAAAGAAGAGATCGACGAGGCATATGAGGAAAATACAGGTCATCTTATCGTCAATGAATTCAAGCGCATGGGTCTCGACCCGGAGGCTGTTCCTGCAGCTCTCTGCAAGAATCATGGTCCTTTTGCATGGGGTAAGAATGCAGAAGAAGCAGTACATGGTTCAGTAGTTCTCGAAGAAGTTGCAAAGATGGCATACCGCACAGAACTTATCAATCCGAAGGTTCAGGAGGCACCTCAGGAACTTCAGGATAAACATTATTACAGAAAACATGGCGCAAATGCTTACTATGGACAAAATAAATGATATAATAACAAATGTGTGCGCAAAAGTTGCGCTATACAGTACATGTGTCATGACAAAATATAAGGAGACGAAATCTTATGACAGATCTTGAACTTCAGAAGATCGCCGTAGAAGTCCGCAAGGGCATTATCGAAGGCGTTCACGCAGCAAAATCCGGACATCCGGGTGGATCACTTTCAGCAGCAGATGTATTTACTTATCTCTATTTCGAGGAGATGAACATTGATCCGAAGAACCCTGAAAAGGCCGACAGAGACAGATTTGTACTGTCAAAGGGTCATACAGCTCCAGGTCTTTATTCTGCACTTGCAGAGAGAGGATATTTCCCTAAGGAAGAGTTAAAGAGCCTTCGTCACGTTGGCGCTATGCTCCAGGGACATCCATGTAAGCAGGACACTCCTGGTGTTGATATGTCTTCCGGCTCTCTTGGACAGGGTATCTCAGCTGCAGTAGGTATGGCTCTTTCGGCTAAGCTCAGCAATGATACATACCGTGTTTACACTCTCCTTGGTGATGGTGAGATCGGTGAAGGACAGGTTTGGGAAGCATCTATGTTCGCAGGAGCAAAGAAACTTGACAACCTCTGTGTTATCGTTGATAACAACAACCTTCAGATTGATGGTTCCATCGAAGAGGTTAACTCTCCTTATCCGATTGATAAGAAGTTTGAAGCTTTCAATTTCCATGTTATCAATGTTGAAAACGGAAATGATATGGCTCAGCTTCGTGTAGCTTTCAAGGAAGCCCGTGAGACAAAGGGCTGCCCTTCTGCTATCGTTATGAAGACTGTTAAGGGCAAGGGCGTTTCATTCATGGAGAATCAGGTCAGCTGGCATGGTAAGGCTCCTAACGATGAAGAGTACGCAATTGCAATGGAAGATCTTAAGAAAGCAGGTGAAGCATTATGAGCGATGTAAAGAAGATTGCAACACGAGACAGCTACGGTAACGCTCTCGTTGAACTTGGTAAGGAACACGACAATCTCGTAGTACTTGATGCTGACCTTGCAGCAGCTACAAAGACAGGTACATTTAAGAAGGCTTTCCCTGAGCGTTTCTTCGACTGTGGTATCGCTGAGTCAAACATGGTTGGTATCGCTGCAGGTATCGCTACAACAGGCAAGGTGCCATTCTGCTCAACATTCGCTATGTTTGCAGCAGGCCGTGCTTTCGAACAGGTAAGAAACTCTGTTGGATACCCACACCTTAACGTAAAGATCGGTGCTACACACGCAGGTATTTCTGTAGGTGAAGATGGTGCTACACATCAGTGTAACGAGGATATCGCTCTTATGAGAACTATCCCGGGAATGACTATCATCAATCCTTCAGATGATGTTGAGGCTCGCGCAGCAGTTAAGGCTGCTTATGAGATGGATGGCCCTGTATATCTTAGATTTGGCCGTCTTGCAGTTCCGGTCATCAATGACACACCTGATTATAAGTTCGAGATCGGTAAGGGTATTGTCCTTAAAGAAGGCAAGGATCTTACTATCATTGCAACAGGTCTTGAGGTAAATGAATCACTTGAAGCTGCAAAGCTTCTTGCTAATGACGGTATCGATGCTGAGGTTATCAACATCCATACTATCAAGCCTCTTGATGTTGATCTTGTTGTTAAGTCAGCAGCAAAGACAGGCAAGGTAGTTACAGTAGAAGAGCACTCTATCATCGGTGGTCTTGGCGGAGCAGTAGCAGAGGCACTTGCTGAGCACTGCCCTACAAAGATGAAGAGAATCGGTGTTGAGGACCGCTTCGGTGAGTCAGGACCGGCTGTAGAGCTTCTTGATAAATTTGGTCTTAATGCAAATGGTATTTATGCAAAGATTAAGGAGTTTGTTAAGTGAGATTTCTTTTTGCACCTTCGATCCTTTCCGCCGACTTTACAAAGTTAGGCGAGAATATTGCAGAGACTGAGCGCGCAGGCGCTCAGCTCGTGCACATAGATGTAATGGATGGTATTTTTGTTCCGAATATTTCGTTTGGTATGCCTGTTATAAAGAGCATTAGAAAATGCAGCAAGCAGATCTTCGATGTTCATATGATGGTTGACAGACCGGAGAGATTTATTAAGGAGGTCGCTGATTGCGGCGCTGATATTATCACATTTCATTATGAAGCGACAGATCATGTATTAGGGGTAATCAGCAAGATTCATGCTTGTGGGAAGAAGGCAGGCTTAGCGATTAAGCCAAACACGTCACTTGAAGAAATAAAACCGTTTCTTCGCGACATCGACATGCTTTTGATCATGACAGTTGAGCCGGGGCTCGGAGGTCAGAGCTATATTCCGTCTTCAACAGAAAAGATCAAAGAAGCCAGAGAGTATATCAGCAATGCTGGACTCGAGGTTGACATAGAAGTTGATGGCGGCATCAAACTTGACAACGTGGACGTTGTTCTGGATGCTGGCGCTAACGTGATCGTAGCGGGATCGGCCGTTTACAAAAACGATATCTATAAAAATACTGCTGATTTCATGAAAATATTTCATGAAAAAGAGCTGTAATGATAAGACTGCGGAAGAGTGAGAGCTCTTTCGCAGTTTTTTGTATGTACGAACCCTTCAGTCAGAAGGAAACAAAATATAGGGAATGCCATTCACACTATCCATTCGCTAGCATCAGATATAGCGATTCTTCTGTATTTCTTAGCCATTTACAATGACCGGTTGTAGGTCTTATATAAATCACGATCAATCCCTTATTGATACATTAGAACTATCCGATAAAAATAAAGAATGATTATTTAAATAATATGTAAGTTATATATATTATTCGCCAACAAGGCAACAATTAACAATTCTCTTGCGCGTGTTGATTTGGATTTTCTATGCGAAACAAAGCACAAATCAGGTTTACATGGCAGTGTTACATTATACAGGTGACGCGATATTACGCATACAGAACAAGACCAAATATCACGTAAGATCAAAGATTTTCAGAGGGATAAAGACAGAATTTTTAAATGGATCAAAAACGCTCCGCAGGTATGCGGAAAAAGACGGAAAGGCCATGCACAAAAGGAGTTGTAAACAATGAAAAAAGAATGGAAAAAGTACAGAAAACTTATCAGCTTCATGTTGGTGATGGTAATGATGATTACGCTGTCGACAGAATCATTGATAGCAGCGGAAGAGATTGCGCTTCCGGATAATTCTGAAATTCCGGAAATATCTGTAGAATCAGACACAGGGACAGACGATCCGGAGGAGGAAAACGATGCTGTTCAGGAGAACTCTGCCGTTTCGGACAGCACTGCCGTTTCGAACAATAATGCCGTTTCAGACAATAATGCTGTTTCGGAAGAACCGGTTTCAGATTCAGAAGAAAACGATGTTTCTGATCAGAAAGAAGATTCCTCTTCAGAATCATCAGAAGAAGATTCTGACGAAGAAACAATTTCTAAAAACGATGCTCCAAATGATTCAGAGGACGTTGGCGATTCACCTTTCTCACAGGAAGAAAAATTTGATAATGCAATGGTACGTGTAGAAGCGGATCCCGGCGTATTTCCTAAAGATGCCTATATGACTGCCGTTCCGTTGAAAGGGAATGAACTTGCCAAGGTAGAAGACTCTGTAGATGAAAGTGCAAGTGACCGTAATGAGGAGTTTATCCCATTTGAACGTGAGCTCTGTGTATTTGACATTGTTATTCACGACAAGAACGGAAATGAGATCCAGCCGAATAACGACAAGGGTACTGTCAGAGTAAGCATAATTCCGGCAAATAGTGAAGAAAGTGAAGTCTTCAGTCTTTTCCGCGTAGAAGATGACGGGGATATTACTTTTCTTGAAAGTGAGAAAGGAGAAGAGGGTTCTATGACAGCAGATGCTGAACATTTTACTCTCTATGGCGCAGTCCTTACTCCGCCCTACAGTCTTTTCGATTCTATAACGACTGAGGGAAAATTTGATTCATCATTTAATGCAAATGATCTTACATCTGCAATTATTGATGATGGGATTACTGCAACAAGCAGCAGCAAGAGCGGTACAGTCTATAAATTTAATAAAGGAAGACAAGATTTGGGATTTTACGAGGGTGTAGTTCTCGATACCAGCGGAGTAGGAGGCAGTGGAAGCACTGACCCTGAGCTGCAGGCTTTGATAAATAGTGTCTATCCTGAAGGAACACGTTATGGCGGTGATACTTCGACTCTTACTATGACCTTGAGAGCAAATGGATCCAACATGAATTTTGAGTATTTATTTGCTTCCCAGGAGTTTGACCAGGAAGAAAAATATACTGATGTGATGGGAATCTTTGTAAAACGCAACAGTTGGGGAGGAGGTAAATGGCAAAGAGTATCAACATTAGGTAATTCCGGAGCAAAGCCTTTTACAATCAAAAACCTTCGTGCAGGAATTAATGGAGATGAGATGGACGGAGGAACAGGTACAGACCTCTCAGGAACACACAGTTTATTCAGAACAAAAAATATCGGATCAGGATATCAGACAAATGGCATATCATCAGCGTTTACTTCCTTTAATATCACTGCAACTCCCGGTGAACTTGTAACGGTTAAATTTGCCATTGCCGATGTATCAGACACAAGCCGTAACTCGTATCTCTTCATAAAAGGAAAGTCGCTTAACTTTGATAGAACGGCAAATGAGATCGAGTATTTAGATGAAAATAACACACAAGTATTGAGGATCGATAAAAAGAAGGCGGGAGAAAGATACACTATAAAAGATCTTCCTTCTGATTATTCATTGGACGGCCGCAGGTTCAAAGGTTGGAAAGTATATGGCGGAACCAAGGTATATCAGCCGGGCGAAGAATACACTGATAATAAGAATCTGATTTTGGTTCCGCAGTTTGAAGTGATCGCCGGAAGTGTAAGATTGACTGTCTTAAAGGACGATGCCCCTTATGTAAACATGGGGACGATAGCGGTCAAATCCACAAGCGGAACGAGTTGGATTTCGCTCAAAGAAACGGAGCCCGGGGTGTCCGGAGTATATACGGCAAATGATGTTCCTGCCGGACAATATACTGTTTATGTGAGCGGCTGGTTTAATTATGGACCGATTACCGTACCGGACGGCGGAGCAGCTGAAGCGACCATAAAATGCCGTTCTATTAATATTGATACAAAATTGGATGGTACTACATTTAAATATAATTATGAGTCATACTTGAATACTTATATAGGAGATGCCAATGGTAATCGCAGCGCACTTTTGAAACATTATTACATATTACAGGACTCTAACAATTTAGGCGTAATTATACAGGAAGATGATAAAGAATACAGCTATTATATCGATGGTGTAAAAAGAGGAACGGTAACGGCTTCTACAGGACAAAATCATGCCGTAGCTAATTATACAAAGCTTCAGCTTACGATCCACAATGATGCCGGAAAAATGTCAGATACCAGTGTCCAGCTGAAGGACACGGACGGAAAGATATTTAAGTATCTTTTGTATGATTCGGACGGAACAGATGTGGAAACTGACGCAGTATACAGTGCTGTTGTGCCGACGGAGGAGACAGATTCCCCCAAAGAATATTCTGTTTTCGTTGGTGATCTTGATACAGGTATCAAGATGAGCGCTACGACCGATGGGTCAAAAAAAGAGGCTGACTTCTATACGGCAAGTGTTAGTATAACCGGCCCCGACAGTAAATGCAACGTAACAATGGATAACGGAGTTGACAAATATGATCTGAGTACATCTGACAGCGGTACTACACGTAACTATAGCGTAGCCCGTGTATATAAGAGGGTAGAGGATAGTTCAGAACTCAATTACAGTGTAAGTATCCGCGAACTTACAGATCTGGATACTGATCTCATAAACAGCAGTAATAAGAATCTAGATCTTACATATCATAAGGTGGTTTTTTATCGCTATAAGTTAAACGATGACAAAACGTACAATCCAATAGTGGGATATACTGAATATGTGCGGAATAATATGACAGCAAGCACTTATGGTACCTTTGGTATGAAAGGCTTTACTTCCCTTGGCTGGGGAGTAAACCAGTGGTCGCTTGATGCCGCCGCGTCTTTAATGGAGCCCTATGATTTCTCAACACCTGTCACTGAAGATAAAGAGCTTTATGCATGGTATTCAAAACCGGGAGTAGAGATCAACGGGATCATTCAATGTGGTGAAAATGGCAGCTTAGAGAGCACAGGCTGGTACTGTATGCCAAATGCCACTATATACGGTTTTGATCCCGGGGCCAGAGCTATACGTTATCTACAGATTGACACGGAAAACACCGACGAATTTAGAATCGATACGACCGGAATGCCGGGTACAACAGTACTTACACCGGCTGGAAGTGGGAGTGATGCTGTAAAAACGATTACAGGCAGCGAAAGCGTAATGATCGATTTCGGTGAGACAGCGACCGTGTCAATGCTGCAGGCGCAGAGTTTCCTTCGGAAGAATATTCGGATAAAGCCGAAAAGCGGTGCTCATAAGATAACCGTGACTGTAAGGGACAGTGATTCAACTTTTGTAGAGCCGAGTTATGAGACAAGCGTTGTAAGGGATACGTCGAGCTTTGAGAAATTGTCTGAGTCAAATGTACAGGAAAATACTACAAAAAACCTTGTTGCAGGCGGTCACTATTTCATAAGTAATGATTATCATTTTAACAGCGATAGTCCATTTTCTGAGCTTTTAAATGCATCAAATGAAAGTGTTAAAATGGGAGGGCTTACCATTCCGGACAATGGAACAGTCTACTTGTACTTGCATAGTGGTGGTGCATTTTTTAATGGAGTAAGCCGAGTAGATTCAACATTAGGTATTGCAACGGCGGGAATCAGATTACCAGAAAATGCAAAACTTGTAATTTATGGTGGAGGAAAGCTTAAGGTAAAAGGAGGAGACAATTATTACTATAACAGCAGTAATAGAAAAGCTGGCGGAAGTGGTGCAGCCGGAATCGGAGAAAACGGAATAATTTGGGGCGATTCCGATGGTTCTAAAGCTGGTACAATGGGAAAGCTATATGTAGAAACAAATAATAATAAAAGCGTATTCGCAATTTGTAGTTCGGGCACAAGTAGTAGATATGGTGCGGCGATAGGCAGCGGCAGAGGAAAAACGCAAGATAAAAATGGAGCTATAGTGCCATTCTATGTTAAATCTGCCGGATTAGTTAATCACCAACAAGATTCTGATAGTTATTGGAATCAGGGCGAACTACTGGGAGCTACTGATACGCTTTATAGCGCCGCGTCACCGGCAATAACTACCATGCGGCCTTCTTACACCGTTACATATAAAGCACCGGATAATACTGCCATAAGTAATTTGACGCAGACATATTATCATGGGGAAGAAAATGGAACGGCTGTGACCTTGCCAAATTATACGCCGACTGACGGATCTCAGTTCGTTGGCTGGCAGTTGGTACAGGCGGCTCATCCGTTCACCGGTGAAACAGCTTCACTCGAAAACTTGAACAAGATACCTGGCACAGCTGAAATAGAAACTACATTTAAGGATACTACTTTAACAATTCCGGAAGGAACATACGGTAATATTATTTTCAAGGCTATTGTACAAAAAATTGGCGGTGTCAATGCGGCTGATGAAGAAACAAGGACATTTGACGGCGGATCGACTCCGGATACCCTATACACCTATAAGGTCAAGGTTCTTGTAGATGGTACAGCTGACACTTCACGCGGAACCATCAGAATCGGAAATCAGGATGTATCCGCAGATGAGGATGGAATCTATACTCTTGTTTCAACGACTGGCGGAAGTAAAAATATCGTGATCGAAGGGAAAACGGTTGGTACAGTAGTTCCTGATACTGCGAATCCGGCAGAGGTGAAGTTCAAGACCTTAAAAGTGAGTGTCATAGGGAAAAAGCCTCTGCGTGTTACATTGAAAAAAGACACAACAGCCGGACCTGTTCTTACAGAAGAAGCCGCTGATGAGGAAACTGTTGAATCCACAGGCTACCTCTGGGATGGCGAGTATCCGGAAAGTCAGTGGTCTGCATCAGCAGGACCATTTGATGTATATGTAGATGGTGTGAAAACAGGAACAACTGTGAACTACAGTGCCGAAGCAACGATAAGATACTATACGCTGACAGTAAACGTCATTCCTACCGGATTAGAAACCACAGCTATCCGAACAGTAGAACTGCGTGAGGATACTGGTGGGGAACGGATAAATCTCGCAAAGCAGGCTGACAACGATGGAAAAGCAGTATTCAGTGTTACAGGTCTTGATAAGGGAAAGGCCTACAAAATCTATGTTAACGGTGAAGTTACTGACACAACTGCAGAGATCACAGACGGAACTAAAGAGGTCACCTATATTCTCTACACAACTACGGTCACTACGAGATTAAACGGAGCAGCAGAGTCTATTGGTGAAGTCAGCATCCGGTTCGGAACTGAAACAGAAAAGATGAATCGGACCGGAACCGGAACCTATTCGTATATTAGCGGCAGTAACACTACCGGAGAGGTCTATGTGGAAGGCGAAAAGGTTTATGAAGGTCTGGCATCAGGCGCAACTGCGGTCATAGATTACTATACTATAACTTATGCTAAGTCCGGTAATCCTGCATATTCTGGAAGTGAAACCGGTACTCCGCCGACAGATGAAAACCATTATCTCAAGGGAACAAAGGCCACTCTCTTGAACGGAGATGACCTTACGAATGGTGCCCGGGTCTTTGGCGGTTGGGAAATAGGAAGTACAAAGTATGACGCCGGAGACGAAGTTACCATGAACAGCGCCATCACTGCCAAAGCCTGCTGGGATAATCCGAGCCTTGATGATGGTAAGACTACGGTAAGTGTTGCTGATAACTGGTTTGTTTATGATGGAAATTCGCATATTCCGGAGATAACAGTAAGCCGGAACGGTGCGGTATTAGCAGAAAATATAGATTACGAACTTAGTTTTACAAACACAAATGCTTCAAACGGATTAGGGGCAAATAATACTATTAATGCAGGTGACATTACTGTCACGATCAAAGGAAAGGGTGACTACTCCGATAAAGAATTAACAAATAAACTTAAATATACGATCCACGAAAAGGATCTTCGTCTTACTGGTCTCACGGCGAATAGTAAAGAATTTAATGGTAAAAAAGACGTTGTGATCAATACCGAAGAAGTTACACTGACTGGTATTACCGGTTCAGATGTAGGAAAGGTAAGCATTAAAGCCGGTTCAACTGGTAAACTTAGCAATCCGGATGCAGGGGAAGACCTTGCTGTCGAACTGGATGTATCAAACCTTGAGGGTGCTGCCAGCTCTAATTATAACCTTAGACCGTCAGATCCTGTTCTTGTAAATGTCACAAAGAGGACTCTTGCAGGAACGATGTTTGAATTTGATAATCCGAAATATAATGCTGGCGGCAGTGTGCTTGATCTTACGCTGCATGACATTGTGGATGGCAATAATATCCTTCAGTTTAAGGACTTTACTACCACCTATACTGATAACCGCAGTGTAGGTTTAGCTCATGTCACTATCAGTGCAGCGGAAGATGGAAATTATAAAAATCCGGTGTCAGGTCCGATCGTGCGTGACTTTGTCGTTGAATTAAGTAAAACAGAGATCATCGGAGATCCTGTGGCACATGTCGGTCTTGGGACATCCATAGCTCCGAAAGGAAATTATACTTATAAATGGCTTAGCGGTTCTGATATTGTAGGTACATCTGATAGTTATATTCCGAAACCTTCAGATATAGGGAAAACATTGACTCTTAAGGTGTATGACAGTGAAGGAACAGAGATAGGTTCTGCGAGCACAGCTGTGGTTAGGAGTTTGCAGGATTACCTGAATGATAGTGAAACAGATAAGGATAGGCCGGTAAAAGTAACTCTTACTGAAGATATGGCAGGCGGAATAACCATTCCATCCGGATTCACAGTTTTACTTGATCTAAATGGTAAAACCATAACTGACGATATTAACGTAAAGGATGGAGCAAAACTTACAATGCTTGACAGCAGTGATGAAAAGACCGGTAAAGCGACCGGAAATATCTCTGTTGAAGGTGATATTAACATTGACGGTAAAAAAGGAACCCTGATAATCGAAGATGGAAAATATGACCATATACCATCTGGAGATGGAGATATCAGTATCGTGGGTGGCTACTTTAAGGAAAATCCCAACGAGGATTATGTAAGCGATCCATGTAAAACACAGGATAAAGCTGCACAGGAAGCAGCAGCGGCAAGCGGAGGAAGACCTGCGGAGGTGGCTGAATGGCGGGATGATGACTATCTTTATCGTGTAATTAATTGTTTCATAAAACTGGATGATTCAAGGAAACCTGCTATTGAAGTTTCTTCATTAGATGTAAAGTCCGGAGATATTATCTCGGCAGAATCAAAAGCTACAGACCTAAACTATGAATGGTATCAAGTCGATTCAGAGGGAAACCCGGTTGGAAATGTGCTTGGAACAGAAAAGAGATATACCATCAATGATTCAGATGTTGGAAAGAAACTTCTGGTCAAAGTCATTCAGACAAAAGATCAATTCAATAATGATCTGGAGGAAAGAAATCGCCCGAGTCGGATTTCTGATATGAGTGTAGTAGTAAAGAAATCGCTCAGGGATCAGAACGTGAAGATAAGAGTCATTCAGAAAGAACCGGGCTCAAGTGAGTATGAAGCAGAAGTTTTTTACTGCTATGGAAATCCTGAAGTAAAGAAAGAACTGTCTAAGGGACTTGATTACAGCTATACAGTCTCAGGTCCGATTCCTGGAGACCTCCGGGCATCTGTTACAATAACAGCGAAAAATGGTAGTAATTATCTTTACAGCAAGGAAAAGACCATCAACATGTACCAGGTAAATATTACGGGGCAGAGTGGAAAGTTCAGTGCACCCGTTGTGGGAGATACACTCCTGGCAAAAATCAGTACGGCCGGTGCCCAAAATGTGACTTATAAGTGGTATAGAGACGGAGTTCTGATAAGCGGAGCTTCGAATAATACATATACCCTGACTCAGGCGGATATTGACAAAAAGATCCGTGTAGAAGCGGTCGTAAGTAATGATGATGGAGATGAAGTAAGCATTTGTGACGGTACTCTTAAAACTCTTGATATAAACGAGGATGATCCGGATACATGGTACAGCATAAACGGAAAACTGAGTGCAGGAACAGGTTATATATTAAAGAGCGGTAATCTGACCATTACAAGAGGAAAAGATTCGTTGGCAGAAACGATTGCGGATGATGAAGGTAACTATTCCTTTGAAAATATTCCTAAGGGATTATACAACCTCGTTGTCAGCGGAGTCATCGCATCTACAGATGGAAGCAAAACGGAAGAAGTTACCAAAACTATAATGGTAAGGGTGGACGACAGTAACGTTGATGTCGATCCCATTATACTCGTCTCGATCATAGTCAGCTCGAAGGTTGTCATCGGCGATGACTGCGGAGAAACTGTTGTAAAAGGAGCAGATGAAGTCGCAGAGGAGATCAGGAATGGGCTTTCAGATGGTCAACGAGCTGAAGTTGTAATAATGGTAGAGAAAAAGGAAAAGGAGGACATAGAAGACGCCGGAGATATTCAGAAGAAGGCTGAAGAACAATACGGAAGCGAGCCTAAGATTGATTTCTTTGATTTTTCAGTTGAAAGTCGGATCGATGGTCAGGAAACTACTAAAATTAGTAAAACCGAAAAAATCCTTATGTTTATGCTTGCCTATGATATGAGCGGCAGAAAAGATATTAGGGTTTACAGGAAGCACAGTGATGAGGTTCAGGAATTAACTGCACTCAGTGCAATGCCTGACTCAGCTGATTATGCTGACGGTACATTCTATATTGATGAGGAAGAAGGATTAATATTTATTTTCTCTAGCAGGTTCTCTACTTATGCGATAACCTATCAGAGTCAGGAAGAAAAAACAGAAGACGATTCCGGAAATACGCCTTCTTCAAACCAGGAAACCTCAGAGATAGATGCCGAAACTTTGAAGATAGATGCCGGCGGACGCAATTATTCCTTCACCTTCACTAATAAGATCATTTATGATGGACGTAAACATATGGTATATACTGGAAACAAAGCACCGGCTAATACGAAAAAGAAAGCTTATGATCTGAAGGTGGTTATAACTGAAGAGGATGGAACAGTTATAGATCCAAAGCTTATAAATGTTACAGCAAAGAAAAACAAGAATGTAGGAATCGGATATTATAGGATCAGGCTTAAGGGTAAGAAATACAAGGCTCTGAATAAGGAATTGCGGAAAAAAACTTACAAAAACAAGTTAAAGTTTGAAATCGCAAAATATGTTCTTGATTCTAAAAATATGTCAATTATAGTAGACCATAAGGTAACAAAAATAACGAAAGTTTATATAATTGACAGTGATGGAAACATTCACAGGCTTTCAAAGAAGGACTATGAAGTGAAAAAAATTGATGCAGAAACTAAAACTGTCATGATTCAGGGAAAGAGAAATACAGAGGGAATTGTTGAAAAGTTAGCGATCGATCACCCTATTACTGAGCATGTAAGTATGATTCTGTAAATATGACTTTCTGTTAAGTTGATGTATGATCAGGACTACTTCTGGCAAGTAGTCCTGATTTATTAAAAAAGAACACATCGTGAGAAGAAATTCTCCACCCTATAGACTTGTGGGAGTGCCAATAAAATGATGTAATAAATATTTTCTTTTTGCAAGTTGTAGTTGCTATGAATACTGTTGTGGTAGATTTAGGGTGTGATAATATTTCTAATTTTGAATTTCATAAAAAAGAAAATGCGTGAAGACAAAAAAAGCTGTTTGAAAATCAAATACTAAATGATAAGACTGCGAAAGAGTGAGAGCTCTTTCGCAGTTTTTTTAGTTATGTATATAATACTGATAGGATTTTTAATATAAAAAGATGCATAGGGTAAAAAACATAGAAAAAATATTTTACCCTCCGTCCACGTTGTCCGTTGTATCCGAAAATTAGCAGCAATGCACTGACTCCGGCTAAAAGGGAAATATCAAGAAAATTCTCCGGAGAAAAGTCAAAACCGCCTCCAACTAAATAACAATTATAAAATAGCAATATTCCAATTCCTGCAAAAAATTTAGCTATTTTCTGCTTTCGCAATAAGTAAAACATTCCAATGAGAGATATTCCATATAGACCACCATCCAAATACAGACTTTCTGCAGCTTTTCCTAAAATTATTATTATTAAAATTGCAATAATGATTGATATTGATTTTGCTTCTTTTTCATTTACTACTCTCATTTTCTCTTTAACAAATTTTTCCTCCCGCCGTATCAGATAAAGAGCAATAATTCCCAAAAGCAGTTCAAACATCACATTTTGCTGATAAATATTGAAAAGTATTCCTGTAAAACTCCAATCATAGATTGTTTCTGTCAAAATGGCAAACAACAAAAGATTTCTCATATATTTTTTCAGATTTTTTGTATGTACGAACCCTTCAGTCAGAAGGAAACAAAATATAGGAAATGCCATTCTTCCTATCCACCCGCAAACATCAGACATTGCTGAAATGCGCGCATACTGCTCATCTGAAATCATTGATCTGGTACTATTCATTAAATAACCATTTTCTAATACGATTCTTCCAAAATGATCAAATAACATGGATATTACTGCCAACAGTTTTAATGTACTGCCGCTAAGTATTTTTTTATTATTTATTTTATTACCTTGCCTATTTTTATAAAAAAATTCCAATGATTAGAACAACCGAATTATAAGTCTCTCAAAAAAATATGACAATATAAATTTCAATTTTGCTCATAAGCAAAAATGAAGCTGCATGAAAACTGTATTTTGTCAGCTGTCAGCTACCATTCGTCAGGTTTTGCACACAAAGCTAAAAATAAGTGCTAAATTGAAAAAGAAATAAATTTTCTTGATCAATAATTAACTTGGAGGAAAGACTATATCATGAAAAAAGGGAGCTTTAAGCGCGGAATAGCGCTTGTTTTGTGTGCAGTTTTGGCGGCGTAACCGTCGATGAATGCGGCAGCGGCTGATGGTGCGCATCTTTTCAGTGTCGACATATGATGAAAAACGAGGACTGCTCAGTAAGACAGAAATGCCGATGGGGCAGGAAACAAAGTATGAGTATGATGCGCTTGGTGAAGTCACAGGGACAGAGATAAGTGGTATAAAGCAGGGAAACTTTATCTGCGGAGTAAATATAAACAGAGATAAATGTAATATTTAGCAATTCGAATGATACAATAATTGTTAGATGATTAAATGCAATTAGTATAAAAACATTGAAGAAATAAAGAGGAAATAGTTTGTATGATAGAGTCATGGGTGGATACACTAAGAGGTAAGAGTATAAAAGATTTTATTGCTGTTGGAGCTGTAGACATCGAGGATGGAATTGCCGAATTTTTACGTGATCTACGCTTTTTGTATATAGAATTTGAAGTAGGTTATTTAAGACTTGAAAGTGTTATGCAGTATTCGATGCTGAAAATAGGTTTTGTAGAAGAACCGGATTATGATTATGAGATTGATGAAGATATGGTTAAGGCAAAGGAGTCTATAGCTGAAATCGTATTGGAAAATTCGTTATGGCTTGGCAATGAGATAAATAAAATCACTTTATATGATTATGACTGTAAGACGGGATATTGTGCAGCTATGAAATTGGAATTATCAAATGGACAAATCATATTCATAGATCCATCGTATTATTTTGGCATAAAAGTAGGTGGAAGTGGGCAAGAAAAAATATGGGAAGAAAATTATATAAATGCAAAAAGCATAAGAGAAAATGTATATAACTTGAATTGAGTAAAAAATTTCAAGAAATTTTTGCATTTAGTAAACTCAATTTTGTTTAAGGAAAGCCTACGTGAAAGAAAATTATTGAAGAAATAAGCTGCATGGGGCTGTTGCATTAAAATGATCAATCATTTTAGTGTAATGGTCCCAAATTATTTTTGAAAGATCAAAGCTTAAAATCACAGGGCAAAGATACCACAGAATACATACTGAATGGAAATACAATACTCGCGGAAGTAAAGAGTAACGGCGAACGACTGAATTATTACTACAGCGGAAACGGAAGCTTCTGCAGAATCCCATCAAAGGGCGCAGCTGAGACTTATTACACAGTAGTAACTAATACACTTGGCGATGTTTGAGAAATCTATGATAGCAATGCTAATCTTGTCGGAAGCTACAGCTATGATCCACACGGAGCATTACTGAACATTGACAAAAAGAATGATCCGCAGGGAATCCTTGAAAAAAACCCATTCAGATATAGAGGCACTACTGCGATGTAGAGACAGGATGGTACTACCTTAATAGCCGATACTATGACCCAAAGGTTAAGAGGTTTATTAATCGGGATACGTCGGTTAGATTGAATGGTAACCACAAAAGTATAGCACAGTATAATTTATATGCATACTGTGATAATAATCCGGTCAACAGTAAAGATGATGATGGTGATGTGCCTACAATGTTGGCAGGAGCAATAGCAGGAGCGACAATAGCCGGTGTTTCTGAATTGGTTGGTCAAGTGATTAATAATAGTTGGTCAGGAGTTGATTATAAAAAAGTAATGATACAGATTGCTGGTGGTGCAGTATCTGGTGCAGTAATGGGATCTGGAGCGGGGTTCTTGGCTTTGTTCGCAGCAAATACTGGAATTTCAGCAACAACAACTTTAGCAGTAGATCTTTATGATAAAAAAAATATGGGAGATATAGCTTGGGATTGTGTCTGCTCAGGGATATATGGTTTTATGTCAGGCTGTTACGGAGGTGAAGGAGCTCAAGCGGTAAAAACAATTAATGGAAGGTCAGGATTCTAAAGAATAGTAGGATGGTTCATATTAAAAATTGTAAGAAATAGAATTGCATAACGTATGTATATGGGAGATTTATAACATGACTATATTTTTCTTTTTTTTAGGATATATTGGAATGTATTTTGTTGTTAGAAATTCAAGACTTAATGGACCGTATATTAGGATTCAGACCAACATTGAAAATTTTGCATTTCCATTTTCTAGAGTTGGATATGCAAGGGTACCGTGTTTGTTGACGAGTATAGGTTTGGAAATAGGCTTTGTAATTACAATTCTTTGCTTTTGTATGCAAGTAGAAAATTCAGAGATAAAGCTCATAAGCTCACTTATGTTTATGATTGCGTGTTTTGGAGGAACTGGAATTGGGGCATTTTATGAGATATATCAAGATAATTGTAATAATTTACTAAAAGCATTTGCGTATAGCATTGCTTTGGCATGTACAATAGTCTCAATTATCGTTATAGCTTTTTTAATTAGATATTTGATGTGTTAAGGATAATTATTATAGGGCTTAGAAACAAGCTACTTTGAATATCGTGAAGACAACACTCTTGAAGAAACAAGCCTTCCGAGCGGTGTAAAGGAAGAATTTAGCCATGACGTATACTCTAGCTTTCGTTCACGTACAGAAATGACGGTACAAGACATACCAAGAAATCCGGCAAAGATACCACAGAATACGTACTGAATGGAAACACGATACTCGTAGAAGTAAAGAGTAACGGCGAACGACTCAACTACTATTATAGCGGAAACGAAACTCTGCTGTAGATAGGCTATATCCCATCAAAGGGCGCAGCTGAGACTTATTACACAGT
>JAILMH010000072.1 GCA_024692715.1 Lachnospiraceae bacterium
AGAGAAAAGTGGTTTGGCTGGCTTAAAAAGTATGGGCTTGAGCCTTCCTGCTACGATGCTTTCCTTGAAAACAGGATCTTTGACAATCGTACATTGTCACTTGGAGAGCAGATCAACATGATGAAGCGTGATATAAGACTTGCTTCATTGCTTGGTTTTCCTAATCTCAGAACTTTGGTCTCAACGCCAATGGATGTCATAGAAGGAAGCCTTGAATATGCAGAGGAGATGGGAGTTAAGATCGGTCTTGAAGTTCATGCACCGTTTTCGCTTAATTCAGGCTGGGCTGACGGTTATATGGAGATGATCAACAGAACAGGCACAAAGTATTTTGGTTTTATTCCCGACATGGGAATCTTTTGCAGAAACATTCCTGATGTGGTCCGTGACAAGGCCAGAAGAAAAGGTGCAAAGGAAGAGTGCATAAAGATAGTTGATGATGCTTATGCAAAAAGGATCGCAAAGGGATTTGTAAAGATAAAGTATGATCTGAATCTTGGCAAGGCAAACATGGAATATCGCATGGCTAACGGAATGCAGGAAATGATGGATGCAGTAAAGAATGCAGGCGGAGGAGCTGCTGATATGGAATATGCAGGATCATCATTCACATATTCCTGGTCTGAACCTCAGGATATTATTGACAACATTGATTATATTTTCCATACACATGCGAAATTTTATAACATGCATGAAGATTACAAGGAAACAGCAGTTGCGATCCCGGAGGTTGTGGATGCATTCAAAAAGGCAGGTTACAAGGGCTTCTTAAGTTCAGAATATGAAGGCGGAGAGCACTTAAGAGCAGATATGGAAGTCGACAGTATCGAGCAGGTAAGACGTCATCAGGAGGCTTTGAGAAGAGCTATCGAGGAATAAAATTTATAAGGAATAGGTAAATTGTCATGAGAGAATATGATGCAGATTTGGGAATAATCGCAGCAGGACCGGCAGGTCTTGCGGCTGCAGTTGAAGCTTCTGAAGCAGGACTTAATGTGATCGTGCTTGAAAAATCACAGACTGTAGGCGGTGCTGCAAATGCAGGAATGGGACCGCTTGGAATAGGCACAAAGTATCAGCGTTCACAGATGGAGAGCGTTACGGTAGAAAAAGCCTTCAACATGTTTATGGAGTACACTCACTACAATGTTGATGCGAGACTTATCAAGCGTTATTTCAATCAGTCAGGGGAAACTATTGAATGGCTTGAAGATCACGGCGTTGAATTTGAGGGAGCTTTCAGATATTTCCCGGAGTCAGAGTGTACGTGGCACATTGTTAAGACAGGGAAGAAAATTGGACCTGCAGCAGCTTCTCTCATGAATAAAAAACTGCAGGAAGCCGCTGAAAAACGGGGAGTGACATTCCTTTTTAAGCATAGAGCTACGAAGCTTCTTAAAGAGGAAGGTCACATCAGCGGCATAATTGCAGAAACAGCTGACGGTGAAGAGGTAAAGATCAACTGTAAAGCGGCTCTTGTCGCAACCGGAGGTGCCGGAGGCAATAAAGAGATGATAAAAGAACTTACAGGCTTTGAGCATGGAAAGAATCTTTTTAGCTTTGCAATTCCAAATGTGAGTGGAGATGGCTTAAAAATGGCGTGGGAAGCCGGAGCTGATCGACTTCCTGTAAGGATAGAGATGGCAGCGGACATCGGTGGTTTAGAGAGAGCAAATGTCTCTGTTACAAATGTTGTACGTCAGCCAAACCTCGTAGTAAATAAGCATGGTAAGCGCATCATGAATGAAGAGAAGATGCAGAATACCACCTATTTAAGTAATGTTGCAGATCACCAAAAGGATAAGACCTGTTTTGTGATATTTGATGACGAAACGGCTAAATACTATGAAAGAAACGGTGTTGATGTTGTCAGCTTTGTAACACCGGACCCTGATGTTTCAGATTTTCATAAAGGATTTGAGGAGATAATCGAGAGGGGTTCACAAAATTATTTTAAGGCAGATTCGCTCGAAGAGCTTGCGGATAAATGTGGTATCGACATTGATTCGCTGATCGATACAGTTGATGAATATAACGGTTACTGTGAGCATTATGACAGTGAATTTTATAAGAATCCTAAATTTTTAAGACCTATAAAGACAGGACCGTTTTTTGCGGCAGCTATCCATCCGGGTGGTTACGGAACGGTTGGTGGAATCAGGATAAATGAAAACTGTGAAGCCTGTGATAAGAATTTTGAACCGGTAGAAGGACTTTATGCGGCTGGAGCGGATGCCTGCAATATTTATGATGACAGTTATATGTTCCTGCTTCCGGGTAATTCGATGGGTTTTGCATTAAATACAGGAAGAATCGCTGCGAAAAGTGCAGTTTCATATATAAAAAACGGAGGAAAAAATAAATGGAGCTTGGATTTGTTAGTGCAATTTTAGATCAGAGTAATTATGAGGAAATGATGGACATAGCATCTGAGCTTGGCTTTGCCTGTGTTGAAGCCGCATGCTGGCCGGCAGGTAAAGCGGAACGCAGATATGCAGGAGTTTCACATATAGATGCAGAGAAGGTTTTGACTGATGACGCTTATGCAAAGCATATTTTGGATTATGCAAAGGAGAAGAATGTGAAAATTTCATCCCTTGCATATTATCCAAATACAATGGATGCGAATCTTGAAAAGAGAAATGCAGCAGTTGAACACTTAAAAAATCTTATCAAAGCTTCTCGTAAGCTTGGGATCGGTATGGTAACGACCTTCATTGGGAGAGACCAGAGCAAAACCGTTGAGGAAAATTTAGAGCTGGTTAAGGAAATCTGGCCTCCGATTGTTGAGCTTGCTGAGAAAGAAAACGTAAAGATCGGAATTGAAAACTGCCCGATGCTCTTTGGCGCAGATCAGTGGCCGGGCGGACAGAACCTTATGACAACGCCTGCTATCTGGAGAAAGGTATTTGAGATCCTTCCAAGTAAAAATCTTGGAATCAACTATGATCCTTCACACTTTGTATGGCAGATGATCGATTATATCAAGCCGATCTATGAATTCAAGGACAGGATCTTCCATGTTCATTATAAGGATATCAAAGTATATCAGGATAAACTTAATGACTG
>JAILMH010000019.1 GCA_024692715.1 Lachnospiraceae bacterium
ATAGGTGAAAGCTGGATATTGAATTTCTCAAGAAGTTCACCTTCATTGCACATCGTTGACCAGAAATCGAAAGGTCTTGGTCCGATCTGAAGTATCCTTGTGTGCTTGAAAGTCTTTACCACGTTGCATACTGCAAGGAAATCTTTAATTCCTCTTTCAAAAACAGGATCATTCAGTCTGCAGTTTGTAAGGTATGTAAAAGGAACTCTGAATCTCCTGAGGACCTTACCTGTTGCAAAAAGTCCGCACTGTGTATCTCTGAGTCTGCGTCCCTCCTCATCCGGTCTCTCATCGAGCGGTCCCCAGAGAAGTACCGGAACCCCCAGATCCTTTGCGAGTCTTGCACATTCATACTCTGTACCGAAGTTACAGTGTGCAAGGAGTAGACCGTCTACCTTTTCTCTCTTAAATTTCTCAACTATCTTGAGGCGATCATTTTCGTCATAGAGAAGTCCTTCTTCATTGATATCATCAATATCAACGAAATCCACACCAAGTTCTTTTAATCTGTCTGCGGTAAGTCCGCGAAATTTGATCGCATCCGGTGCACTGAAGATACTTCTTCTTGTAGGTGCATATCCAAGTTTTATATGAGCCATGTCTTCGCCTCCAAATTTTGTTCTGATTTAGCTACACAGTAAATCTTTTGTAAATTTAAGTAAATTTTATAATAAATATTTTGTAAATCATCATCTAAATTGAATATATAAAATTTACTATAAAATTTCAACCAAAAAATTTACTTTTAAATCATTTTCATCAATTGTACTAATTTTAGTTCTTAAATTTTGTTGAAATTTTGCGCACCAAAAAAGGCATGATATACGCTTTTCGCATACACCATACCTTTTTATACCTAAATTAACGCCATTGAATACGCATTAATTTTATTCAAATATTTACTTATTTCTTTTTACGATTAAGATTTCTAACACTGCTTCTTTCAACTATTTCTGTGCATATCTCTGTCTTAAAGATGATGTCCTCAGGATTTTTCATCATCTCGATCAATCTTCTGACTGCTGCCTTTCCAAGAGACTTCTTATCCACTCTGACCGTTGTGAGCGGCGGCGAACAGATACTGCTGAAATAAATATCATCAAACCCTATCACCGAAAGATCTTCCGGTATCTTTAATCCGCACTGCTGCGCAGCCTGCAGAACTCCGTAAGCAATTACATCATTATCGCAGAAAAAGGCTGTCGGACGGTCCTCGTGTTCATTGAACCACCTGAGCATATCCTGCATGGCCGTTTCAGTTTTCGTCCTGACTGTGATAATATCCTCACTCTTTACCTTAAATCCCTGTCTCGTCATCTCTCTGCGGTATCCGTCTTCTCTTTCTTCAAAGGCCTTTATCCTGAAATCACCTCTGACATAACCTATACGCTTATGTCCCTTCGAAGCAAGCAGCTGGATAACATTTTCCGCCGCATCAAAATTGTCGATACATACACCATTAAAACGGAATCTTGAGCTCCATCCGTCAAGCAGTACCACTGGAGATTTACACTCTGAAAACAGCCTGAAATCCTCGTGGTTCATCTCCGTCGCAAGCAGCACTATACCTGTGGAATTATCCGAAAGTATCTTATCCATCTGCTCATCAAACCCCGGATCTTCTCTATTGATATGTGTATATATCGTCTCAAGTCCCAGGTTTTTAGCTTCTTCGTTAACGCCTTCGATCACAGCCGGATGGAAATTGCTGTTATCGATTATAAGACCATTTCTTCTGAAAACTATAAATCTTATGGCATGTATCTCCGAATTTTTAAGGCTGTAGCCAAGCTCCTCCGCCACCTGAAATATCTTTTCCTGAGTTTCTTTATTGACCTTTCTCTTACCATTAAGCGCATTCGATACCGTGGCCTGAGAGAAACCAGTCAATTCACTGATTTTTTTAACACTTGGTTTCTTTGCTTTTGTCATATATTTATCCGTTCTGAAACATTCACCGTCATGGCTCTCAAAATGTTCAGATCATACGCTCCATTTCTAAATATTTTTTAGTACACCCTTCATGCCATCTCTAAAATAAGCCTGTTCTCTTTATACACTTATTATATTTTACCCCACCAATAACTGCAATAAATTTTTAACTAAATTTTTAGATATTTTTTTAGTGATTATTTATCGTTTCCAGCCTTTATCTAAAAAAGAACTGCTTCCACACTGAAAGCAGTTCTTCCCTTACCCCTGTTTTTAAGCTTCTGCACGAAGCACTTTAACAAAGTTAAAATGCTCTTGATGCAATGATATTGAGCTTACCTGTCATTGTAAGTGTACCGTATCCAGAAGGGATTATAAAGAAGCTTCCCTTATGGACAAGATGTCCGTCGATAGTTCCCTCTCCATCAACCACAGTCATGAGAACATAGTCATCACCGCAGCCTCCGGTACAGGTTCCGTTTACAAACATTCTTCTCACTTCGTAATACGGGCACTTAACAAGAAGCTTATCGTCACAGCCCTTTACATCCTCTATAGAAAGCTCCTCATGAAGGACCATTTTGCCTGCATCCGGTGCAGGAACTGTGATAACATCCTTACTCTTTTGGATATGGAGTTCTCTTTTCTTTCCATTCCAAAGGCGGTCATAATCGTAAACTCTGTAGGTTATGTCGCTGGACTGCTGAGTTTCCATGAGAACGATCCCACCCTTTATGGCATGGACAGTACCTGAGTCTATCTGTATAAAATCTCCCTTGCTTATAGGAACTTCACGGATAAGCTCCTTGAAGCGTCCTTCATCGATCATTGCGTCAAGCTCTTCCTTTGTCTTTGCATTATGACCGACAACGAGTTTTGAACCTGGTTCTGCAGAAAGGACATACCAGCACTCATTTTTTCCAAGCGAACCATTTTCATGCTCTGCTGCATATTCATTTCCCGGATGAACCTGTATGCTGAGGTCATCCTTCGCATCTATGAGTTTGATCAAAAGAGGGAATCTGTCGCCTTCTGCATTGCCAAAAAGCTCCCTGTGCTCATTCCAGAGTTCTGAAAGTTTCATTCCTCCGTAGACTCCACCGTCCACTTCTGCATCTCCGTTTGGATGGGCTGCGATTCCCCAGCACTCACCTATATCATTTCCTTCAACATTAAATCCAAATTTAGTTCTAAGTTTATTTCCGCCCCAGACATTGTGGGTAAATACCGGTTTTAAGAAGATCAATTCTCTCTTTTCCATAAGATTTTCTCACTTTCATAATGATAAATGCATTATAGCTTTCAGCATTGATATAATCAAGTCAAGTATACAATACTTATATTTACCAGATTTATATTTCTGCTATAATGGTTTTTAGGGTATTAATTGGGGAGGTCATTTATGGGTAAGCATTTTAAAAAGGGAAATCTGGACGAACTCACGGGTCTTATGAGTTATTCCCGCTTTCGTCTGGAGATAGATAAAATTTTATCCAATCCCGATGCACTCGCATCAAAAGCTTTCGTATATTTTAATATAGAAAATTTTAAGAATTATAATGAAAAATATGGAATTGAAGCGGGCGACAATTGCCTCCGTGCAATTGCCAAGACTATCGAAGCCATTTTTTCAGACAGTATAAATGCCTACATGGGAATGGATCATTTCTGTGTCTTTACCGAACGCAGCAATCTTGAAGAGCGGGTAACGGAAGTATATGAAGAGATCCGCCCCTTCCGAAGTGATAATCACATGCAGCTCCGCGCCGGAATTTACCTCCCGACAGACGACAGGATCACCTCTAATGTAGCTGTAGACCGCGCAAAAATGGCGTGTGATTCCATTAGAAATCAGTATGATTCCATCTTTGGATACTATAATGAAAGTCTAAGCCTCATATATCAAAAAGAGCACTACATCATCGAACATTTTGAAGATGCTATCAGAAACGAATATATACAGGTCTGGTACCAGCCGATACTTCGCTCTATCACAGAGGAGATCTGCGGGTATGAAGCCCTTGCGCGCTGGATCGACCCTAAGATCGGGCTAATCCCTCCTTCAGACTTTGTCCCTGTCCTTGAAAAATATCACATGGTCAAAAAGCTGGATTTGGAGATACTTGAACAGGCCTGCCGTCATCAGCTCATCATCCATCAAAAAAAGCTGACCCGGGCTGCGGTCTCTATAAACCTTTCCAGACTCGATTTCGTCGGAGATACTATAGTTGAAGAGTTCGATGCCATAGTTAAAAGCTTTAATCTGCGCCCGAATCTTTTCCATGTCGAGATAACCGAGTCAATACTCGCCTCTGATACAGGAAATATGAAACGCATCATCGATAAATTCCGCTCATTGGGATATCAGGTATGGATGGATGACTTCGGAAGTGGATATTCATCTCTCAATACCCTTAAGACTTATTCCTTCGACTGTTTAAAGCTCGATATGAATTTCTTAAGTGATTTCGAGAAAAATTCTGCTTCGGGTGTGATACTAAAGTCGATCATAAATATGTCAAAAAAGCTCGGAATACAGACTCTGGCAGAGGGTGTTTCCACAAAAGAAGCAAGAGATTTCCTGCGAAATCTCGGCTGCGAACAGATGCAGGGCTTTCTCTACTCCCCTGCTGTTTCTTTTAACGATACCGCAAGACTTTCTTTCCGCCTTGAGTCTCCCGGGATACGCAACTACTACCGAAGTATCGGAAAGATCAATCTTTTAAGTCAGAATCCACTCAAAAAGGATCTGGATGACGATTCTGTCTATGGTATCCCTACCGCTATCATCGAATACCACGACAAGCATCTGCGCTATCTTGCAATCAACAGCTATTACCATAAATTCCTTAACACAATAGGTCTCAAAAGCATCGAAGAAGCCGAGACCTTTATAAATTATGCTCCGGGAGAGCTCCCATCGCAGTTTCAGAACGTAGTCCTTGCCAGCAAAGCGTCAGGGAAGCTTGAATCCTTTGACTATGTAAGGAACGGTCAGAACTGTAATTTCCAGGTGCGCCCGATTGCTTCGTACCGCACCCGTTCTGCGTACCTTGTAATAAGCATGAACCTTTCACACTATTCTCAGGAACAGGCGACACAGCATAAAGACGAAGTCCGCCGGTTCATTTATTCCATATACAACCGCGTGGATATCATCGATCCGGTAAAGCACCTGATAGAAAGGGTATATTTAAATACTACTATTTTCAGTATGGATACCTACCCTCACAACAGCCTGGAATACAGAGATTTCTTTACAGAGCACTATATTCATGAGCTGGACCGGCAGCGTTTCATGCGTTTCTATGATTTCAGCGATATTGACGAAAGGATCGAACGCACATCCAAAAACCACGTTTCAGAATACTTCAGAACCCTAAGTACAAGCGGCGAATACGAATGGCAGATCTACAGCATAATCAGGATCGATCTCGATGACAAACCGATGTATCTATCATGTTCAAATGATGTGGACATAAATCGTATACGCATGCTGCAGGGAATGGATGAAACAATGAAGGGAATGCCGCGAGACCCGGCATTTCTGTGGCTTTCCGGAAGAGCTCTTTCAAATATACTGGGCTATAGCTCCTACAATGATTTCCTTGAGTCCTCTTTCTATTTTGAGGTAAATCTCACGCAAAATTATGTTATAGATTATCATTTCGGAAGTTCTAACATCCTGAATGACCACTACTACCAAAAAATGGTAAATAACTATGACATAATGATAAATGATCTTCTGAATCACACGATCACCTTCGCAGACCTTAAGCAGACCAGAAATTTTTACAGCAGAGAGAATCTTATACGGGAATTTAATGCCGGAAACAGCATCGGGACCATAGAATACAAGAGTTATCTCTATGGTGAGCCTCACTGGCTCCACTCATCTTATCAGCTGATCCCTTCAACGGTAACCGGTGAGATAATCGCATATTTTCTCACTTATGATATTGAAAAATACCGCCAGAAAATAGATGAGGAAAAGAATGCAGCCGAGATCGACCAGTTGACCGGGCTATACAACCGATACCGTGCTGTACCTATGATCAGAGATTATCTCCACAAGCACAATGATGAAATGTGTGCGCTGGTAATGCTCGACCTGGATGACTTTAAGGAGGTAAATGACCACTACGGTCACCAGTGCGGTGATGAATTACTTAAAGCCTTTGCCAACCGTCTGAAAAGTAAATTTGAACTCTATGGCTTTGCCTGCAGACTTGGCGGAGACGAATTCATGGGCATCATCAAAAGCCGCTCAAAGGAGTTCGTCACTTTCTTTATAAGTGATATGCTGAGCGAGCCCATAACCATAAACTTTAACGGCCATAAAATAAGCTGCACTGTTTCCGCCGGATATGTAATGTTCCCTGATCAGGGTACGGGATATCATGATCTGTACCGAATGGCCGACAGCGCAATGTATAACGCGAAAATGCGCGGTAAAAACTGCTTCGCACAGTATGTCCCTGACAACGACATCGGTCACAGGATGCAGCTCTCATTCCGCTCAGAAGAAATACTAAACGGGATCCCGGGTGCTATGATCATCTGCCTTGCCGATGAGGTTCTCACTATGATAACCGCAAACAATGATTTCATCCACCTTTGCGGCTGCACAAGCATAGATGAGCTCAAGCGCTGCTACCGAGATTCATATCTGAATGTTGTTGCTGAGGACAATCGTGACTATGTTCTCGATGAGACGATCCTGACCAAAGAAAACGGTTCGTTTAAGGATTTTGAGATAACCTACAGCATCACAACTATCCGAAGTGAAAACAAGCTTGTCCGCGCCACAGGCAGATGTATCCAGAATTCCAAGGGTAAGATCCTTTACATTTTCATAAAAGAGATCTTTTAAAAAAGTAACCTCCTGCTGACCTGGTTGATAAATACAACCTGATTCTGCAGGAGGTTTATTTTACTTCAATGATTCTGCAAGTTTTTCAGCAAGCTCCTCAAGCTGTGCAAGGTTCTCGTCTGAAACACCTGATTTAATTCTTACTATCGGCTCGATGACATTCATATTCTTCATGGTCTCAAGCTGTCTCTGCATAAGTCCTGCTGCCATAGGTGCCCATGTACCGTTTTCAATGAGTCCTACTGTACGGTTTGCAAGATTATGATTCTTAAGATCGATCAGAAGATAATGCATTCTGTCAAAGACCTCTGCGTTATAGGTTGCTGAGGCAAATACCAGTGTTGAATACTGGAATGCTCTTGATACCATTTCTGAAATATCTGTTTTTGAAGAGTCAAAAACTTTTATATTTCTTACACCCTTTTCAGCTAACTTTGAAGCCAGGATATCTGCAGCATTGGCTGTATTTCCATAGATCGAGCCATAGAAAACAGCGACAGATCTTACTTCAGGCTCGTAAGAAGCCCACTTAGAGTATCTGCTTAAAAGCTTATCGAAATCTTTTCTCCAGACATGCGCATGAAGCGGGCATATCATCTTTATATCAAGCCCTGCTGCCTTCTTAAGTACCGCATTTACCTGTACACCATATTTTCCGACAATATTTACATAGTAACGGCGGGATTCATCTGCCCAATCTCTCTCCCAGTCTACTTCATCTGCAAAGAGATTTCCATCGATAGCGCCGAAAGCGCCAAAGGCATCTGCCGAAAAGAGAGTTCCTGTAGCAGTATCAAAGCTCATAAGCACCTCAGGCCAGTGAACCATCGGAGCACATACAAATGAAAGCTCATGCTTTCCAAGTTTAAGTGATGAACCTTCCTTTACAATGATCGTACGATCTGTCGGATCAAATCTGTAGAACTGGTTTATCATTTTTAATGCCTGAGCAGATGTAACTATCTTTAACTCAGGATATTTCGCAACGAGCTGTGGTATAGCTGAGCAGTGATCCGGCTCCATGTGCTGAACTACCATATAGTCAAGCTTTCTTCCGTTAAGTACATGCTCAAGATTTTCTAAGAACTGACCTGTAACAGAGTCATCTACTCCATCCATGAGACAGGTTTTTTCATCCATGATGAGATAATTGTTATAGGATATACCATTTGGTACCGGATATACATTCTCAAACAGCTCGATACGTCTGTCTGATGCTCCAAGCCACCAGATATCCTCACTTATTTTTCGTGCATTCTGCATGTGAATACCTCCAAATTTCATTTTCATGATACTTCTTCATAATAACACAAAAGGGCCAGCTGCAACGCTGACCCTTTAAGTATACATTCACTATTATCTCATCATATCCTTAGCTTTCTGGATAAAGCCTATCTGATTAAGCTTAAGCGTGATCACTGCCGCAAGAAGCGTTCCCCCACAGGTACTTACCAAAAACGGTACGACAAATGTAAAAAGTCCTGCCTGTGCGTTTCCCATAAGCAATGCCGCAACAGGATATGAAAGCATTCCGCCGATCACTCCTGTTCCAAAGACCTCTCCCACATATGCAGCCGGAAGCTTCTGAAAATATTTATAGAGAAGTCCGGAAATTAAAGCTCCGCACATTGAACCGGGAAAAGCAAGTAATGAGCCAAGTCCGAGTAAATTTCTGAGTACGCTGGTGACAAACGCTGCCGCTACACCATAACCGGGTCCAAGAAAAACTGCGCATAAAACATTTACAAGATGCTGCACCGGTGCGCATTTTGACCCGAATACCGGAAACGATATGGTCGAGCCCACAACTGCGGCAGCTGCAAAGACCGCTGACACTGCAAGCTTTTTAGTGTTTACTCCTAAATTTACCGAATTCTCTGCTGTTACTGTTTTCATAAAATACTCCTGTTTCGAGGCCTTTGGAGCAAAAGCCTTATTCTACTGATTCTCTGCGTTTCTTCTGTAATGACGGAATATTAACGAGAACGACCATAAAGATGGTTATCAGCATATCCGGAAGTGTATTGCCAAGCGGCATATCGACGGTCATAAGATACCGATATACTGCAAAACCAAACAGCCATACTGCAAGGTTTTTAACATTCCATTTTTCATCTTCATGATTTACATGCAGAATAAAATAATCAGCCACCTGTACTGCTATCATCGGTGTAAATACTGAACCGATGAAATAAAGGAAATCCGTAATATTATCCATAGGATATACCATAGCCATGACTGTTCCTATGAGCGTCACAACTATTGCTGCCCATTTTCCCTTTATCTTCGTTGATATCGCCTCATAGGATACACCTGCTGAAAAAGCGTCAAGGAAGGTGGTCGTAACTGTAGAAAGAACAATTATAAGAAGTCCGGCGATTCCGAGCCCGGCCTTAACCATTATCATTGAAATATCGCCTGTTCCTGCAAGTCCGGCTGCCCCCATTCCGATGACAAACATAAATATACTGACAATTGAATATACAACCACTGAAGCACAGGTGCTCTGTACCGGTTTTTCAGCCTCTCTTGTATAGTCTCCGATCAGCGGGAGCCAGCTCAAAGGCATTGCCACTGCAAGTTCAACAGCTGCCCCAAAGCTCATAGCTTCAGCTGTTTCCTTGATCGAGCCAATGGCATGTCCTCCAAATATCTGTACAGCAAGTATTATCGAAAGGATAAATAAAAGTCCCACTGAAATAGTACTTACGATACCAAGATTTTCAAGACCGATCATTATCCATGCAATTATCATCACGCCTATAACAAGTGACCATACCGCAATCCCTGCCTTAAATATTCCATTAGCAGCAAGTGCGCCGTCATAGGTCATGATCGCCGTCCAGCCCAAAAGCTGTATGACATTCATTACGGCAAAAATAACCGCCCCGTCTCTTCCGAAACTCATACGGACTGTCTCCATCGAGCTCTTTCTTTCAATCCCTCCTATAAGTCCTGCCAAAATCATCATTACAGCACCGATAACGTGACCTGCAAGGATTGCAAGCATTGCCTTGCCAAAGCCCATATCGGCATAATAAGTTCCTGTAAGGATCTCTGCCAGTGATACGCCTGCTCCAAACCATATCACAGCATTGTCCTTTATTGATGTTCCGGCGCCTGCGCTGTGTTTTTTACCAGCGCTTGCAGATGCATTTTCCATAATTTCTCTCCTTTGCCATGCTCTCCATTTTCTATAGCGATCTGAGGTGGTGCCCCCAACAGAACGCTTTTGTTTAAACATAAAAGAACCACCCTGAAAAGGATGGTCCTTAATTGTACGTAATGATAGATAAAGCTCCCTACGTTGGCATGATCCAAATCAGGTTTTAGGGTCCGGAACGTACAGTTCCTATCTCAGCCGGTTCTAACCGACACCCCTGTTCACTTATGTTTTTACGCTCACATTATAGCACTATTATTTTTTAATGCTATACTTTTTTTGTAATTATTAATATTTTTTGTACTGAAAAAAATACTTTTTCATGTTTTTTGTACTTTTGTAATAATCATTTCTCACTCAAGTCCTTTGAGCATATTTACAATATCCTCGTCAAACTCGACTTCTCTGGAAAATATATAGGCTGTATCGATCATCCTGTCCATCTCTGTCGCAAATTTCTTTTCATCATTTGCAAGGTACATGATGGTTATAAGCCTTAAACAGTAATTAACAAGCATGATCTCCGCTGTGAGATCAAGTTCCTCTTCTTCATCTTTCTCAAAATACGAATCGATCCAGTATCTAAAGACAAAATAACAGGTAAGTCTGGTATACCATTCATCAGGAATCCCGCTGCTGAACTGCCCTTCATCAGTATTTTCCGCAAGCCATTTTTTCATATGCTCAAGGCGCTTTACCCATGCATCGTTTATGGGTTCCATCCTATCCGCCATTTCCATGAGCTCTCTGTCATCAATTTCTCTGAAAATGCCCGCTGCCTTAAGTCGCTCCATGAAAGTACCCGGCTCATTTTCCATTATGTCAATGATCCTGTTTCTGTCGTCTAATATCCTGTCCCTAAGCTCAGTATCAATATCTTCCTCGTCGGTCTCGTCCTCATACATCTCAAAGCAGTAGGCTATATTTCCGCTTTCTGAGAAAAATATCCTTGCCATTTCCGGACATGCAAGACTTATATCCTGCTGCACATAATTACCACACTCCACAAAATATCTCGGATGCTCAGAACAGATCACACCAAGGTAATCTTCTCCGAACTGCCTCTGAAGCTGGCAGAGATTATCCTCTCTTAAAAAAGCACAGTAACCGTCTTCTCTCATCTTAAAGAAGCGACAGCCGTTTTCTTCTTTCATGTACTTTTTAAGCTTCTCTCCAAGCTCACCATCTACTGCCTTATATTTATTCCATGTCTCTTCGTCAATATCTATTTCCCAGCCCTGACAGCATGTGTCCGGGCACTTATCTGCTATACAGCTGAATCTGCTGTAATACTCAGGATATTCTACTATCATTTTCCTGCCTCTCTTCTGCTGAAAATGGTCCCTGCACAAAAAACAAAGATCGAAACACCTGCAAAGACCTGAAGCGGAAATGTTGCTACTGCCTCAGCAGGAATGAGTATGCTTAATATTGCTATTGCCCCGGCCGGAGGCATATACATATCAAACATATGTATTATCAGAAGCGCGATCAGCATAATGACCGCCGCTGCAAATGTCAGTGAAAAGCCCAACTTAAGCACAAGAACGTACCTTATCACAGCACCTTCCAGCGCACAGAGCGTCAGAAGTGCTATCGTCTTAAAGGGCTTTTTCTTTGCCTTGTTTCCGGGTCTTGAAAGCTCTGCAAAAGCCACCAGAAGCGGAGGTGCTATGGCAAACTTAAAGCCTGATGCATACGCTGCTGCTCCCACAACAGCAAGGATAAGTACTCTGATCAACGCATCTTTTTTATCCTCTTTGCTGTCAAGCCGTACCGGAGTATACTCCTCATCCTCGCGTATCCCGAGCTTAAGCAAAAGCCTGTGTCCAAGGATCAGCACAGCTGTAAGGATAAAAGCAGATATGGGATAAACCCATGTTGTAGTCTGTAAAACCACAGGAAGAACAATTGCGGAAATAAACGGAGCCAGCGTTGTTCCCGAGTATAAAAATATTATCTGGCTTATTATAAATGCCATTAGCACTTCTAAATAGTCTCCGATATTTATGTATCTGACTATTAAAACTCCAAGTACCGCACAGCCGGTTATAAGTCCCAGAATACGACTGTCATTTACCATCCAACCGCGTTTTTTAGAAACCAGATAACCAACTGAAAGCGCCGCCATCTCAGGGAAAATGATCTCTCTTTCTCCGAAATACTCTGACGCGAAAACCATCACTGCCACAAGTATGATCGCCATAACATCAGCTATCGCATACGTTTTAAATTTCTCTTTCATAAATCATCTAAATCCTTCATCACTAAAATACTTTGATGATTCTAACACATGCATAGCAGCTTCACCAGTAAAAATTTATCTGCTCATTCGAGCCAACTCTGATTTTCTCCAAGATCACGCTTAAAGATCCTGTTCTGATCTGCATCATTTTTTGCCTGATGATACTTAAATATGACAGAGCCATTCTCGTCTTCGCCTATGATCTCGATCTTTCCAGTCGGATGGCTCATGACATAGTGAAAGCTCTTTGCCTGACCATTCATCATCGACTTTGCCCTGTCTATTATCTTAAGGCTCTTTCTGATAGGCACCTGGAACTGATTCAAAACTCCCTTTACCGGTCTGCACTGAAAAACATAATACGGAATGACACCCTTTGAAACCAGTCTGTTCATAAGCTCAGCCAGTACCTTTGGATTATCATTTACCCCCTTTAACATGACTGTCTGATTCCTTACAAAGCACCCGGCTTTATTAAGAGCTTTGATCGCTTTTGCAGATTCCTCAGTTATCTCATGTGGATGGTTGAACTGCGTCACCACCGCTATCTGTTTGATCTTCCCATATTCTTTAAGCAGTTCTAACAGCTCCTCATCTTCATATATCCTCTTCGGAAGCACTACCGGTATTCTCGTTCCAAACCTTATAAACTGTATATTTTCAAGCTTTGAGAAGCTCTCCAGATATTTCTTTATAACCTCGTTGGAAAGCATAAAGGAATCTCCGCCGGTTATCAGCACATTATTGACCTCTTTATGCTTTTTGATATACTCGACCATTTCAGGTATAAATGTCGCTATCTCATCCGAAGAAAGTCCCACAAGTCTTTTTCTGAAACAGTGCCTGCAGTACATTGCGCACTGATTTGTAGAAAGTATCAATACTGTTTCATGATACTTATGCTGCATACCTCGTATAACGGTATTCGAAGATTCGCCGCTGGTATCCTCTTCTCCTCCGTCGGAATACTCAAAAGCCGTTGGTATACACATTTTTCTAACAGGGTCGTCTAATGTCGAGCGATCTATCAGTGACAAATAATACGGTGTCACTTTTATGGGATATCTTTCAGCTATCCTTTTGATCTCAGTACTATCCTTAAACCCTCCAAGGATATTTTCGATCCTGTCGACATCATCAATAGTCTCTTGCAGCAGTTCATTCAGTTTATTCATTTTCGGCCCCCTTTGATAAAATTAGTTGCTAAAAAGGGCTCCCGCTCAGATTTTATTCTAAAGCGTCAGCCCTTATAGTTCCAATTCAAAACAGCGAACGAATATTTATTCAAGCACGTTTTTTAACATATCGAAAGCAGCACTTTCGTCCACTTCTTTTGCCGGGTAAACCGTTCCGTCCTCATCTACCATAAATGAATCCGTATCTTCATCCTCAAGCTTGAAATGATAGCCAAATTCCTTCCCTTCGATCAAAAGCTTTGTATACTCTCTTCCATCCTCAAGAGTTCCGTCTTCTGTATTAAGGTCGTCATAATAAAATTCCCCATGTTTTTCAACTATCACAACAGGATTGCCATCTCCATCCCTAAACAAAGACATCATCAGATCATTCTCCGGATCTGAAATATATAAGCCACCCATATATACAAA
>JAILMH010000020.1 GCA_024692715.1 Lachnospiraceae bacterium
TCATATAACGGACCAAATTCATGATAAAGATGCTGATATTCCTGTGACATTTTTAATCCTTTCATAACAAAAACCTTTCGGACGATACAATCCGAAAGGTTTTATTATTATTTTATCACTATATGTCAACTTATGAGAAAAGTTTTATTTAATCCACGCTTTCAACAGCACCCTCGTCAAACTCCTGAAGGATCTCTACAGCTTCATTTTCGCTTGCAGATTCAACTGATTTCGACTCATTTAAATAATTTGATGAATCATTCACCTTCTCAAACTGCCACTGCTGATTTGCATTGCCATTTATTTTCCACTGGCATACGTTTGTTCCTTCTGCTCTTTTCGCTCCATACACATCGAGTGCTTTAGTGGAATCAGAAACTTTTGTAACAACCGTATAAATTCCATCATATTTTGTTGTTTTTACAATAAATTTCTGCGCATCTCCTGAATATCCTGTATATACACCTATATTTGCACCATCATCTCCTGAACCATTTGCAACGTCGAGCATAAAGTTTCCAAGCTTACTTCTCAGTGTAATATAACCATCATTAGTATTTGTAACATACCATTTCTGTCCATCAACACCTGTACCCTTACTGATACATACATTTGCATAACTTGTAACTTTATTATCCTGAACTGTCAAATACTTCTGTGCATTGGTATTTTTAATATAATACCATCCATCTTCAATAACAGCAGAAGCCTGGTCACTGTTATCAGACTGATTTCCAGAATTATTCTGCGAATTTCCGAATGTCTCTGAATATGCCTGAAGCACCTTATAATAAGCTGTTTTCGGAGATTTCGGTGTAGAAAACAGCAATGGATACTCATTTTTGATCCATGTAACTTGATCAGAAAGTCCCCACCATGTTACACCTGTGATCTTACCGCCATTTTTCTTCAATGCATTAATTTTCTTAAAGAGATCATAAGAGTAATTTGCAAGATCTGTATCACCTTTGTTTGTAATATCAATCTCTGTAACCTGAACCTCAAATCCTGCATTGAGGAATGACTTCATAGCATTGATATAACTGTCTGTACTTGGGAAATTTGTTCCAAGATGTGACTGCATTCCAACACCAGCACATACTTTTTTATCAGAGTTGATATAGTTAACCAGCTTAATTACATCATTGACTTCCATGTAAGTATTGAAATCATTATAGAAAAGTTTAACCGATTTATCTTTCTTGAAATATTTCAAGGTTTCATTTGCATAAGTGAAAGCTTTTTTCAAGAACTGAGGAGATGTACCGCACTTTCCGTATACAGCCTCCCAACCGGAATTTGTAGCATGCAGATACTCATTTGCAATATCCCATGCATAAACTACATCACCATACTTACTAAGATATACATGATTCATTACAGTCTTAATGTACATCTCCATACGTGCATCCATAGTTGCAGGCTGTACGAAGCTCTGATTTCCCTGAAAACCATTTCTAAAAAACCATGTTGGGGTCTGTGAATGCCATACAAGTGTATGGGCTCTCATTTTAAGACCATTCTGAGCACAAATTTTAAGAACCTCGTCTATAGTACTGAAATTGATCTGTGGTACATAAGCTTCTTTATAACTGTCAGGTATATAATAACCCTTCTTCTTAGCCTCCTGAACAGATATGAGCCTTGAAGAACTCCCTAATAATGCATCCGGCTTCATTTCATTTTCGAGCGTAATGCTATTATAGTTCTTCTTAATGAGCTGAAGTGTCTCGTAATCCTTTAACTGATATAAATTGATACAGGTTCCTGAATAACCATATGTCTTTCCATAGGTGTTAAGAAGATTATTCTCTTCTGCTGAAACAGATACTGTACCTGCTGCGGTCAGTGTAACGGCAACAAGTGCAATTGCAGCAATCCGACTAAGCAATGTCTTAAATTTGTTATTCTTCATTCAATCCTCCATTTCATGTTTTTCTTGCGCGCAAACATTTCATACGAGGATTGTATCTTTAAAAAAACAATTCTTAAAGTTGTATCATTGATTTTATAAAATATACCATGTAAAAAACTATACTTTGTCATGGTAATTTTATTAATAATATTCACTACACACAAAAAAGAGCTGATTCCTAACGGAATCAGCCCTTGTTTTATGCTTGGACAAATATCTATTCAGATATGCGAATTACTTTACCAATGGTAAAGCAATTCTATAAAGTAAAATCTATTAAAAGATTAAATTACTTAATGATGTTAGCAACACGGCCAGATCCTACTGTACGTCCACCCTCACGGATAGCGAATGTAAGACCCTGCTCCATAGCGATAGGGTGGATGAGCTCGATTGTCATCTCAACGTTGTCACCAATCATGAACATCTCTGTACCTTCCGGAAGGTTGCAAAAGCCTGTTACGTCAGTTGTACGGAAATAGAACTGCGGACGATAGTTGTTGAAGAACGGAGTATGACGTCCACCCTCGTCCTTCTGCAGAACGTAAACCTGAGCTGTAAACTTTGTATGGCAGGTAACAGTTCCCGGAGCAGCCAAAACCTGACCTCTCTGGATCTTGTCACGATCGATACCACGAAGCAGTGCACCGATGTTATCGCCGGCCATAGCCTCATCAAGCATCTTACGGAACATCTCAATACCTGTTACAACAGTCTTCTGCTTATCATCGGAAATACCAAGAATCTCAACCTCATCGTTCAGGTGAAGTGTACCACGCTCTACACGACCTGTAGCAACGGTACCACGACCTGTAATTGTGAATACGTCCTCGACAGGCATCAAAAACGGCTTGTCTGTATCACGCTCAGGTGTCGGGATATACTCGTCAACGGCAGCCATAAGCTCCATGATCTTGTCTCCCCACTCACCACTCGGATCTTCAAGAGCCTTCAAAGCAGAACCCTTGATAATCGGGCAATCTTCGAAACCATACTCCTCGAGCTGCTCGGTAACTTCCATCTCTACCAGCTCAACAAGCTCTTCGTCATCTACCATATCGCACTTGTTCAGGAAAACGATGATCTTCGGAACACCTACCTGACGAGCCAGAAGGATGTGCTCCTTTGTCTGAGCCATAACGCCGTCGGTAGCAGCAACTACGAGGATAGCGCCGTCCATCTGAGCAGCACCGGTGATCATGTTCTTAACGTAGTCAGCATGTCCGGGGCAGTCAACGTGAGCATAGTGACGATTCTCTGTCTCATACTCTACGTGAGCGGTGGAGATAGTGATACCACGCTCTCTCTCCTCCGGAGCCTTATCGATATTGTCAAATGCAACAGCCGCATTACCCTCAACACGCTCAGAAAGGGTCTTGGTGATCGCTGCTGTCAGCGTCGTCTTGCCGTGGTCTACGTGACC
>JAILMH010000023.1 GCA_024692715.1 Lachnospiraceae bacterium
ATAGGATTAAATGAAGTCACGATAGATCAAGTTTTTATGAAAGAGGAAAATCTAATGAATATCAGAAATTTTGAGAATGAAACAAGGAAATTTGTTGCTAAAAAGGATAATTTTTACGTACTTGAGTATATGCATGACAGCAGTGTTTCTCCTGCTAATGCAGATATTGAGTACTATATGAGCAAGATGGGTGTTCATAGGAGACAGGTTGTCGTTAAGCTGGATGAGAATCATTCTGCAATCGTACAGGCAGGCGCAATGCAGTGGATGGCAGGAGATGTAAATGCTAAGACAGGAGTTAAAGGTGTCGGCGATTTATTTGGAAAAATGATAAAGGGAGCCGTTACAGGTGAATCTGCGATAAAGCCGGAATATGCAGGAAATGGTTGGCTTGTGCTGGAACCGACATATAAATATATAATTCTGGTAAATGTTGAAGAATGGGGTTCAGGCATAACTATTGAGGATGGCATGTTTTATGCCTGCGCTGGAACAGTAAAGAATAGCGTTACTGCGAAAAAGACCCTTTCTTCTGCAGCTCTTGGCAGTGAGGGACTCTTTAATATGAGCCTTTCAGGAACAGGTATCGCAGCGTTGGAAAGTAATGTCCCATATGATGAATTGATTGAGGTCGAGCTTAATAATGACACATTAAAGATTGACGGAAATTTAGCTGTTTGCTGGTCATCAAGCCTTGATTTTACTGTGGAGAGAACTACTAAAACATTGATCGGATCTGCAGCAAGTGGTGAAGGTCTTGTAAATGTGTACAGAGGTACGGGAAGAGTTCTAATGAGCCCTGTAGCGCCGACAAGTTCACTGTATGAATCTACAAATACGATGTCTGCCAAATCCGCTGCCAGGACAAGTAATACTTTAGGCAAATAATTCAAACGGCATATGAGTTAAATCTGAGCAGGTATATGAAAATAACATATACCTGCTTAATTTAATATAAAAAAGAGAAATTGTCTTGACGATACATATATAGAAATATATTTATTGTGCGGAGTTTTCAATATTTAAGATCAGAGGGGACAAAGGATGCTAAGGAGTTTCTTAAATATAAATAAGGGTGTGTTGAAAGGCGGTATCCGGCATAAGATATTCTGCATGATGCTGGTAACTGTCGTAATGATAATAGCGGCATATACTGCTGTATTTTTCTACCAGACAAGCAGAGTTGAAAAACTTGTAAATGACACTTATGAAATGCAGAAGCAAGTATATGAAGAGAATGGGCAGACAGACAAATACGAAGAAATTCAGAGTGAAGCGATGGCTTCATTTCGAAGGAGGATGTTTCACGCCAGAAATATACTTCTAATACTTGTAGTGATGATAGTGGCAGCGGGACTGCTGTCTGCTTACTCACTGTCGAGAAAGATCATAGATCCGCTTAATACTATCACGAGACGAGTGGCATCGCTTGGTATCCGCCATAGGCAGTTTAAAATGGAGCCAGTATATAGAACAGGAGACGAGATCGAGGTTTTGGCAGAGGCTTTCGCCAAACAGTCCATCCGCACAATGCTATATATAGACCAGATCAAAAAAGTTACTGCAGAAAAAGAGAGAATCGGAGCAGAGCTTGAAATGGCAAGCAAAATTCAGGCAAGCCAGCTTCCAAGTCTTTTTCCGCCATTTCCGGATAGGAAAGAATTCAGCCTGTACGCAAGTATGACTCCGGCAAAAGAAGTTGGTGGAGATTTTTATGATTTCTTCATGATAGATCATGACCACATAGGTCTGATAATGGCTGATGTTTCGGGAAAAGGTGTCCCGGCGGCACTTTTGATGATGGTTGCACGTGTACTCATCAAGTCCAGTTTGCAGAATGGAAATGATCCATCGAAAGCTCTTGAAAGTGTAAACAATCAGCTCTGTGAAGGTAATGATGCAAACTTTTTTGTAACTATGTGGGTGGCAGTGCTTGAAATATCTACAGGTAAAGGACTTGCAGCAAATGCCGGCCATGAGCACCCTGTGGTACGCAGGGCAAATGGCAGCTATGAACTTGTGCTCTACAAGCACTCAATGGCGGTTGGAATAATGGAAGGCTTGAAGTTCAAACAGCACGAATTTCACATGAGTCCGGGAGACAGTATCTTTGTATATACAGATGGGGTTGCTGAAGCAACTAACGCACATAAAGAGCTTTATGGAACAGAGCGTATGCTTGAAGCATTGAATAAAGAACCGGGCGCTTCGGCTGAGAAAACGTTGTCAAATGTGATGGAGGACATTAATTGTTTTGTAGATGGTGCGGAGCAGTTTGATGATATAACAATGCTGTGTTTGCGCTACTATGGAGAAAAAGGTTTTACCACATAAAATGCAGGAGGCAGGAAAATGAAAACTAACAGGATCAAAAAAAGCCTGAAAATGATAGGAGATATATTCATTCCACTGCTGCCTGGTATTATTTGTGCCGGTTTATGCGGCGGGTTAGCGTCTCTTATAGCTCAAATGATTCCGAATTATTCAGAGAATGAGATGTGGCAGCTGATATATCAAATATTATTGCTCATCAATTCGTCTGTGATGACTTTTATCACTGCATGGGCAGGATACAGAGCATCAGAAAATTTTGGCGGAACACCAATCTTAGGTGGTATGCTTGGCATGATCACATCTATGGAAGGCATCAATGTGATAGCTAAGATTCTCGGTCTTTATAACGAAGAAGTTCCGCTGGACTCTATCCTACGCAGCGGAAAAGGCGGAGTTTTGGCAGTTATCATAGGAGCATTGCTGATCGCAAATGTTGAAAAAGTGATACGTTCAGTTATGCCGCGCTCTTTGGATGTAGTTTTTACACCATTCATCACTATGCTGGTGTGCGTTATTCCATATATTATTTTTATCATGCCGCTTTACGGTTACATTTCAGAGGGAATCGTCTGGCTATTCAGTAAGGCGTGTCTGTCACGAAATATATTGATAAAGGCTCTTTCAGGTTACTTGGCATCCGCGTTCTTTTTGCCGTTGGTTGCCACGGGTATGCATCATGGTTTGATTGCTCTTTACAATGTACAGCTTCAGGAATTTGGCTATATCACACTTTACCCGGCGCTTGCAATGGCAGGAGCAGGGCAGGTAGGCGCAGCTATTGCTCTTTGGAAGAAGGCAAGGAAAGCAAAAAATAATGATTTTTGCTCTGTTATTGCCGGTGCATTGCCGGCAGGTATAATGGGTGTTGGCGAACCGCTTATTTATGGAGTTACCTTACCTCTAGGAATACCGTTTCTGACCGCAGGACTTGGAGCCGGGTTTGGCGGAGCATTCATCATGCTTACCGGAGTTGCTTCTACCGGATGGGGACCGTCAGGTCTCCTTGGTGCTTTTATGATGACAGCCGGTTATGGTGGGCGTCTAAGGAGTGTAGTATTTTATCTTACAGCACTTTTTATAAGCTATTTGGGTGGATATATCGTCACAAATATTTTTTACGGCAAGAAAGGACTGAAGATCGATACAGCACTTTCTGAAGAACAGGCGGTTTTCTGGAGAACTAATACTTTTGCTCGTTTAAGCAGGAAAAAGCCGAAAATTGTTCATGCAGGTGATGATCTGATGGATACCGGAGGACATGGTAAGACAGATCTCTTGATCACAGCTGCAGTTGATGGAGAAACTGTCCCGATGAATCAGATTCCTGATATCATGTTTTCATCAGGGGTTATCGGCAAATGCATCGGTATCATGCCGGAAAACGGCCATATACTTGCGCCTTGTGATGGAGTGATTTCGGAAATAGCTGATACAAACCATGCGATGACTTTTAAGATAGACGATAATATGGATGTCATTCTATTGGTTGGAATAGACACATTTACGCTGAATGGCGATGGACTTAAGCCTCTGGTAAAGGAAGGAGAAAATGTGATCGCAGGTCAGCCGGTAATGGAGGTTGAGCTTG
>JAILMH010000075.1 GCA_024692715.1 Lachnospiraceae bacterium
AAAACAAAATCCCCATCTCATACAAACCGTATGAAATGGGGATTTCAAATTAAATTCTGAGACACGGGGGATTCGAACCCCCGACACCCTGATTAAAAGTCAGGTGCTCTACCGACTGAGCTAGTATCTCACATTATTTTATTTGGCTGATAAATTCAGGCTAGCAGGGCTAGCTGGATTCGAACCAGCGAGTGCAGCAGTCAAAGTGCTGTGCCTTACCGCTTGGCGATAGCCCCAAACGGAAACCATCAATTTTGGATAGAAAAAAGGTGGAATAAGGGACTCGAACCCTTGGTCTCCAGATCCACAATCTGGCGCGTTAACCGACTACGCTAATCCCACCATATCACGGAATAAACAGTTTTGTTTATCCAAATGTGCTTGCAGGGATTCGAACCCTGGACCCTCGGCTTAGAAGGCCGATGCTCTATCCAGCTGAGCTACAAACACATATTTAATTCGTATTGCTCTCGCAATACAAGAGCGGGTGATGGGAATCGAACCCACGTATCCAGCTTGGAAGGCTGGTGTTCTACCATTGAACTACACCCGCATGTTGTTACCTTAGATAAGTCGGGGTGACAGGATTCGAACCTGCGACCCCCTGGTCCCAAACCAGGTGCTCTAGCCAAGCTGAGCCACACCCCGTTAGTAGGTAACTCTTGCGTCTGCGTTTTGTTTTTTGTGTTTCTGTCATTTCGTGACGCAAGAATTATTATACTCATACACCTACTATCTGTCAACAACTTTTTTTATTTTTTTTAATTTTTTTTCAAAGGTAATTTACGCCGAAAAAAGGCGTACCATTCTGGTCAAACTCCCAGATGATATATGATGGATTTCTGCCATCCTGACGCGGGTATGATACGCTGCCAGGATTGACCACCTTTACACCGCCTATATTTTCTACTGCCGGCTTATGGGTATGCCCGCAGAGAACGATATCTGCATCTCTAGATGCACCTTCCTCTGCTATACGCTCTGGCCCAAGTGAAACATTATAGGTATTTCCATGAGTCATAAATACATGATGTCCCTGCACGTCAAATTCAAGTTCACGAGGAAGATCTGTAAAGAAATCATTATTTCCAGCTACGATCTTTGTCTCGCATCCTGCGAGCTCTCTTATCATATCTTCTCCGCCTTCCACATCCCCGCAATGAAGGAGCATGTCAAAAGGCTTTACCTTGTTTATAATAGTTCTTAAATTCTCATGTCTTCCATGAGTATCGCTTACAATCAATATTTTCATCTGTTTATATACTTCTCTATTTCCTGTCTGATAGCGCGAAGTGCCTTTCCTCTATGGCTTTCCGCGTTCTTTTCTTCCGGTGAGAGCGCTGCTGTGGATTTTTCATATTTAGGCAATATAAATATAGGATCATAGCCAAAGCCATTCTCTCCGCTCTCTTCATAGCCGATACGGCCTTCCATGATGCCGGTTACTGTCTTCTGTGTACCATCCGGAAATACTGCAGCTACAGCGCATACAAAGCGTGCTGTACGCTTCTCATCCGGTACACCGCTAAGACGTTCGATGATATTGTTATTTTTAATGTGATATGAGGTATCCTCCCCCATGTAGCGGGCAGAGTATATTCCGGGTTCTCCGTTAAGAGCGTCTACAACAAGCCCCGAATCATCTGAAAGAACAAGACCGCCTGTAACGTCCCAGACACTCTTCGCCTTGATCATTGCATTTTCTTCAAAAGATTTTCCATCTTCAACGATCTCGATATCTACCCCCGCCTCTTTCATCGAAACGATCGGTATCTCAAAATCACTGAGTATTTCCTCGATCTCTCTTACCTTATTCTTGTTTCCTGTAGCAAATACGATTCTCTCAATTTTCTTCACTTTTCAGATACTCCAATATTGATTTTTTTATAGCCTCAGCCGCGTTTGCCTGAAACTCAGCTGTTGCCATCTCTTCAGCCTCTGTTCGATTAGTCAGATTTCCGATTCTCAAAAATACGGTAGGACAGCCATCTTCGTTTATAAGCGAAAGGGAGCTTCCACATTTTACGCCATTGTTTCTGATCGCGCAGTTAGACGAAATAGCGTCAAGAAACTTTTCAGCGATCGCTTCATTTCCGGAAAGAGTTTCCGCCGAGCAGCCTTTGACTGTACGGCTGTTCGTATCAGCCCCCGTATGTATGCTCACTACCAGATCCGCAGACACCGACCTGATAAGATCAAGTCTCTCTTCTTCAGAAGTATCACGATCTGCGACTCTTGTGTAATATATTCCATAATCATCACTATCGAGTATCTCTCTAAGCTCGTCTGCAACCCCATCAATTATAGATTTTTCACTGATCCCGTAAACCACTGAGCCTGCATCATCGCCTCCATGCCCAGGATCGATGACAACTATCTTGTCATGAGCCTCATGCGGATCGACAAGCCTTACATACAAGTGTCCATGATAAAAACGTGTCTCTGCTTCAACCACCTCATCAGAGCTCAGCATTATGATCGCCGAATCATCCATATATCCGTATTTTATTGAATTGATATTTGTCATATCTCCAGAGAAAATATTTTTATGATAAAAATCCTGAGACACATTTTTTACAATGATAGAAACAGTCTTATCATTTACATTATTTTCTATGCTGATATTACTCTCATCTGCTTCATCCGGAATAGGCACCGTAAGATAGCCCCTCATATCTTCTTCACGCTCTAAGAGAGCGCCGGCCTCATCATACTTTTCCTGCTCCATTTTCTCCATGAAGATACCCTGTTCTCTGGTCTTTCCGATCACTGTGGCATCACCTGTGATGAGAAAATAGCACGCAGCTGCCATCCCGAGCAGCGCAGTAATACAGCTCGGTGCAAAGTATTTCATTTTATCTTCCGCTTTCTGGCCGTCTTCTAGGTGGCTTCGGGCCCGGGAACATATAATAATATGTCTTTATCATTCCATTGTATATCTTACGATTCTTCATTGCCTTCTTACCAAAGTCACGCTCTGTGTCTTCGTATGAAGAGATCATATAGACAGACCATGTATCCATCCTGCTGCAGGCATTTCCGAAATCATTATAGATCTGCGGAAGTGCAGACTTTTCCTCAAGACGCTCGCCGTAAGGCGGGTTAGTGATTATAAAGCCGTATTTTTTCGGATGTGAAAGATCCTTTACCGGACGTGCCTGGAAATGGATAAGTTTTTCTACACCGGCTCTTTCCGCATTTGCCTTGGCGATTTTGATCATTTCCGGATCAACATCATATCCCTGAATATCTGTCTCAATGTCAGTATTTACAAGGGACTGAGCCTCGTCGATAGCTGCATACCAGGTTTTTCTCGGTGCAATACCGCTCCAGTTCTCGGCTGTGAACTCTCTATCCATTCCCGGTGCAATATGCGCCGCTATCATAGCCGCCTCTATCGGGATAGTACCGCTGCCGCAGAACGGATCTACAAGTATTCTGTCCGGATGCCACGGTGTGAGCTGAATGAGTGCAGAAGCAAGGTTTTCCGCTATCGGTGCAAGTCCCTGCATCTTTCGATATCCACGCTTATGGAGTGAATCACCTGTTGTATCAAGTGCGACCGTAACGACATCCTTGAGCAAAAATACTCTTACAGGATAATCATCACCATCCTCTTCAAAACGTTCCTTGTGATATTTCATTTTCATTCGGTCAACCATTGCCTTTTTCATGATCGACTGAATATCTGACGGGCTGAAAAGCTTTGATTTTACCGTCGAAGCCTTCTTTACCCAAAAGCGTGCATCCTCCGGAAGGAAATTTTCCCATGGAAGTGCCTTAGTGCCTTCAAAAAGTTCATCATAAGTACGAGCCTTAAATTCTCCCACCTCAAGGAGTACTCTTTCTGCTGTACGCAAAAATACATTGGCTCTTGCAATAGCACCTTCATCTCCGGAAAATATTACTCTGCCGTCCTCAACACGGACAATTTCATAGCCTAGATCTGTTACTTCTTTTTTTAATACCGCCTCAAGTCCAAAATGACAGGGCGCAATAAGATTATATTTACTCATAAATTTAATTTTACTATGAATATACAGGGGAATTCAATAAGATTATTCTTTAAAAGATTGAAGCCTCGACAGAACGTCGAGGCTTCTTGAGGGGAGTATAAATATTTATAAAGGGGTTATCATAAAAAGAATTTTTGAAGGGTAAACTCTTTTTACGTCGAGTATAATATCATGTACAAGATATTTGTGCAACCCCTTTTTGAGTTTAAATTTTTACGTCAAAAGTTGATTTTCTTACGAAAGCTGTCCGCTGACAGGGTATACAGTAGGCAAAAGTGTGCAATATCCCTGCAGCAGAGCGCTTAATTCTTCGTAAGTAAACTCAGCCTTAAACTCCTCAATTCTTTCAATCTTATGATTATTATGCGGATTTTTTCTGTCCTTTGCAAAATAATGTTTGCTGTTCCAGTATCCGACATCTGTAAATTTCGTTATATCATTAAATCTGATCGTCTTACTTTCAGGATCTACTACCGGATGGGTATGGATCATTGCATGACGCATTCTGAGAAGAAGTGTCTTTGCCGTAACCTTCTCATTTATATTAAGAACCCGGAAGAAACCGTCGTAGTAACCTCTGGCAAAATACGTATCCTTTATCTGCTTCTCATCCTCTGCATTGTGAGCCGCAAATACTTTGCATGCATCTGATGACTCCTCAAATGCCATATCATCCGGAAGCACATCAAAGTCTGATGCCTTCGGATACATCACTATTCCTGAAAGTGCGTTTATGATTGCAGAAAAATCATCTTTATCTGCAGTCTTGAGCATTTCCCCTGTTTTTTCCATAAAGATGTCAATAAGTTCTTTGTCCTTCATTTTTGTAAAACCCTCCATTACTAGTCTAGAATTCTCATTATGAACAATATCAGAATGAAGACAAGAATAGCCGGGCCAAAGAACCAGAACAAAAAGCCTATTGCTCTGAAAACAACAAACATCAGGAAAAACATAACGAAAAGTGTGCCAAGTAAAATAAGCACAGCCTTCCACCCGCTTATGACATTGAAACCTCCGGGCATCTTATTCTCCTGTTTTGCGCTCCGCTGCTGCTCACCACTGCCTGAATAACTTCTATATTCATTTCCTTCTGCGTACTGCGACGCACCTCCGGAGGAAGTATCTATAATAGTTTTTGCAATAAGGCGTGGATCCCCAAGGCTTTCCATTACCTCTTCTTCAGACCGTCCCTTGCGAATCTCCGTATCGATATATTCATCATAATAGCGCATGTTATCATTTAACACGCTTGCAGAAACACTGCCTGTAAGAGCTATTCTAAGCCCTTCCAGAAATTCATGTTTAGTCATAACTTCCTTTCGAAACATATCTGCATTGATCTTTTTAATTATATCATAAATTTATGAACTCAATGTCAACGGTTTCTTCGTAAAACCTTAATCAGAACAAGGATCACGAGCAGTATTCCGGCTGTGACTGCCGCTGCTGTCTGTACCAGGTATGGATTCTTTTCCCTTATCACATAGAAAACCCGTTCTGAACCCGGATCAAACACAAGATATCTGCCATCCCTTGAAGCATCTATCTTAGTAAGCTTTCCATCCTTCATAACAGCGATCGCATCATAATCCTTGTAATCATCAGCCAAAAGATGGACTGCCATCCTATGATCAGGGATTCCATAATCACCACTTACAGAATATACATATCTGTCAATAGCCCTATAGCCCTTAGGCGCCTCTGTTGAAGCCGCATCTGTCTTCTCGTATTTCACCTCAGTTCCATAGTAGAAATTTCCTGAGATCAGCATTACAGGGAATGGCTCATCTGATGCAATAGTTGTCGTCATTGTGGCATACTTTGCCTCTACGACGATATTCTGTCTGACATCTGAAAGATCCTCCGTCTCCCAAAATCCATATCGGCTTCCTTTATTCGGCAATGAAGGGAGGTCGCTCTCAGAAACTGAACCTCCATACGGAAGTCTCACTATCTTTACCACCTTGTCATTTGCCACAAAAGTGACCTTCATCGTACGGAAATCCTCTGGGGTATTTTCCATATTTATAAGCTCGTTATAATTTATCAGTGATGCCTCACTTTCAAGAGTGAGTCCGTTCACTGCACCGATACCATAATCCACGTAGTAATTACCGGAAGCCTCGGTGTCATCTCCGTCAAGCATTCCTGCGACAGCTCCATGCCTTTCTCCGCCTTCCTTAAGGCAGCTCATCGAATAGTTGGTATAAAGCTTTGTACCGGAGCCGACTATTCCACCCATGTAATCATTTCCTGAGAGTGTAGAAAGATTATAGCAATCTCTTACAACAAATTTGGCAAATCCGGCTATTCCGCCTGTATAGTCTCCATCCGCAGTCACGACTTGACCATAATTTTCGCATCCTACTGCAGCGCCTATATTCATCTTTCCGACTATTCCACCCGCATAGCTGTTGCGAACATCCACAGAACCATAATTTTTAGAATTGATTATAGTTGCCTTCTTTGTCCTCTGATGCTTAAGGCTCACATCTCCGCCGGAAACCACTTCAAAGTCAGACTGAATATCCATTTCAACGCCTGAAAGGCCTGCTATACCGCCGCCATTTATATCGGCAGAGATATAACCATTGTTTACACAGCCCGCCAGAGTTCCCTTAGCCGGCGAATCATCTTTACTGTCAGAAATATCATCAAAAACATCGTCGAGATTATCTGTATTAATGATAGACGCCAATTCCTCATCAAGCTCATCAAAGCCGTTATGTATGGTTGTGTTAAGGCTTTCAAGCTTTGACTGCATCTCGTCAAACTTATTTCTTATCTGGCTGTCAGAGCTTTTAAGGGAGTCGCTCAGAGCATCCATTTCAGTCGCTATCGTGTCTGTCCTGGAAGTAAGATCATCATCTGTCGCTCTGATATCTCCTTTATAGCTGTCATAGGCATCTCTTAAATAATCATCGAGATTTTCAGCTGCAGTTCTTACGTCCTTAAGATCATCTCCAAAATCCTCGATATTATCGAGAGTTTTTTCTGCCGCGCCCTTCGCACTGTCATACTGGTGTTTAGTGTCTGAAAGGAGCTCCTTTACCGCCGATCTTAGTGCTGCGATATACTGACGCATATCCACTGTGACCCCGGCAGAACCCGCTGCCTCAGC
>JAILMH010000036.1 GCA_024692715.1 Lachnospiraceae bacterium
TCAGGACGGAAAGATGAAATATCTTCCGTCCTTTTTTGTACTTAAAACATTGCATACAACTAATGTATACTGTATGTTTATAAAAATTCTCTAAAAACTATAAAGAACAGCTCCGATATAAAAAATGTAAAAATGTTGAGAATAGAGCTTGCGATACGGCAGCAGGAGGATTGCGTATGGCGATTGCTATCAAAACAGATTACGATGTATCGGATATATATGCATCATTAAAAGAAAATACAAAGGTAGAAGAGGCTGTTACTGAAGAAGAGCCTGCAGCGGAAACTGCAGATGAATTTTATACAAATAAGGATAGTGCAAGAAGTCAGGCAATGGATATGCTTGAGAAATATCGCAATAGCATCAATAGTCTATATAATGATGCGTTTGTTGGAAAGAATATCTCTAACCTGCAAACAGTTAATCTGAATTCATCAGTGGATTATCAGAATGCGGCACTGGCATTAAATAATTCCATGGAAAATATCGAAAGTAAGATCAGAACACTGAGACTTAAGATACAGGGACTGGATGACGATTCTGAAAATTCAGATCTTAAATTTCTGAAGACAAAAAGTGCGAGGAAGGCTTCGGAGGTTGCGCAATCCGTAGAGGCGGCAGCCAAAAGAGAGGTCATGAAGATCAGAGTTCACGCAGGAAGGGTTCGTCTGATGGAGCGAAATGAGCGTCTGGAGGAAAGCTCCGAATTAAGAAAAGATCTTCAGAAGATCATTAAGGATAATAAGGTTACTGACGAAGATTTGAAGGGGCTTGAGGTAGATATTGATTCATAAACGCAGGCGTCGGAAACGACGCCTGTTTTTGTATGGGTGTACTATAGTAGAAGAAAGAGATGTTATATGTAAAAATGTATCGCAGATATGCACTTTTGTTTCATAAAAGTTAAAAATTTGACGTATTTGCTTGCGCAATGGTAGCAGACAAGTCATAATAGTTAAAGGTTATTTTAGATGCGTGTCTGAACAGTAACTTGTAGGGATCATGTCCTCGAGACAGCGCATTGAAAGAGGAGGAATTAAAACATGATAAACTGGAACAATCTGGATACCCTTAAGTCTTTTGAAGAGCTTAAGAAGGTTGGACGTGTTAATCTTCAGGAAGTTATGTCTGGCGAAAGCGGAGCAGAGCGTGTAAAGAAGTGTTCTGTACCGATGGCAGAAGGCATGGTATACAATTACGCAGCAAAGGAAGTTGATGAAGACGTTCTCGCTGCTCTGAAGAAGCTTGCTGAAGAGGCTCAGCTTTCTGAAAAGTTTGAAGCTCTTTACAACGGTGAAGTTATTAATACTGGCGAGAAGCGTATGGTTCTTCATCAGCTTACAAGAGGTCAGCTTGGCAACAAGGTTGAGGCTGACGGTGTGGATAAGCGTGAGTTCTATGTAAAAGAGCAGAAGAGAATCGCTGATTTTGCCAATAAAGTACATAATGGTGAGATTACAAATGCAGCCGGCGAGAAGTTCACAACAGTAGTACAGATCGGTATCGGCGGCAGTGACCTTGGTCCTCGTGCTATGTATCTTGCACTTGAGAACTGGGCTAAGAGAAATAAGACATTCAAGATGGAAGCAAAGTTCATCAGTAATGTTGATCCTGATGATGCATCAGCAGTACTTAACTCTATTGATGTTGCACATTCACTTTTCATCCTTGTTTCTAAGTCAGGTACAACTCTTGAGACTCTTACAAATCAGTCATTTGTAATGAATGCTCTTGAAAAGGCCGGACTTGATCCTGCTAAGCACATGATCGCTGTAACATCAGAGACATCACCTCTTGCACACAGCGATGACTTCATTGAAGCATTCTACATGGATGATTTCATTGGAGGACGTTATTCTTCAACATCAGGTGTTGGCGGTGCAGTTCTTTCACTTGCATTTGGTCCTGATGTATTTGCACAGTTCCTTGACGGTGCAGCAGCAGAAGATAAACTTTCAGCCAACAAGGATATCTTCGAGAACCCGGCTATGCTCGATGCAATGATCGGAGTTTATGAGCGTAACGTACTTGGATATGAGAGCACAGCAGTACTTCCATATTCGCAGGCACTTAACAGATTCCCTGCACATCTTCAGCAGCTTGATATGGAGTCAAATGGTAAGCAGGTAAACCGTTTCGGTGAGCCTATCAGCTATGTAACAGGACCTATCATCTTTGGTGAGCCTGGTACAAATGGACAGCACTCATTCTATCAGCTCCTTCATCAGGGAACAGATATCGTACCGCTTCAGTTCATCGGCTTCAAGAACAGCCAGATCGGCAACGATGTTGACATTCAGGGCAGCACATCACAGCAGAAGCTCTGCGCAAATGTAGCAGCTCAGATCGTAGCATTTGCATGCGGTAAGAAAGATGAGAATCTTAATAAGAACTTCAAGGGCGGACGTCCTTCAAGTATTATTATCGGAGAAGAAGTAAATCCTAAGACACTTGGTGCTCTCCTTGCTCACTTTGAGAATAAGGTTATGTTCCAGGGATTTGTATGGAATATCAACAGTTTCGACCAGGAAGGTGTTCAGCTCGGTAAGGTGCTTGCTAAGAAAGTTCTTGCACATGAGACTGACGGTGCACTTGCAGAGTACAGTAAATTACTTGGAATCTGATAGAGTAGGTGCTTGCCATATGTTATTGGCTTCGCGGACAGCCTGTGGTGAACGGATATCTCCGCTCACTTATAGTTTGCCATTCGCCTTCAGCTCTTAGCAAACTATATTCGGGGCAATATTATAAATTGCTTCACAATGATTGCCCCTCACACAGGTATCATAATCTCACGGGGCTGTTGCCTTAGATGATTTAATCATCTAAGGCGACAGCCCCTTTTGTTTAGATTATTATATTTTGTTAGTAATGTATAAACTAGCTATTTACGTCTGCAGCTTTTTCAAACGTTCAATCTCAGCCTGTAATTCAACAATTATAGCGTCTTTATTTGCTATAATTTTCTCATACTTCTCTTCGGTCTCTTGTGCC
>JAILMH010000052.1 GCA_024692715.1 Lachnospiraceae bacterium
GTACTCGTAGGATTGACATTGTTTCTTACCTTTTTCATCATGCAGCCGACGATACAGCAGATAAATACAGAAGCGGTAAAGCCTTTCGAAGCAGGGGAGATAAGTCAGGAAGAATTCTTCGAAACAGCGATGGATCCGCTACGTACTTTTATGTATGGTCAGACGCAGAAAAAGGATGTTAAATTATTTATGGACATAGCAAAACTCGGAACAGTAGACAGTATAGAGGATATACCGAATTACGTACTGATTCCGGCATTTGTTATATCTGAACTCAGAACAGCTTTTATAATCGGATTTCTGATATATATTCCATTCATTGTCATAGACATGGTGGTGGCGTCAACGCTCATGAGTATGGGTATGATGATGCTTCCGCCAACAACAGTATCAATGCCTTTCAAAATATTGCTTTTTGTACTGGCAGACGGCTGGAATCTCGTAATAGGATCCTTGGTAAAGACATTTTATTGATAGGGAGAGTGTAATAGATGAGTATTGAAACAGTTACCGATATCACACAGGAAGCACTATACACGATCATGATAACAGCAGCACCGCTTCTGATGATAGCACTTGTAGTGGGATTGTCTGTTTCGATATTTCAGACAGTTACATCCATTCAGGAGCAGACGTTGACCTTTGTGCCAAAGGTGCTTTCCATATTTCTTGGGATAATGCTTCTTGGGCACTGGATGCTTAATAATATGGTGACATATATGGTTAAGCTCTGGTCAGATTTTACAATATACATAAAGTAGGTGATGGATTCTGATAGACGTGGATTTTTCCGTTCAGGATCTTGAGTATCTGCTTTTGATCCTGACAAGGGTTTCATGTTTTATTTACACGGCTCCATTCTTCGGCGACACTAATAATCCAAAACGCGTGAAGGTGGGGCTTTCTTTGCTTATAGCACTGCTGGTATACGCCTACAAAACACCCCATGAGGCGCTCGTCTATTCGACGATCCTGGGGTATGCGATATTGGTTATAAGAGAGGCCTGCTGCGGACTTATCATAGGCTTTATGGCAAATATGTGCCTTCAGATGATAACCTTTGCCGGTGCACTTATCGACATGGACATAGGACTTTCAATGGTCAGCCTTTTTAACCCGCTGACGAAGTCTCAGGTCGGTTTTTCGGGAACGATGTATCAGTATGCATTGATGCTTGTGCTTCTTGCAACAAATATGCACCATTATGTGCTGAAAGCATTTCTGGCATCCTATGAGCTTATTCCCATAGGACATGTGAATCTGGATTCAGAAAAGCTTTATTATGTGGCAGTGAGATATCTGTGCGACGCATTCAGGATCGGATTTCAGATATTTCTTCCGGTTTTCTGTGCAATGCTTTTCTTAAATGTTATTTTGGGAATAATGGTCAAGACCTCACCTCAGATGAATATGTTTGCGGTAGGTATTCAGCTGAAGATGATAGTGGGTTTTGGAACTATGTTCATAGCGGCAGGGCTTCTGCCGAACATAGCGGAATTTATTTATGGGGAAATGAAGGAAATGATCACGGCGGCGGTGAACGCCCTGATGTAGGGGAGATATTGAATGGACACTCTTCTTGAGCTTGATTTACAGTTCTTCGCAAAGGAAGGACCGGGCGGCGAGAAAACTGAGGAGCCTACTCAAAAAAAGTTAGATGATGCAAGAAAAGAGGGTCAGGTCTCAAAGAGTAAGGAGCTCAGCAATGCTGTGGCTCTGCTTGGTGTATTTGCGATAATCAGAAGCTGGGGAGGAATGCTCGGAAACAGCTTTATGGAAATGTTTAACTGGATATACGGTAATTTCGGTAATTTTAACCTCATGAGCAATGGTGATGTTTCGATGAAGGGTTTTACGCGACTCATGAATACCGTTATCATCCAGATGATCCTGATGCTTCTTCCTGTGTTTGCAGTAGGTTTTGCTATAGCGGTCGTAGTTGATGTCGTTCAGGTCAAATGGAAGGTTACAGGTAAGCCGCTTCAGCCGAAGCTTTCAAAGCTGAGCCCGCTTAAGGGTGTAAAAAGATTATTCAGCATGGAAAAGCTTATGGAACTTGCGAAATCCATAGCCAGAATAGCATTGATAGCCTATATAGCATGGACACAGCTTCAGGATAAGATAGGAATGCTGTATCTTCTCTATGACTATGACGTCTGGGGAGCAGTAAGTCTTGTTTCGTCTATGGTGGTTGACCTTGGTATCAGAATAAGCGGAGCCTATCTCGTTTTAGGACTCATAGACCTTCTGTATCAGAAGAGAAAGTTCCACAAGGATATGATGATGACCAAGCAGGAGATCAAAGACGAATATAAGAATACTGAAGGAGACCCTCAGATCAAGGGTAAGATCAAGCAGAAGATGGCAGAGGCTTCGAGACGCCGAATGATGCAGGCAGTCCCGAAGGCGGATGTGGTAATCACAAACCCGACACACTTTGCGGTAGCACTGAAATACGATGCAGATGTGGCAGATGCACCGATTGTAACTGCCAAGGGCGCTGATCTTCTGGCAAAGAGGATCAAAGAGATCGCAAAGGAAAATGATATTCAGATAGTTGAAAATAAGCCGTTGGCAAGAATGCTGTACCACAATGTGGAGGTTGGAGCGATGGTGCCTCCTGAATTGTATCAGGCAGTAGCAGAAGTTCTTGCTTTCGTTTATAATATTAAGAAACAGGGGAAGGCAGGTTAAAGGGGAATGCCGACAAAAAAAATTGCGGGTAAATTTAACTTAATGGACGTTGGCGTTGGATTATATCTTCTTTCGGCATTTGTGTTTTTCATAATCACATTGCCGTCTGTCTTGCTGGATATTTTTCTCTGCTTCAACATGGCAATAGCTTTTGCTATTTTATTTAATACGCTTTTCTGTAAAGAAGTGCTGGATATGTCATATTATCCAACTATCCTTCTTTTCACAACGATCTTTAGGATTTCACTAAATGTTTCATCAACAAAGCTGATATTGACGACAGGAGAACCCGGAAACGTCGTTTCGACCTTCGGACAGTTCGTTGGAGGAAACGATCTTATTGTTGGTTCCATTGTTTTTATAATATTGATAATCATTCAGTTTGTCGTTATCAATAAAGGTTCTGAACGAGTATCAGAAGTAACTGCAAGATTTACTCTTGACGCTATGCCAGGTAAACAGATGGCTATCGATGCCGACCTGAATACCGGAGCTATCGACGACAGAGAGGCAAAGCGCCGCCGTGATAAGATCCAGGAGGAATCTTCCTTCTTTGGTTCCATGGATGGTGCTGTTAAGTATGTTAAGGGAGATGCGACAGCCTCACTTATAATCACAGGTGTAAATATCATAGGCGGCCTGATAATGGGTATGACACGTCAGGGAATGTCAGTGGCAGAAGCTGCCCAGAAATACACGATCCTTACGATAGGTGACGGACTTGTCGGTGCGATCCCTTCACTTCTTATCTCTCTTGCGACAGGTATCCTTGTTACCAAGGGTGCCAAGGAAGCTGACTTTGGACCGACGATCTTTAAGCAGATCTTCAGCTCTACTAAGGTAATGGCATTTTCAGGTGCGGTCATCGCATTTCTTGGAATCGCTACACCGTTGAACCCGGTGATATTTGTTACGATGGGTGCGCTCTTTATCGTAGGCGGAAGAGTAATGGCCGGCCAGATAGAGGAGCAGCAGATAGAAAACGAGGTTTCACAGGAAGAAGAGTCGGCAGAGGAGATCAGAAAGCCGGAAAATGTCACATCGCTTCTCAATGTGGACCCGATCGAGCTGGAATTTGGCTATGGAATCATACCGCTTGCGGATGTCAATCAGGGCGGTGATCTTCTTGACCGTGTTGTAATGATAAGACGTCAGGTGGCTCTGGAACTTGGTACAGTAGTTCCTATCATCAGACTTAGAGATAATATCCAGCTTAATCCTAATCAGTACATCATAAAGATAAAGGGTGTACAGGTAGCTGACGGAGAGATCCTTTTTGACCACTACATGGCTATGAATCCGGGATATGTAGAGGAAGAGATAACAGGTATTCCTACATTTGAGCCTTCCTTCCATCTTCCGGCCATATGGATAACAGAGGGACAGAGGGAGAGAGCAGAGGCAGTCGGATACACAGTAGTAGATCCTCCTTCAATTATAGCCACACACCTGACAGAAGTTATCAGAGGCCATATTTCAGAGCTTCTTACACGTCAGGATGTACAGAATCTCATCAACAATCTCAAGGAATCAAACCCTTCTGTTGTGGAAGAGCTTATGCCAAAGCTTCTTGGACTTGGAGAGGTTCAGAAGGTACTGCAGAATCTTCTTTCAGAAAGCGTTTCCATAAGAGATCTGCTTACAATATTTGAGACTCTGGCAGATTATGCACCAAGTACCAGAGATACAGATGTTTTAACAGAGTATTGCCGTCAGGCTCTTAAGAGAGCGATAAGTGCCAAATTCTTTGGCGGCGCTGAGTCGACCAGTGTCATAACGCTGGATCCGAAAAATGAAAAAGAGATCATGGATTCTGTCAAACAGACAGAACAGGGAGCATATCTTACATTGGCACCTGACAGGACAAAGGCCATCATGGAAGCCACAGGTAAGCAGATCAAAAAGCTGGAGGATATGGGAAGGAATGCGATTATCATCACATCGCCGATAGTCCGTATCTACTTTAAGAAGCTTACCAGGGATTACTACCCGGATCTTATAGTTATTTCATACAATGAGGTGGAGAGTAATGTTGAGCTGCAGTCGATAGGAATTATCACAGCATGATCCTCGACTTATAAGACTTACTAAAAAAATGACTGGAGTATTGGGAAAATGATTATCAAAAAGTTTGTAGGGAAAACAGAAGCAGAAGCAACGGCACAGGCAAAAAAGGTTCTGGGACAGGGCGCAGTGGTGATGAATGTGCGCGACCTTAAAAAGAAGGGTGTGATAGGACTTTTTGCCAAACCGCAGGTGGAGATAACTGCGGCGGTAGAGGAAATTGATGACTCAAAGGTTTCGAATGAAAAGCCGGTACAGGTTCCGTTTGCGTATAGGATGGAACAGCCGAAAACGCAGCAGAAGCCTAAGGCTCATCTGGACCAGCTGATCGACGACAATTCGCAGATCATAAAGGAGGATGAGGAGTCCGCGCTTGAGAAAGATAAGGGAGAAGACAATGTTCTCGAGAAGAAGATCGAAAAAAGCATTCAGACTTTACTCGAGCAGCAGCTGAAAAACTCTGAGAAGACTGAGCAGGTAAGCGAAGAAGAGGAAAAGGAACCTGATGAGACAGAGAAATTCTTTGAACTTATCAGAGATACACTTGAGGAGAATGAAGTAAGCGGTAAATATACCAGAGCTTTTCTTGATGAGATGCGCAAGGTGGTTAAACCCGGGGTTACCATCGACTTTCTTCTTTCTAGCATATATCAGAAGCTCGTGCTTAAATTTGGAGAGACGAGGCTCATTCATAAGGAAGAAAGCGGTCCTGAGGTGGTATTTTTTGTGGGACCTACCGGAGTCGGTAAGACTACTACTATTGCAAAAATAGCATCAAAATTCTGTGTCAGCGATCATGCAAAGGTCGCACTGCTTACCACAGATACATACAGAGTAAAAGCTGCCGAGCAGCTTAGAACATATGCGGATATTCTGAATGCGCCGTTTAGGATCATATATGAGGATGATGATCTGAAGGCTGCGCTGGAGGAATTCAAGAATTTTGATTACATTCTTGTGGATACGGCAGGACATTCGCCGAATAATGATGAGCAGATAAAGACTCAGAGCAATTTTATCAAACTTGCAGAGGAGGATTTTTCGGTTCAGGTATATCTCGTTCTTTCTGTAACGACTAAATACCGCGATCTCATAAATATTGTAGATAAATATTCAAGGGATCACAGCTACAGATTGATCTTTACAAAGCTTGATGAGACTACTGCCCTTGGAAATATGCTTAATTTGAAGATATATACCAATGCAGATGTGTCATATATTACTGACGGACAGGATGTGCCGGATGATATTCAGGAATTTAATGCCCAGAAGATCGTAAGGTCGCTTTTGGACAGTAATGACTGATGAGGGGGATACTAATTTGGATCAGGCTGAGAAATTACGGAACATAATTAAAAAATCTCAGATGACCGACAGCAGCACAGTAAGTCAGGAGAAAAAGCACGCGAGGATAATTACAGTGACTTCCGGCAAGGGTGGAGTCGGAAAGTCGAATACAGCGATTAATCTTGCAGTACAGTTCCGCAAACTCGGGAAAAGGGTGATTATCCTGGATGCGGATTTCGGACTTGCGAATATTGAGGTAATGTTCGGGTCGATACCTAAATTTTCTCTTGCAGATGTTGTCTATAAGGGGATGGACATCACTGAAGTTATCACGGAAGGACCGATGGAGATAGGATTTATTTCCGGCGGTTCAGGTGTTGTTGGAATGTCAAATCTGAGTCAGGAAAAAATTAATTTCCTGATTGGAAATGTAGCGAAGCTGGACGATATGGCCGATATTATATTGATAGATACCGGTGCGGGAATTTCTGACAGAGTGCTGGATTTTCTGCTGGTATCAGAAGAAATAATACTGATGACTACGCCGGAGCCGACTTCGATCACGGATTCTTATTCGCTGCTGAAAGCGCTTAACAGAAATTCGCGCTTCAGAAGAGAAGAGACAATGCTCAGAGTTCTTGCAAATAAAGTATTGTCAACAGAGGATGGAAAACAGCTTTTTAATAAGCTCTATACAGTGGCAAGTCAGTATCTGAATATGCCTATGAGCTTCCTTGGGGTGATCCCGCAGGACCCTGCGCTGGTAAACGCAGTTATGCAGCAGAGTCCGGTTTCGATAGAATCTCCGAATGCAAGATCTGCGAGGGCATATAAGGATGTTGCCGATACACTTTTAGAAATACCGCACACGGACAGGATATATCGACGTGGTATCAGTACGCTTATTGAAAAGATAACACACTTCGCATGAGTGCATTTACTTGAAAATATGGTCAAGATAATACAAGACCGGAAACAAGGGGGAGTCATATGCTTTCTGATTACATTACACCTGGTGACCGCTTAGAGATAACAGCAGCGGGAGTTGAAAATGATGCAGAACTTCACATCGATTCTGGTGATGGAGAATTTGATGTACATAAGTCGTACAGGACGCGTGTGTATGACATTATGACGGAAGATATGATTTCAATAGAAATGCCTATGGAAAAGACAAAGCTTATTCTTCTTCCGATAGGTGGAAACTTTGACCTGTGCTTTTACACGCGAAAGGGGCTCTATCAGTGCTATGCAACAGTGCATGACAGATATAGGAGCAATAACATCTATATCCTGGAAATGGAGCTTACCACAAATCTTAGAAAATTCCAGAGAAGAGAGTATTACAGGTTTAACTGCATCCTCGATATGCAGTGCCGTAAACTCAATCCTGATGAAGAAAAGAAACTGATCAACCATGAGGTTGAATTTATAGATACGGATATAACACTTGAGGATGGACTGATCGTTGATATCAGCGGCGGCGGAGCAAGATTTGTATCTGATCACAGCTATGAACAGGGCGAATTCATGTTGTTTAAGTTCACACTTGATGTGGACGGTAAGGATGTGGAATACAGTCTTATAGGGCAAATAGTTCTTTCTACAAAACCTGAGGGAAAAGAAAATTACGAAAACAGGATCAAATTTGTAAATATCGATGATAAAGAACGTGAAAGCATTATTAAATATATCTTTGAAGAAGAACGAAAGATCCGGAATCGTAAAACAGAGGATTCTTAAAGTCAGGGATGAGTACAGAAATAAGTACAACTGTACAAATTGGCCACAATTTTGCGTAATTGTATGAGAATTGTTGTGGAAGGTGTGAAATTGTATGAAAAAAAGAATCTTAGTAGTAGATGATTCTGCACTTATGAGAAGAGTATGCAGTGATATAATAAATGCAGATAGTCGATATTACGTTGAGGACACGGCCAATAATGGACTTGAGGCTCTCGACCTTATAACGAAGAAAAAATACGATGCCGTAGTTCTTGATGTGAACATGCCCAAGATGGGCGGCTTGGATCTGTTGCGAGAATTAGAAAAAAAGCATATCAGTGTCCGGGTAATGATGTTTTCATCTACCACAGCACAGGGTACAAAGGAAACTATAGAAGCCCTTGAACTTGGTGCCATTGATTTCATACGTAAGCCTGACGGGCTTGCTGAGGTCAAGAGCGGTGAGTTTAAGAAGACGTTTCTTCAGATCCTGGCAGCGGTATCAGGTGCGAGCCTTGTGGCTGAGGAGCCGCAGGAAGAGACCAGACCGCGATTTGGTTCCGCAAGACAATCAGATCCATCAACTCGTCCGGCATCCGGAATTTCTTCTCGAGATGCAGATACGTCGGCTTTAACACGTAGGCGTGAGGAGACCGCAAGAAAAGATGATGAGCATAAAGCTGAGGAGAGATCCAGAACTTTCGGAAGAGGTTCATTTACTGTGAGGGATCCAATTAATAAAGCAATAGTTCTCAGACCGAAGCAGGCAAAAGTCAGCGGAGAAAAAATAGTTGCACTGGCCAGCTCAACCGGTGGTCCGAGAGCACTGCAACAAGTGATACCTTTACTTCCGGGAAATCTGGATGCGGCAGTACTTCTTGTCCAGCACATGCCTAAAGGATTTACAAAGTCCCTTGCCGAGAGACTCGATTCCCTTTCAAAGATGAAAGTTGTTGAGGCAGAGGATGGAGAGAGAATTCAGAAGGGCACAGTGTATATTTCAATGGGCGGAAGACACTTGACCGTAGTCAAAGACGGAAATGGCATGAAAGTCAAATATACAGACCTTCCTATGCGGGAGGGTGTGCGTCCATCGGCCAACTATATGTATGAATCACTGATGGATTCACCGTATGCGGAGGTCTGCTGCGTAGTACTGACTGGGATGGGGGCTGACGGAACAGCCGGCATCAGAAACCTTGAAACAAGAAAGAAAATTTATGTGATAGCTCAGGATGAGCCGACCAGTGCAGTTTATGGAATGCCGAAGGCAGTAGCACAGGCGGGGCTTGTGTCTGAAATTCTTCCCTTGGAGAAGATAGCTGACGCTGTCACAAGAGATGTGGGGGTCAGATAATATGGATGTTAGCCAGTATTTGGGTGTTTTCCTTGATGAATCAGAGGAGCATATTCAGACACTGAATGATCAGATCATGGTTCTTGAACAGGAACCCGAAAATGAAGACGCTATTAATGAGATATTCCGAGCAGCCCACTCCCTTAAGGGAATGGCCGGCACAATGGGATATAAGAGACTGCAGCACCTGACGCACGATACTGAGGATGTGTTCAGTGCAGTACGAAGTGGAAACATGAAGGTTTCCAGTCACCTGATAGATATTTTATTCCAGGCTCTGGACGCTATTCAGGAATATGTTGACACTATTCGTGATACTCAGGATGAGGGCACGAATGATAATGAAGCAATTATTGCAGAGCTCAATAAAGCTCTTGCTGAAGGAACAGGCGCAGCACCTGCTGCAGCTCCTGCAGCACCTGCGGCTCCGGCGGCAGCACCTGCTGCGGCAGCACCGGCAGCAGCACCGGCTGTTGATGCAAATGCACCTGCATATAAGAGAATAAAGCTTGAAGAGGCACAGAGAGATGTCATGAAAGATGCTATCGTTGCCGGCAAGCATGTTTTTGGTGTAACAGTCAAGATCGAAGAGTCATGTATGCTTAAGGCGGCTCGTGCATTCCTTGTTTTCAAGGCAATGGAAGATCTTGGTGACGTGGTTGTTTCAGATCCGTCTTCACAGGATATCGAAGACGAAAAGTTTGAATTTGAATTTAGTTATTTCATTATCACAGGTGAAGAATTAGACAAGATCCTTAATGATGCAAAGGCTGTATCAGAGATCGAAGATGCAAATGGTGAAGCATTCGACGAGAAGATGATCGAGGATGCTTTCAACTATAAAGAAGGTGGAGAAGCACCGGCGCCCGCAGCAGAGGCAGCTCCTGCACCTGCAGCACCAGCTCCTGCACCTGCAGCACCGGCACCTGCTCCAGCAGCAAAGCCAGCAGCACCGGCTCCGGCAGCAGCAAAGGGCAAGGCTGCGGCAAAGAAGCCTGTAGTTTCTCATACAGTTCGAGTAGATACGGAAAAGCTCGATACACTTATGAACCTGGTATCAGAGCTTATCATTGCAAAGAACTCACTTGTTGCATCTGCTTCAAAGGCAGGGGAAAATGCGGCTTCTGAGATGAATGAACATGTGGAATATCTTGAGAGTGTTACAACAAACCTTCATGAGTCAGTTATGAAGGTTCGAATGGTCCCTCTTGAAGGCGCTATTCAGAAATTCCCGAGAATGATCCGTGACCTTGAAAAGAAGCTTGGTAAGAAGATGAACCTGACCATTACAGGTGAGGATACAGAGCTTGACCGTACTGTTGTAGACCAGATCGGTGATCCTCTGATGCATCTTCTCAGAAACTCAGCTGACCACGGTCTTGAAACTCCTGAGGTAAGAGCTCAGAGAGGCAAGCCTGAGACAGGTACTATCTTCCTGAACGCATATCAGGAAGGTAATAACGTTACTATCGAAGTTGGTGATGACGGTAACGGTGTTGATGTAGAAGCTGTCAGAGCAAAGATCATTGAAAGAGGTTTCGCTCCTGCAGATCAGGCAGCACAGATGACTGATAAAGAAGTCATCGGAGCACTCTTTGATCCTGGATTCTCAATGGCTAAGCAGGTTACAGACCTTTCAGGACGAGGCGTTGGTCTTGATGTTGTTAAGTCAAATATCGAGCAGCTCGGCGGTGATGTAGAAGTTAAGACAAAGCTTGGCGAAGGTTCTACCTTCGTTATCAGACTTCCTCTTACACTTGCCATCATCCAGGCGCTGATGGTACTCGTTGGCGGAGAGCAGTATGCTATTGCTCTTGGTAATATTCAGACTATTGAGGATGTTCCGGTTGGCGATATCCGCCTTGTAGAGAACAGAGAAGTTATCCAGCTCCGCGGAACAGTTATCCCTATCATTCGTCTTTCAGAAATTCTTGGAGTTGATCCTGAAAAGGAAAATCCTGAGAATCTTGTCATCGTAATAGTTAAAAAGGGTGACAGCCTTGCAGGCCTTGTAGTTGATGAATTGATGGGACAGCAGGAAATAGTTATCAAGTCCCTTGGTAAGTATATTAAACCTAACAAGCTGATCAGTGGTGCTACGATCCTTGGTGATGGTGAAGTTGCCCTCATTCTGGATTCTAACGCATTGATGTAAGGAAAAGGGGGACAGCAGCAATGGCAGAAAACGAAGTTGCAGTAAAGAGTAATGATGCATTGGCAATGGCCAAGGATGCAATTCAGTATATTGTAGTTGGCGTAGGTAATGAGCAGTACGGTATCGATATCAAGTACATCGACAACATCGTACGTATTTCAAGAATTACCAGAGTTCCGACCGTTCAGCCTTATTTTAAGGGCGTTATCAACCTCCGTGGTGAGGTAGTTGCGGTCATGAGCTTAAGACTTAAGATGAATCTTGACGATGATGAGATCACAAATAAATCAAGGATCATCATCATCAAGATGGACGGAAATGATTCCATCGGAATACTTGTGGATGAGGTTAAGAAGGTCGTTACTATTTCTGATGACGACATTGAGAGAGCAGCTCATTCAAAGAACGGAATTCCGTCATTTATAAGCGGAGTAGGTAAGGTGGATGAAGGTCTTGTATCTATACTTGATCTGACTACCATTATCGACGAAGAAGAATAAATAATCCGGCTGTGCGGGATTCCGCACAGCTGTGAAAAAGACAGGAGTTGAAATGGCAGAATTTGATTTAGATCATGTTGAAAATGTCTATTTTGACGTGTTGAAGGAAATAGGCAATATAGGCGCCGGTAATGCTGCCACTTCACTGGCAACAATGCTGGGAGCCAAGGTGGATATGAAGGTGCCGAGAGTTGAGCTCCTTGACTTTAATCAGATAGGGGATGCTATTGGAGGCGAAGATCAGATAATGGCAGGTGTTTATCTTGTCATTAACGGAGACGTATCCGGAAGTATCATGTTCCTGCTTGAAGAAGAGTCAGCTCATGTTCTGGTATCAAAACTTATGATGGGAATGCCTCGTGAACAGGAAGTCGGCTTCAGTGAAATGGAAATGTCGGCACTTCAGGAGGTCGGAAACATTATTACAGGTGCGTATCTTAATTCGTTGTCATCGCTTACGGGTCTTACGATCACAGAATCGATCCCGGATCTTACGGTTGATATGGCAGGAGCTATTTTATCAGTTCCGGCAACAGAATTCGGGCTTTTAGGCGATAAACTTCTTATGATCGAGACATCCTTTACAGATGACGCTGAGTTAAACGGATATTTTATTTTAGTTCCGGATCTTCCATCGTATGGAAAACTCCTTAGAGCACTTGGTGTCATGAAATAAGACTGGGCATAGCGAAAGATGGGTTGTATATGGGAAATTTAATAAAGGTAGGTATGGCTGATCTTAAACTCTGTCCTGCTGATGAAGGAATTACAACGCTTGGCCTTGGTTCTTGTGTAGGAGTGGCACTTGTCGATAAGGTTACACGTCAGGGGGGACTTGCTCATGTGATGCTCCCTGACAGCACAGCGATTCGTAATAACACAAACATTGCAAAATTTGCTGATACAGGCGTTGCAGAGTTAGTACGGCAGATGGAGTCAAAAGGAGCCAAAAAATCACGGATAGTTGCCAAAATAGCCGGCGGGGCCCAGATGTTTACGTTTCAGAATAATGCCTCACTGGTAAAGGTAGGAGAAAGAAATGTTTTGGCTGTAAAGGCAAAGCTTAAAGAATTGGGAATACCGATTCTTGCAGAAGATACCGGTCTTAACTATGGACGTACGGTTGAGTTCTTTCCTAAAACCGGTGAATTTGTCATCAAAGCAGTCGGAAAGTCGGTAAAGACCATATGAGTGATGAAGAAATAAAGAAGGGTGAGAATATAGATCTGGTCTACGAAAATGGGGAAGAGCTCGAAGAAAGAGAATATGAGGAGAGGCGTTCAAATCTTAAAACAGCTACGATACCTGCGCTGATAATGCTGCTGGGTGGTGCAGTTACAGCAATCGCAGCTTTTGTAAGACATTATCCGCTTTTGCTCATGCTCGAGCTTACGTTCGGGGCATTGGTCGTATTTCTTATCATTGGTGTGGTGGTTAAGATCATTCTTGACAGGATAGAGATCGTTGAGATCGTAGAGGTCAAACGTTCTGAGCCAGAAGATCTTGAAGGAGAATCTGAGGAAGAAGATGAGACGGCATTCGGTGGAGAGTAGAGTGCTGATCAACAAATGAGGGGAAAGTAAGCATGATGGATGAAGAGGCAAGAAAGAAGCTTTGGGAGGAATACTCCAAAAGCAGCTCTCATGAGGTGAGAGAGAAGATAATAATTGAATATTCGCCGCTGGTAAAGGTAGTTGCAGGCAGACTGAGCATGTATCTTGGTTATAATGTTGAATACGATGATCTGGTTGGATATGGGATCTTTGGTCTGATAGATGCCATCGATAAATTTGACATGTCTAAGGATGTTAAGTTTGAAACATATGCATCGCTAAGAATAAGGGGAGCGATACTTGATCAGATCAGAAAAATGGACTGGATACCGAGGACTATCCGGCAGAGGCAGAAAAAGATAGAGGCTGCGATAAGGAATGTCGAGGCAGCTTCCGGAAAAAATGCTTCTAACGAGGATATAGCAAAGGAACTTGGGATTTCTGATGATGAATACCTTGAGTGGCAGTCACAGATGGCAGTTACAAATGTTATATCATTAAATGAGTTCATGGATCAGGGTACGGAAACACCGGTAAAGGATGTTTCGTACACTAAGATCGCAGGACCTGAGGAATCACTTGAACGCAATGAATTGAAGAAAATTCTTGCGGAGTCGCTTGATCTGCTCACAGATAAGGAACGTAAGGTGATTTTACTGTATTACTATGAAGAGCTGACATTGAAAGAAATCAGTAAAATACTTGAGGTATCGGAATCGAGAATTTCACAGCTTCATGTACGTGCACTACAGAAGATGAAGACGAAGCTTGGCCGATATATGGGAATCCTGACAGAGCAGATTTGATGATCTGCTCTGTTTTTTTATAATGATTTGCTTTTTTGGAAAAAGATAAAAATCATGAGTGGAGCTGGTATTAGAGGGGTAGGAAAAGGATATGGCGCAGAAAAACGGTTATTTCAAAATAGACAGTTCGGACAGCGAGCATCTTCAGTTGATAGTGTATCCTCCGGAAAACGGAGGAGAACGTGTCATGTACAAGGAAGCACAGGGGTATCTGAAGTCACATCAGATATTTGCGGATGAGAAGCAATTACAGTTGGCTTTGAACGGAGATTCAGAAAAAAAGATACCACTTACGGGTACATTGAGTTATACTGTTAATGAGGAAGTTATGCTTAATGTAAGCCCTGATTCTCTCAAGCTTTATGCGAGATTTTATCCTGCCACAGACGGCGGTGACCAGATAGGCAAGGATGATATCGAAAAGGAGATGAAGCTCTTACATCTGCGTGCTGAGATCAAAGACGATGAATTGAATAAATTTTTCAACGACAGAACATACTGTACAGATTATCTCATAGCGGAAGGAAAGGCTATGCAGCCGGGAGTTGATGGCTATGTGGAGTACCTTTTTAATACAGACAGCTCAAGAAAGCCTACTGTAAAAGAAGACGGTACGGTGGATTATTTTAATCTGAACACAGTTGTTTCCTGTGCAAAGGGTCAGAAGCTTGCCATTCTCCATCCGGAAAAAGAAGGTGTTCCGGGGGTGGATGTTTATGGAAACAAGCTTCTTCCGCCAAAGGTAAACAGAGGTCAGCTTAAATTTGGTAAGGAAGTGGAGATCTCTGAAGATGGAATGGAGCTTTACTCCAAGTCAGAAGGCCATGTTACGGTTGAAAAAGAAAAAGTCGAGGTTTCCGGGGTAATGGAGTTTGAAAGCATTGATACGTCCACCGGAAATATCGAAAACTTTGAAGGGAATTTGCTCATAAAGGGCAATATTAAAAGTGGATTCAGAGTCAGTGCATCAGGGGATATCGAGGTACAGGGAATCATTGAGGCTGCCGAAGTTACTGCAGGCGGTCAGATAACTGTAGCAAAGGGTATCAACGGTCGAGAGAGGGCAATAATCAAATCAGAAAAAAATATCATAGCGCATTACATAGAGAATGCAACGGTGAAGGCTGAAGGCTACGTTATGGCTGATGCAATACTTAACAGTCATGTGGATGCCGGAGATAATATTGTCGTAAAGGGCAAGAAGGGTCTTATCTCAGGCGGAAGAGTCAGAGCTCTGAAGAACATTCAGGCCAAGGTCATCGGTTCGACAATGGGAGTTACCACAGAGATAGATGTGGGAACAGACCCGGAGAAAAAGCAGAGGCTTATAGACCTTGAGCAGGCGAATGTTGAACTCAGAAAGATGATAGACAGGATCAAACCTGTCCTGCTTGCGACTAAGAAGAAAATAGCCAGCGGCGAAAAGATCACACCGGATATGATAGCTCAGACAAAAGTAATCTCAGAAAAATTTGTTCAGGCTGAAAAAGAGCTTGGCGCGAACAACGCAGAAATTGAAGTATTGAAAGAACAGGCAAGTGAAGCTACAAATGCGTACATAGAAGTGGAGGATGTGGCACATCCCGGAACTCAGGTGGTCATATCAGATACACGCATGGTACTTCGCAGTAAGTATAACTATTGCAGACTTGTTATAAAGGACGGAGAAGTCGGATCGACACCACTATGATCTACCTGAAAGCTGCTCCGCCGGAAATGGGGGAACACCATGGCAATTAGTCCGATCATATTGAATGGTTCGATCACAGCATCACAGGATCTATCCGCTCTGAAAGCACATGATGATGCAAAAGCAGCAGTAATGCATAACACTACACAGGATAAGATTGAGCATCAGCAGGAACAGAAGCTTAACCGTGTCCGTAAGCAGGACGATGTTGAGCTGCATCAAAAAGGGTATGACGCGCGCGAAAAGGGGAGTAATGAATATGCAGGTGATGGTGGCAAAAACCGCAAAAAACAGAACTCCAAAGACGCGGTCCACATCAAAGAAAAAGGCGGGTTTGACGTATCAGTATGACAGGGATTGAAATTGTACTCCTGGCGGCAGGAGCTATTACATTTACATTAAGTTTTATGCTGCCTTCAACGGATGAAGAAGAGGACAAAAACAGCGGAAAAAGCAGCTCTCTTGATAAAAAGCTCGAGTCGATGAACAGTACCGACGAGCAGGAGATCCGCAAGCGTGTAAGGCAGATCGCAGATGATGAGGCAGAAGAGGCAGAAAATACGACCAAGCGCAGTCTTGAGAAGATGACTAACGAAAAGATCATGGCTGTTGACGAATATTCAAAAACAGTTCTGGACGCCATTGAGAAAAATCATCAGGAAGTGGTATTTCTTTACGACATGCTGAATAATAAGTCGGCAGATCTTAAAAATACTATCCGTAAGGCTGAGCAGACGAAGCGTGAGGTTGAGGCTGAACGCAAAGCAGAAGAGGAAAGAGCTGCCCAGATAAGTAAAGCTGCAAAGGCTCTTAAAGCGGCTGAAGCAGACAAAGTAAAAAATGTTTCGGAGAGAGCTGATAGCGGTGTTAAATCTGTTAAGCAGTCTCCGTTTATGATGCCGTCTCCTGAGGAGATAGAGGCAGGAATTGGCCTTAGAGAAAATAAGGTTAAGACTGAAGTCACGAAGAAAGTGGAGCCTGCTGCGGATAAGGTACAGCCTGCACAGGTAAAGGCTCAGCCAAAGCCGCAGCCTGTAAAGCAGCAGAGCACAGTTAAGACTGTGCAGCCTAAGACAGTGCAGCAGCCGAAAGTACAGCAGCCAAAGGTTCAGCCGGAGGCAAAACCGGTGCAGAAGACAGATGTAAAGCCTGCAGCAGCTCATGCGCAGGTGGTGAAAAAGAAAGCATCTTCAGAGGAAGCAATGGAGAAACTTCTTGAGTCAATGAGCACCGGGCAGGTGCGTAAAAAAGTTTCAGCAATGGACAGACTCAAGAAACAGGCAGAGCCGGAACCGGCAGCGGTACCTGTATCTGAAAAGGTACAGAAAGCTGCAGCTCCTGTGAAAAATCCGATAGTTGAAGAGTTTGAACCTATGCCTGCGATAGTTGATATTGATGATGAGTCTGAGGTAATACCGGAAGAGGTGACTGAGCCGGTGCAGGAAGCTGTTAAAGCATCTGCAGAAGAGAGTGTTCATGAAACAGCTCAGGAAACCGTTCAGGAGCCGGTGCAGGAAACCGAGGCAGAGCCTGTCCTGGAGGCAGCGCCGAAAACAGAGGATATTACAGTGACTGTTTCGGAGCCGGACATGGCGGAGAAGCCGCAGGATTCATTTGAACGACAGGCAGAGGATGAAGTATATTCAAGCAGACCGGTATCGGTTTCAATGTCTGGATTAAGCAGAAACGAACAGGTTCTTGAAATGCACCATAGTGGCAAGACCAGCATAGAGATAGCAAAGACACTTGCAATGGGTGTCGGTGAAGTAAATCTTGTGATTGGCCTGTATGACAGAGGCAGAAAAGAGGACAGATAAGTGAAGCTTAAATATTATCTTCGTGGACTTGGAATAGGTATTGTTGTGACAGCTATCGTCATGGGGATCTCCCTTGGCAGTAAGGGCGGAAAAAATCTTACAGACGATGAAATAATTTCCAGAGCAAAAGAACTTGGAATGACAGAATCAAATGAGGTTCTGAGCAGCCCGACGGAAAGTGTACAGCTTCCCATAAAATCGGGATCCGAGGACTGAATTTGGAACAAATATAAGGTGAAGAAATACTTGCACAACGCACCCTGGTGTGTTATATTTATCGAGTATGTGGAAAATTCCGCATACTCGATTTTTTTATTAATTTTATCATTCAGATATGCCGATCCAGAGCCGGTGCTGTCCGACCCGACAGTTTACCTTTGGAAGTGACGCATATCGACGCTAATGAACCGTAGGAGGTAATCAAATGAGCGTAATTTCTATGAAACAGTTACTCGAGGCCGGTGTACATTTCGGACATCAGACAAGAAGATGGAACCCTAAGATGGCTCCTTACATCTACACAGAGAGAAATGGCATCTACATCATCGACCTTCAGAAGTCAGTAGGTAAGGTTGACGAGGCTTACAACGCAGTTGGCGATATTGCAGCAAACGGCGGCACAATCCTTTTCGTTGGTACAAAGAAGCAGGCTCAGGACGCTATCAAGACTGAGGCAGAGCGTTGCGGTATGTACTATGTTAACGAGAGATGGCTCGGCGGTATGCTCACAAACTTCAAGACTATCCAGTCTAGAATTAAGAGACTTAAGGAGATCGAGACAATGTCTCAGGATGGAACATTCGATGTTCTTCCTAAGAAGGAAGTTGCTCTTCTCCAGAAGGAGTGGGATAAGCTTGAGAAGAACCTTGGCGGTATCAAGAACATGAAGAAGATCCCTGATGCTATCTTCGTTGTTGATCCTAAGAAGGAAAAGATCTGCGTACAGGAAGCTCACAAGCTCGGTATCACTCTTATCGGTATCGCTGATACAAACTGCGATCCAGAAGAGCTTGATTACGTAATTCCTGGTAATGATGACGCTATCCGTGCAGTTAAGCTCATCGTTTCTAAGATGGCTGACGCTGTTATCGAGGCTAACCAGGGTACAACAGAGACAGCAGCTGAAGAGTCTGCAGAATAATTAAGTGCTCAACAGATCAGAAACACAGGGCTTTGGCTCTGTGCTTCTGATTATAACGAAAACATTATCATCCGATTTTAAGGGAGAATAAAAATGGCAATCACAGCAAAGCAGGTTAAAGATTTAAGAGAGATGACCGGCGCAGGAATGATGGACTGTAAGAAGGCTCTTGCAGCATGCGACGGTGATATGGATCAGGCAGTTGAGTTCCTTCGTGAGAAGGGTCTTGCCGGTGCTCAGAAGAAGGCTGGCCGTACAGCAGTAGAAGGTCTTTCACTTACAGCAGTTTCTGATGACGCTAAGAAGGCTGCAGTTGTTGAAGTTAACTGTGAGACAGACTTCGCAGCTGGTTCTGACGCATTCAAGGAGTTCGTTGGTGATGTTGCAGCTCAGGCACTTGCTTCTGAGGCAGCTGATGTTGATGGACTTCTTGCAGAGAAGTGGATCAAGAACCCTTCTGAGACAGTAGCTGATGAAGTTGCTATCCAGGTTGGTCAGAAGATCAGAGAGAACATCAAGATCCGTCGTTTTGCTCAGCTTGAGGAGCAGAATGGTTTTGTTGCAACATACATCCACGCTGGCGGTAAGATCGGTGTTCTTGTAGCTGTTGAGTCTGATGTTGTTAATGACGCAGTTAAGGAAATGGGTAAGAACGTAGCTATGCAGGTTGCAGCTATGAACCCACAGTACATCTCAGAAAACGACATCTCTGATGCTGAGAAGGCTCACTTAAGAGAGATCACAGTAGAGAGCGCTCTTAATGATCCAGCTTCACTTCCTAAGCCAATCCTTAACAAGCTTATCGATAAGGCTGTAAGCGAGAAGCTTTGGAGTGACGAAGACATCGCTATCTACGAAGAGAAGAAGAGCAACATGAACTACCTCTTCAACTTCCTTTCAAAGGAAGCAGCTGCTAAGCTTGCAGAGCTTGCTCTTGCAGACAAGGCTGAGATCTCTGAGAACAAGATCTTCACAGGATTAGTTCAGGGTCGTGTTTCTAAGCAGTACAAGGAAATCTGCCTTACAGATCAGGCTTACGTAAAGGCTGAGGATGGAAAGCAGTCTGTACAGAAGTACATCGACGAAGTTGCTAAGGCTAACGGTGCTAAGATCTGCCTCAAGAGCGTTGTTCGTTTCGAGACAGGCGAAGGCATGGAAAAGAAGGAAGAGGATTACGCAGCTGAGGTTGCTAAGGCAAGAGAAGAAGCTCAGAAGTAATCTTAATATTTCATAGAATTAGATAACATATGCTTAAACGGGCAGGGTTTGGATTTTTTTGAACCCTGCCCTTTTGAGCTATCTTGGGAGAGATAAGGATGATGGAGTTTCAGTGGCTTAGAGCGATCATTGAAGGACTTGTTACAGGACTGCTTTTTTGGATCGTTTCTTCAAAATGTCCTCAAAAGAGAATAGCGTTCACAGGCATATGGCTTTTGGTTGAAATAGCTTCAACTCTTTCGATATATATAGGCCAGGAGGATTCTTCATACTTCTTCCTGCATCCGTACTTTGTATTTCTGATCGCATGCTTTATGGACTTTCCGTATGTGCTAAAGGTCAGAAAGACTGTAAAAAGGGCGATTTTTGAAAAAATTGTGCTAATGCCGGTCTTTGTGATACCGATAATGTCCGGAGCGGTGGAGACCATTGCCTGGCTGATAAAGCTTTATCATAAAAATATTTTAGGATTCTAAAAAAATTAAAAAATTAAAAGTAATTTCGGGGTTCTCTGACAAATATATCTAATAGCGGATATAATGCAAAGGAATTTATATGACAATCAGAGAAAATCTTGAAAAAATTGAAGATGAATTTTTGAACCCTTATGCGTCACACTCCTCGAAGTCCCGCGGAAGGATGAGAGAAGAGGAAGGGTGCGACATCAGAACGGAATACATGCGTGACAGAGACAGGATCATACACTGTAAGGCGTTCAGACGGCTTAAGGATAAGACACAGGTTTTTCTTACACCGCAAGGTGATCATTATAGAACACGTCTTACGCATACCCTTGAAGTTTCACAGATTTCACGAACTATCGCAAAGGCACTCAGGCTGAATGATGACCTGACAGAAGCCATCGCGCTCGGACATGATCTTGGGCATACGCCCTTTGGACATGCCGGTGAACGTGCGCTGGACAGATGCTGCCCTGATGGCTTTATACATTCAGATCAGTCACTCAGAGTAGTAGATGTGCTTGAAAACGATGGAAGAGGGCTGAATCTTACAGAGGAGACGAGAGACGGTATTGTAAATCATCAGACTTCCGGTATGCCGTTTACGCTTGAGGGTAAGGTGGTCCGCATATCAGATAAGATTGCCTACATCCACCATGATATGGATGATGCGCTGCGGGCCGGGATACTTAAAAGCGATAAGGTGCCGGTGAAGATATCCAGGGTGCTTGGAGATAATCTTGGAGATCGTCTTGATACACTTATTAAGGACGTGATCTATGCGAGCCTTGATAAGGATGATATATGTATGACACCTGAAGTCGGCGAAGCAATGAAGGATCTTAGAAAATGGATGTTCCTTCATGTGTATACTGATCAGGTGGCAAAAAGCCAGGAAGGGAAGGCGGAAAGCCTTGTAGAGACGCTGTATTATCACTTTCTGACTCATACAGATAAGATGCCGAAGGAATATCAGGTAATGATATCCAATGGCGTAAAAAAAGAAACTGCAACAGCTGATTATATTTCATCCATGACGGACAGATATGCAGTTGGAATATATGATGATCTCTTTATTCCAATTCCATGGATGGTCTTATAAAAAGGTGACTAGAATTGTATTATCCTGACGAAATTATTGAAGAAGTAAGATCAAAAAACGATATAGTTGATGTAATCGGCAATTATGTAAGGCTGAAAAAGTCCGGATCCAATTACTTTGGACTTTGCCCTTTTCATTCAGAAAAATCTCCGTCATTTTCAGTTTCGGGGATAAAGCAGATGTACTATTGCTTCGGATGCGGAGCAGGCGGAAATGTGATTTCTTTTGTAATGAATTATGAGAATTGTTCATTTCAGGAGGCTCTTAAAATACTTGCAGACAGAGCGGGAGTCGAGCTCCCTGAGCCGGATTATTCCGAAGAAGCTAAACGCAGGAAAACAGAAAAGGATAGGCTGTTTGCATTAAATAAAGAGGCAGCCTCGTTTTATTATAAGATACTCAGAAGCCCTGAGGGAGAGCTTGGACTCAGATACTTTACAGAGAGACGACTTTCAAAAGAGACCATGAGAAGCTTTGGCCTTGGTTATGCGGGGCAGAGCAGTGCAATATGCAGGTATTTAAAGAGTAAGGGATATTCGGATACGGAAATTATTAAATCCGGGCTTGCAAACCATGATGAGAGGCGTGGTCTGACGGATCGGTTTTGGAACCGGGTAATTTTTCCGATAATGGATATACAAAACAGGGTGATTGGCTTTGGCGGACGTGTTATGGGAGATGCAAAGCCAAAGTACTTAAATTCGCCGGAAACGCCGATATTTGATAAGGGAAAGAATCTTTACGGCTTAAATGAAGCCCGCAGAACAAGAAAAGGCTATATGATAGCCTGTGAGGGCTATATGGATGTCATAAGTATGCATCAGGCCGGCTTTAAAGAGGCTGTAGCTTCGCTTGGAACGGCATTTACGCCGGATCATGCAAGGATACTTAAAAGATATACGGATGACATACGACTTACCTATGACTCGGATGAAGCGGGAATAAAAGCAGCGATGCGGGCGATTCCGATACTTAAGAGCGCAGGTATCTCATCAAAGATCATTCATTTGGAACCGTATAAGGATCCGGATGAATTTATAAAAAATCTTGGACCTGAAGAATTTCAGAAAAGAATCGACAGTGCTGAAAACAGTATGAGCTTTGAAATTCATAACCTTCAGAAAAGGTTTGATATCGGAGATCCTGAAGGACGAACCAAGTTTGAAATGGCTATGGCGAAAAGACTTTCTGAGATACCGGATGAGTTGGAACGTGATAATTATACAGAAAGTTTTGCTGCAGAATATGTGATAAATTCCGATGCGCTTAAGAGAGCGGTTGCAGCGGCCAAGCTCAGCGGAGAAGGCGTTGTGTCGGCTCCTGTGAGAGTAAAAGAACGCAGAGAACAGAAGAACAATCCTGAACGTGAGGATGGAGTGGTTCAGGCAGAAAAGCTTCTGCTTACATATATTACTGATAATGAAGATGTCTATGCGGCAGTTAAGCCGTATCTTTCGCCGGAGGATTTTTCCGATGGAATGTATCGGGAGATAGCACTTACATTGTGGAGTCAGCTTGAAGAGGGTAAGATGAATCCGGCGGCGATCGTCAGCCGTTATACTGAAGCTGATGAGCAGCGCAAGGTTGCTGAGATATTTAATACGAAGCTTGATGAGGAGCTTTCGAAAACAGAAAGAGCTACCGCTTTGACAGAGCTGGTGGTAAAGATAAAGAAAGCAAGCCTCGCAAGGATCTCAGGAGAGTCTGATGATCCGCTGGCCAGAATGGTCCAGGAAAAAAAGACCATGGAAAAGCTTCAGCAAATTAAGATTACACTTTAAGTTTTGGATATAGAAAACTATTTATGGAGGAAAAAATGGCAACGAAAAAAACAACGTCAAAGACATCAGCAAAAGCATCTTCTAAAGCTGCTAAGCAGGTCGAGCAGGTAACAGACGAAGAGAAACAGCTGTTTCTTGACAAGCTTAGAACGCTGATAGCGATCGGTAAAAAGAAAAAGGGTGTTTTAGAGGACAGCGAGGTCAATGACTTCTTTGCGGATATGAACCTTTCTGAAGCTCAGATGGAAGTTATTTTTGAAGAGCTTGAGAAGAATAACGTAGAGATCCTCAAGATCAATGGAAGCGATGAGCCTTCAGACTCTGAGCTTGATATGGAAGAGGAAGACAGCGACGATATGGAGAATATCGATCTTTCAGTTCCTGATTCTGTATCTATCGAGGATCCGGTACGTATGTACCTTAAGGAGATCGGTAAGGTCCCGCTTCTTTCAGCAGAGGAAGAGATCGATCTTGCCCAGAGAATGGAGCAGGGCGATGAGGAAGCAAAGAAGAAGCTTGCTGAAGCAAACCTTCGACTTGTTGTTAGTATTGCCAAGAGATATGTAGGAAGAGGAATGCTCTTCCTTGACCTCATTCAGGAAGGTAATCTTGGACTTATCAAGGCCGTAGAAAAGTTTGATTATCGTAAGGGTTACAAGTTTTCAACATACGCTACATGGTGGATCCGTCAGGCTATCACAAGAGCGATCGCAGATCAGGCCCGTACTATCCGTATTCCTGTACATATGGTCGAGACAATCAATAAGCTTATCAGAATCTCTCGTCAGCTGCTTCAGGAGCTTGGCCGTGAACCAACCCCGGAAGAAATCGCAAAAGAAATGAATATGCCTGTTGAGAGAGTACGTGAGATCTTAAAGATCTCTCAGGAGCCTGTTTCACTTGAGACACCTATCGGTGAAGAGGAAGATTCACATCTTGGCGATTTCATTCAGGATGACCAGGTTCCGGTACCTGCAGATGCTGCAGCTTTCACACTTCTTAAGGAGCAGCTTGGAGAAGTGCTTGAGACACTTACAGACCGTGAGCAGAAGGTACTCCGCCTTCGTTTCGGTCTCAATGATGGCAGAGCAAGAACACTTGAAGAGGTAGGTAAGGAGTTTAACGTTACTCGTGAGCGTATCCGTCAGATCGAGGCTAAGGCACTCCGTAAGCTTCGTCATCCTAGCCGTTCAAGAAAGCTTAAGGATTATCTTGACTGATGATACTTTCTAAAAGACTTGAAACAATAATATCCATGATCCCAAGAGGGGCAAGGATTGCGGACGTTGGCTGCGATCACGGGTTTGTGACTATTGAGTCGCTTAAGCGCGGGATCGCAGCTGAGGCCTGTGCGCTTGATGTAAACCGTGATCCGCTGGAAAAGGCAAAGCAAAATGCCTTTTTGAATGGAGTTAAAGAAAAGATCAGCTTTTATCTTTCGGATGGTTTGAAAAAGCTTCCGGAAGGAAAAGCCGATACAGTAATAATCGCAGGTATGGGCGGACTGCTGATGGGACGGATAATAAGCGATGCACCGGTCAATGTGAAAAATGGTGTAAAGCATTATATTTTAAGCCCTCAGTCGGAGCTTTCAGCATTTCGTCATCTACTTGAAGAAAATGGAATTGCTATACGTGATGAAAAGATCATTTTTGATGAAGGCAAGTATTATCCTGTGATGTTTGCAGAGCCGGATGCAGCAGTGAGCTGCTACGGAAGTGAAATAGAATATAAATTTGGTAAAGCGTTCTTTGAAAAGGGAAATTCAGATTATATAGAATATCTGAAACATGAAATATCCGCTGACGAAAAGCTTCTTGGCATAAGTTCTCTTCCGGAGGACAGACGCACTGAGTTTCAGAAAGAGATAGAAGAACTTAAGAAAATGCTGGCGGGATCGTAAGATCCCGCTTTTTTGTATATCATATAAGGAGGGAAAATTATGGGCGAAATATGCAGGATCACCTGGAATGATAAGGTTTATGAATATCCAAAGGGAACTTCGTATGCAGAAATAGTGAAGGACTTTCAAAAAGAGTATAAATATCCGATAGTTTTGGTAGTTGTCGATGGCAAACTCAGAGAGCTTCATCACTCTTTGAAGAAGGATTGTAATATTGATTTCGAGATGATATCCGGGCACTTCGGACATAAAGCTTACAAAAGAAGCTGCTGCTTTCTTTTGGTCAAGTCCTTTTATGATGTTGTCGATCCTGAAAAGATCGACAGAGTCAAAATAGAGTTTTCAATAGGCTCCGGTTATTATATCTCTGTCCGTGGAGATTTTAAACTTACAGATGAACTTGTTTCTAAGGTAAGAGACAGGATGCTTGAGATAATCAAGGAAGACAGACCATTTGTTAAAAAGAGCTATAGTGTAGAGGAGATACGAAACAGGATACATACCTATGGAATGCTTGAAAAAGAGGATCTTTTCAAGTACAGGATGGCTTCTAAGGTCAATATGTATCATCTTGGAGAGTTCATGGATTATTACTATGGCTATATGCTGCCCAGTACGGGATATATCAAGGCTGTGGATTTGTTTTCATACAGGGATGGTATGATCCTGAACATGGCAGAAAAAAATGATCCGTATAAGGTTCCGAAATTTAACGATGGTCCGCATCTTTTTAACATTATGATGGATGCGACCAAATGGAATGCAATGCTTGGGATTGAAACAGTCGGAGCACTGAATAAGACCATAAGCGATGGCGGATTTAATGATCTTGTGCTGATCCAGGAGGCACTTCAGGAGCATAAGATAGCAGATCTTGCACAGGACATTGCGAAGCAGAATAAAAAGTTCGTAATGATAGCGGGTCCGTCGTCTTCTGGTAAGACTTCCTTTAGCCACAGACTTTCTATCCAGCTCGTTACTCAAGGAAAAAAGCCGCATCCTATAGCGCTTGATAATTTCTTCTTAAACAGAGTAGATACACCGCTTCTTCCAAGTGGTAAGCCTGACTTTGAGAGCCTTAGGGCATTGGATATAGATTTCTTTAATCAGTCAATGACCGACCTTTTGAAGGGTAAGGCTGTTGACATGCCGTCATTTAATTTCATAACCGGAGAAAGAGAATTCAATGGAAATATTATGAAACTCGGACCGGATGATGTGCTTGTAATAGAGGGAATTCATGGCCTTAATGATGAGCTTTCCTATACACTTCCAAAGGAGAGTAAGTATAAGATATATATAAGTGCTCTGACTACCCTGAATATTGATGAACATAATAGGATCACTACCACAGACGGTCGTCTGATCAGGCGTATGGTCCGTGATTTCAGGACAAGAGGAGCGTCTGCGATAAAGACACTCGGCATGTGGAATGATGTGAGAAATGGTGAGGTTCAAAATATCTTCCCGTTCCAGGAGAGTGCAGATGCGATGTTTAATTCCGCACTTGTCTACGAACTTTCAGTCTTAAAGCAGTTTGTAGAACCTCTGCTTTTTGATATTACACCGGATAAGCCGGAGTATCAGGAAGCACTCAGGCTGCTTAAATTCCTTCAGTACTTCCTCGGAGTAGATACAGAGGGAATACCTAGAAATTCACTGATAAGAGAGTTTATAGGCGGTTCGGTATTTAATGTAGGATAATGAAAGGCGCGTACTGGTTAACAGCCGGTACGCGCCTTCTATATTACTTGTTCACCTGAGCCTTTATTAAATACTGAATTATGCTGAATAGTTCAGCCGGGGCAAAGTTGTTGTCTTTAAGCATATCGGTAAACCATTTAGGAAATTTATCGACTTCAATATTTGTGTTTTTACCTACGTTACATATAGTATAATCCGCCTTTGAAAACATTGTCTTTATAGTGTCCAATGTAAAGAAACGCAAGTGAGTGCGGTCTAGAATACCCGAATCACTGTATTCCCATTTTCCGGAGAGAAGAGAAAAAATAATTGAGATATTCATAATATTTGGAATACTTGTCAGAACATATCCTCCTTTTTTTAGATATGGTCGGATCTTCTTTAATACGGCTATCGGGTCGCGAAGATGCTCTAAAACATCGCCGAAAATTATGTAATCGAAATAATTCTCCGGATAATCTAGCTTCATTGTTTCGATATCATCACATTTTATGTCGCAGAAAACAGAGGCATATTGGGCAACGTTTTTTACTATCTCGATCCCATGTATGTCGGTGTTTGGAAATTTATATGCTATGGTATTTAAGGTAGATCCTAATCCGCATCCAACTTCCAGTACATTGATTTTCTGCTGGGGTGCATGTTTAATGAAGCTGATCAGCTCATCGCGAGATGAGGAGTAGTAATAAAAATTAAAGCCATGCTTATTTTTTACTTTCATAAATATTTCTTCGCTAAAAGTTTCATTAGTAAAATGAAGTTTTACAAATTCATGGCTGGAAACTATACAGCATGAATGATTGTGCATTGTTTTGTATCCTGTCTTGAGAGAAGATAAATTGAGGTTAATGCAATTCATTGTGAAACTGTATGAATAATAATCATCTGAGTTGAAGTCATTATCGAAGTAATTTATTTTCTCTATACATTCTCGACGGATTATAAAGCATGTGTTTGGAATTATAAAATGATATTGAATGAAACTTTTTTGGGGGATGTTATTTTTTTTTGCATGCTCTGCGAAGTCACCTGAAAGAATATCATTCGAATCAAAGAAATTATAAATAATAGGCTGTGAACTGGAAATACAGTTCTTTCCATCTGTATAAAGCCCAAATCGCAGCATAAAAAGAGAATTAAAAAGCATTGCGACATCGTCATTAGTAATTATGATATTGTTATCAGGTGCTGCAGATTTTATGGCATGATTATAGGCATTTTCAAGGGTGACTAAATCATGACCGTTTATGATCTTTATATCAGAAAATTCATTTGAAAGTTCCTGATAATTTGGATTAAGAATATTACTGATAATAAGTATTTCATAACTGTTTGAAGCGCAGGTAGAGCGGATACTGTTTATGCAGCGTAAAGTGTTTTCTAAACTGTATGAATATACAATAAAAGTAGAGTTATGAACAGTTAATGTTGATTCATCCTTAAAGCTTTGAAAAATTGAAGATATTACATTGTAATCCGGTGATTCCGTTGGACAGAGCATCAAACTGTTTTCGTAGCATAAATATGCCAGGTCTGGATTTTCAGTACGGTAGTAGTCTCCTAATGAAACATAGAGTTCATAGTTGCCGGCATCAAGTTTTAGGCCGGAAATTATGCTGTCAAACTGTTCATCGCGTAAGTTGAAATGTTCGTTGATAGCTGCGGATAAGATATATAGTTCTGCTGAAAAATTTTTGTTTTCAAATTCATTTTGTAAAAGCTGAACTGCCTTATTCCAATTTCCGATTGAAATTTCCTCTGCAATTATTTGTTCAATTGTACCATCCATATGAATCTTCTCCTAATAATTTTGATATAAACATTATCGGATAATTTTACTTATTATATAATAAAGGAGTTGATGTATTCATACTGTTGACAAATAACTGCATAAGAGTATAAAATAACAGAACAGGCAGACCAGACGATGGCCGGTACAGCTTTATGGCTGTACGGGAGGAAAGTCCGGGCTTCGCAGGGCAGGATGCCGGCTAACGGCCGGCCGAGGTAACTCGCGGGAAAGCGCAACAGAAAGTAAACAGCCGGGCAACCGGTAATGGTGAAACGGCGGTGTAAGAGACCACCGGTTCGATGGTAACACCGAACGCATTGCAAGCCCCATCCGAAGCAAGATCAAACAGAAAACCATAGATTTGCCCGATCTGTTTTCAGGTAGATCGCTTGAGGCTGCTGGCAACAGTAGTCCTGGATAGATCATCGTCAAATACAGAACCCGGCTTATAGATCTGCCTGTATTAAAGTGTAGTCAATTAGGCGCGTGCTTTTTATAAAGCGCGCGCCTTTTTTCATTTTAAGGAGGGCTCATTTTGAACGAACAACTTATTGAGACAGGTAAAAGAGCAAAGGCAGCAGCCGGTACTGTTGGAAATTTAAGTACTGAGGATAAGAACAGAGGGCTTAGAGCTGCTGCAGCAGCACTGGTGAATAAAGCACAGTTCATACTTGATGAAAATGCCAAAGATGTGCTTGCTGCCAGAAATAAGGTTTCAAAGGCAATGCTTGACAGACTCTCTTTAGATGAAAAGAGAATCGAATCAATTGCTGAAGGCTTAAGACAGGTTGCTGATCTTGAAGACCCTATCGACTCTCTTATGGAGACTATCACAAGGCCCAATGGACTTGTAATAGAAAAAAGAAGAGTGCCGCTCGGCGTAATAGCGATAATATATGAATCAAGACCAAATGTTACAGCGGATTCATTTGCGCTCTGCTTTAAGTCGGGCAATGCTGTGATACTCAGAGGCGGATCTGATGCCATACATTCGAACGTCGCTATTGCTAAGGTCATAAGAGAGGCATTGAGGATAGCCGGTCTCCCGGAGGATGCGCTTCAGGTTCTTGAGGATACTACACATGAAACTGCAAACGAACTCATGAAGTTGAATGGATATGTTGATCTGTTGATACCAAGGGGTGGAGCAGGGCTTATTAAAGCTGTAGTGAAGAACAGTACAGTTCCGACAATTGAGACAGGAGTTGGAAACTGTCATATATATGTTGATGAACCAGCGGATATAGACATGGCGGTAAAGATTATTGATAATGCTAAAACGCAGAGAATGGGTGTTTGCAATGCGGCAGAATCGCTGGTGATACATTCAGGAATAATAGAAAAAGCACTTCCGGAGATATTTAAGGATCTGCATGAAAAGGGAATCACAGTCAGAGGAGATGAAAGGGCTAAAAGCATTGTAGATGAATGCGAGGCGGCTACGGAGGAGGACTTTGCCACAGAGTATCTTGGTCCGTACATATCTGTTAAAACAGTTGACTCTCTGGATGAAGCTATAGCTCATATAAACAGGTTTACCACGCATCATTCAGAGGCGATAATCACTAAAGATGATAATAATTCAAAGAGATTCCTCCGGGAGATAGATGCGGCAGCGGTCTATGTGAATGCATCTACAAGGTTTACAGATGGTTTTGAATTCGGGTTTGGTGCAGAGATTGGAATAAGTACTCAGAAATTCCATGCAAGAGGCCCTATGGGACTTGAGGCACTTACTTCGTATAAGTATGAAATAAAGGGAACCGGTCAGGTGCGAGGCTGAAAAGTTTAGCTTGTCTTTTTCACTTTAAAGTAATAGAATGAATTCAGTGCATTAAAAAGAGCACAAAAATGAAAAAATCATCAAGAACTGGAGGAAATCATTATGGCAAAGAAAGACATTGACTGGGCCAATCTTGGATTTGGCTATATGAGCACGGATTATCGTTTTGTTGCTAACTACAAAGACGGAAAGTGGGATGAAGGAAAGATTACCACAGACGATAAGGTCGTCCTTAATGAGTGTGCCGGAGTACTCCAGTATTCTCAGTCTTGTTTTGAAGGATTAAAAGCTTATACAACAGAGGATGGAAAGATTGTATGCTTCCGCCCTGACTTAAATGCAAAGAGAATGCATGATTCAGCAGTACGACTTGAGATGCCGCCGCTTCCTGAAGGAATGTTTGAGAGAGCAGTTGATGAAGTTGTTAAGGCAAATATTGACTGGGTTCCGCCATATGGCAGCGGTGCAACTCTTTACATCCGTCCGTATATGTTTGGATCAAACGCTGTTATCGGTGTTAAACCGGCTGATGAGTATCAGTTCAGAATCCTTGTTACTCCTGTAGGACCTTACTTTAAGGGCGGCGCTAAGCCGGTTCGCCTTAAGGTAAGTGATTTCGACAGAGCAGCACCGCATGGAACAGGTCACATCAAGGCCGGACTTAACTATGCAATGTCACTTCATGCAATTGTAACAGCTCATAAGGAAGGCTATGATGAGAACCTTTATCTTGATCCTGCTACAAGAACATATATTGAAGAGACAGGTGGAGCAAATCTTATTTTTGTAGATAAGAACGGGGATCTTGTTATTCCGAAGTCAGATTCCATCCTTCCTTCTATCACTCGTCGTTCACTTACAACAGTAGGCGAGAAATATCTTGGCTGCAAGGTTACTGAGAGACCGGTCAAGTTTGAAGAGATCAAGGATTTCCAGGAGTGTGGACTTTGTGGAACAGCCGCAGTTATCAGCCCGGTAGGTTCTATTAATGATCATGGTAAGGAATTTGTTTTCCCTGCAGGAATGGAGAAGATGGGACCTGTTACCCAGAAGCTTTATGATACTCTTACAGGTATCCAGAATGGTCATATCGAAGGACCGGAAGGCTGGGTTCATGTAATTGCATAATTACATAGGGATCATTTAAAACGTAAATACCACATGTCTTTGGAAATAAGGCATGTGGTATTTTTTGAATTCATATTTAAGACCTACTCAGTTGTGATGGGGTTGATTATATTATAAGTTAAAAACCTACACAGGTGCCGCTGAGTGTAGCACCGTCAATGCGGTTCTTTCCATTCTTTGATGTACAGCTTACGATCTTGGCTTTACCGAAAGTGACTTTATATCCGAGAGCTGATGGTGTGCCTGTGAGTGGCCAGTTATAGTTATAGGTTTTGTTGCTGTCAGATATGCAGTTTGTCATTGTTACGACACCGCTCTGATTGTTACGGTCAAAGCCTGCAGCGTAGTTGCCCTTTGCAGAGCAGCCTGTAAGAGTGTGGTTGAGCGGGTCAAGATGGGCTTTCTGTCCCGGAGTTTTATTATCAACTCCGCCCATCTTAAAGCCGTTTCCGTCGCCGCGGATTCCATTGCAGAGACCGTTGTAATTGGCCTGGCAGTTAACGAGGGTTACAGCTCCGTGAGCAGCGTAGAGATCCCAGCCGTCATCAGAGTTGTAGTCTGCGATGCAGCTTTCATAGTAATTACCTTCGCCGGAATGGAGCTTGTTGGCAAAGCCATCAGCATTTTCACCCTTTGCATCGGCATTGTGATGTGAATGGCAGTTATAGAACTTATTGTAGGCACCACCATTACATACCTGGAAACCTGCATCTTCGTTGTAGCAGCTTTCTACATACTTAAAGGTGTTATTAGAACCTGTGATGTAGAGACCGTTATCAGCAGCATTTTTTACTGTGATATTTGAAATAGTTGAGCCGTTGCCTGTAAGCGTGATTCCGCGTCCACTGCTTCCTGAAGTGCTTGAGAAATCAATGACAGCGTTATTTTTTCCGGAGATATTGACACCTGCCGGAAGGCTGATACTTCCGCTCTTTACAGTTCCTGAAATAACGATAGTTGTACCGCTCTTTGCCTGTTTAACAGCTTTTTCAAGAGTTGTGGTTCCCGGTACGTTTATAGTTGTACCGCTGGATTTTGAACTGCTTGAATCACTGCTTTTTGAGCTGTCATTCTTAGAGCTGTCGCTCTTTGAATTACTGCTGCTTGAAGTGGTTGACTCAAACTTAAACTGTTGACATGCAAGTCCATTGTATTTCCATGTGTCGATATTTCCGCCGGCCTGCTTGCTCCAGTCATAAACATCTACAGCCTGTTTGTTTTTGCTGCATTTTGTTTTAAGGCAGACTGCACCATTTGAGCTTTTTACAACCTTAAACACCTGAGGATCCAGGTTATTGGCTTTCCAGATACGGACATTTGTACCGTTTTCTTTACTTCCGTCAGTTACATCAAGCATACGACCGCTTTTAAGACCGCTCTTAAGAGTGATGTAATTGCTTCCTTTGTTTGTGACGTACCATTTCTGACAATCATTTCCATTGCCTGTCCACTGCTGAACATTGGCTCCGTCCTTGTCACTTCCATCTTTGACTTCAAGATAAAGCTGACTGTTAATATTTTTAATGTAATACCATCCGTTTGGTATGATATAAGATGCTGCTTCGGTATTAACCTGGGGAACAGCAGCAAAAGCTGTTGTGAATGTTACAGCGATAGCAGCTGTAAGCATTGTGAGCTTTTTAACGACCTTGTTTTTCATATTTCTGTCTCCGATTGATTAAAATTAATCAACTAAGCAGAGGTCATATATGAATTCTGTTAGTCAATAATAGCACAAATTGTATTAATTTTAAAACAATTTTGATATCTAAAATTATATATCTGTTAAGAATTGTTTGAATCTATTCCGAGAAGTTTTAATATAGAATTAAATCTACAATACCAGGTGTCGTTTGTACTAGCTTTTCTTTTTCCCGCCAGTGAAATTTTTTCAGCCTCTTCAGGATGATTTAATAGCCATTTAACGTCAGCTGCCATCTGGTTCTCATTTCCTAATTCGTATAATATTATATCTTGCCCATCGGTGTAATTTTTAATTAAATAATCACTTTTGTCTGAAACACTTACGGCACCTGAAAGCATGCTGTTAAATACGCGTTCACTGCATCCGTTTTTGAACCATGGCATACAGTTTAAGCTGATTTTTGAATTACCAATAAGGTCAAGACATTCCTGAGAAGAAACTACTTTATGAATATGTATATTACTTGAAAATGGTTCACTATCATCCTCCCAGAGACGTCCATATATATGTACATTGATGCCTGCGCGGTCAAGAGCATGCATCATTTTAAGTTTAAAATACCTTCGTACATCCCTTTCTACATAGTTAGAAAATTTAAAATGAAGTGCATATTTTTCGTCGGAGTTCAAATTATTATTTCGAGCAATAAAATTTTCGATAGCTTCTTCGGTAGTTAAAGAAGGGTTATTAATCATATAAGATATAACTGATTGATAAAAATTTAATCCGTGATCCTGGAAAAAATCAATGTTTTCATAGGTAATGTTATGAGATGATCCTGTATAAATAACATCGATTGTTCGTGATTTATAATCAATTGCGTTACCTGGACTACCTCCATCGGGGAGAAAATAAACTTTATTTTTGAATTTGGGAAACCAACGTTTGATAAAATTCATATGATTACTATCAAGAACAATAATGTGTATATTTTCAGTATCGAATTTGTATATGTCAGTAAAATATCGCGGATGATCAACTAAAAAGTTATATATCGGAATTTGGTGAATACACCATAAATTTTTATCATTATAGGTGAGTCCTAATCCAATGCTATTAAAAAATATTCCGATAGGATTACCGGTTGTGATGAATTCTAAAAATTTGTCATTTACGAATGTAGCCGGATTATTGATATCTATAACATAATATTCGTAGTGAAGTGATATGGCAGACTGAATAAGTCTATATGAAAAATAATTTAAGGTATCAAGAGGTCCTTTACTAAATATAAATTTGTATTTCATAATTTGTCCTTTCTTTGTAAAAATATATATTTATGATTTATATCGACAAAATGATGAGGAAAATAGTAGATAATCGGGAAAGTAAGCATAAGAAATCTTAATGAAAGTGACGATATAAATTTAGAAAGATCAGAGGATATGATAAAATACATAAAAACAGACGTGGAGGAATATAGTGGATATTAATTTTATTATAATATTGGCTGTTATAATAATTGCAGCAGTGGGCTTTTTGAGCTGTGTTATAAAGATAGGAAAGTTCAATGATATAAATAGATGGCTGGAAAGTAATCGTGAATTCGCGGTGGTCAGGTATAAAAATGTAAAGACTGAGTATGGAGTTATTTCTCCGGAGATAGTGGCTGTAGATAATCGAGAACTGGAGAAAACAGATCAGGTCTCACCCGTCGTAGGGGGAATGCTCGACAGGAGATATTACATAACAGCGGGAGAACATCAGGTAAAGTTTGGTGCATATATGGGAAGTATAGCCAGACGGGAGATCCATAATACTGAATCAACGATCGACTTTCAGGATGGTAAAGTTTATATTGTGTCATACGATGTTGAACAGCAGAAGTTTATTGTAGGACATGAGGTGGATATAAAGGGAATTCAAACGAAATAAACAAAAGAGTGTCATTCATGCAGGGAAGCATGAATGGCACTTTTTTATATCTTAAAAGGATAAATCACATATCGTATGTCAAACGTATGACATGTTGTGAATAAAATTTAAACAAAATTTCAGCCAATTTTGGAATGGATTTACGCCGTTTGACGTGCAAACTGTTGTGCAAAACCTACAAAAAAGTATAAAAAACCGTCTAAATTGTTAAAAATGCTATATGTTAACCGTTTGACACATATATTTGTGCGTGATATTATACATGTGTCAGCGATGACAACCGCTTGACATACAGCATAATTAACAAAAGTTAATTTGGAGAGGTTTGTATTTTATACCAAGGAGGAGTTTTTCTATGAAGAAGAACCTGAAAAAGCTTTGCGCTATGGGACTTACAGCTGCAGTAGCAGCTACAACACTTGCAGGATGCGGAAGCAGTGCATCAACAGGATCAGCTGCAGCAACAGATGCAGCATCTGAATCAGCTTCAACAGCAGCTGCCGGAACAACAGAAGCCGGTGGTGATTTCACAGCTGATGAATCACTTAAGGGACAGTCGATCACATTCCTTAATTCTAAGGGTGAGATTCAGTCAGGCCTTGAGGAAATGGCTGCAGATTATGAGTCTGAAACAGGGGTACATGTTGAAATTCAGGCTTGCGGAACAGGAGAAGTTCCTTATACAAAGATCACAACAGCTTATCAGTCAAAGAATGCACCTACAATGGCAATGCTCGATACAACAGATGTTGTAGCACTTGCTGAAGAGTATGCAATGGATCTTTCTGATGAGAAGTGGCAGAGTGAAGTTGAGGGTATGACAACTGAAGTAAACGGAAAAGTTTACAGCTACCCATTCTGTGTTGAAGGTCGTGGCCTTATCTACAATAAGGATGCAATTGATTCAACACTTGGAACTGACTGGGATCCTTCATCAGTAAACAGCTATGATTCACTTAAGTCTCTTCTTGGAGAGCTCGTAGCTGCAGGAATGGAAACACCTGTTGTTATTTCTCACGAAGACTGGTCACTTGGTGCTCATCAGCTTGGTTATATCTATGATACTTATGATGGAACAACAGAAGGTTCTGCAAAGATCATCTATGACCTTGAGACAGGTGCTCAGGACGTAGCTGATTATGAGAGATTTACACAGTTCATGGATACATTCGATCTCCTTCTTGAGAATAACTTTAATAAAGAAGATCCTAACGGATCACAGTATGATCAGGATGCACTTGCACTTGCTGACGGAGAATCAGCATTCTGGGCAAATGGTTCATGGGCTTGGCCTGATCTTGAGGGCGCAGGCGCTGATCCTGAAGGAAACTTCGGATTTATCCCGTTCGTTCTTGGAAATGATACATCTGACTTTGCAAACACATCAATGCAGGCTTCACCTACAAAGCAGGTAATCATCGATAACATCCTTGCAACACCTGAGCAGCAGGCAGCAGCTAAGCAGTTCCTTAACTGGATCGTTTACTCAACAACAGGTCAGAATGATATGGTAACAAAGCTTGCTATCGTTCCTGCAAATAAGAACAACGCAACTGAGCCGGCTGATCCTCTTGGAAGAGCAATCAAGGATAAGGTTGCAGCAGGTCAGACATACAGCTCATCATTCGTAGCTCCTTCAGATCATTGGTCAGAGGTTGGTGCTTCAATGCAGCAGTATCTCGCAGGTAAGACAGACAGAGCAGGTCTTGCAGCTCAGATCAACGATTACTGGTCAAAGCAGACTCCTACAGAAGCAGCTGCAGAGTCTACAGAGGAAGCTTCAACAGAAGCAACAGAAGAGGCTTCAACAGAGGCCGCATCAACAGAAGAGGCTTCAACAGAGGCCGCATCTACAGAGGCAGCATCAACAGAAGCAGCTTCAACAGAAGCAGCTTCAACAGAGGCAGAATAATATTAACGACTAAAACTATTAAAAACACTCTTACTATATAAGCTAAAGTTTATTACCCAAAAGGCGTCCAACCCGGAATTGGGAAGGACGCCTTAATTAATCAGATTAAATGGAAACATCAGAAAGGAGAAGATTATGGGACGGACCTCATCACAAAAACTGAAGAATCTTTGCACATTTGCCCTTCCCGGCGTTCTCGTATTTGTACTCGTTGTAATCGTACCATTTCTTTATGGATTTTATATCACACTGACAGACTGGGACGGTGTAAGCGCAGTTAAAAATTTTGTTGGATTCAGCAATTATAAAGTGGTATTTTCGGATTCGGAATTCTGGAAATCGATGCTGCTGACTATCCGTTACGTAATCTTTTCAGTTCTTTTGGTAAATATCGTTGCTTTCTTCTTTGCATATTTACTCACAAGTGGAATTAAAGGTCAGAATTTCCTCAGAGCAGGTTTCTTCATTCCGAACCTTATCGGAGGTGTTGTACTTGGTTTCATTTGGCAGTTCATTTTCTCAAATGCACTGGTAAGACTTGGCAAGGGTGCCGGAATCGGAATCTTTTCAAAGTCATGGCTCGCAAATGAGCACCTTGCTTTCTGGACACTGGTCATCGTTACAGTATGGCAGCTTTCGGGTTATATGATGCTCATATACATCGCAGGTTTCACAGGACTTTCAACAGATGTTCTTGAAGCAGCATCGATCGACGGTGCAACAGGCTGGACAAGAATGAGATATATCATCCTTCCACTCATGGTTCCTTCATTTGTTATCTGTATTTTCCTTACTCTTTCAAGAGCATTCATGGTTTACGATATCAACCTTACGTTGACAGGCGGTGAACCTTACGGATCAACAATTCTTGTTGCTATGCACGTTTACAATAAGGCATTTACCTCACGTCAGTATGGTGTAGGTCAGGCAGAGGCTCTGTTCCTCTTCGTACTTGTCGCAGTAGTTTCAGGCATCCAGGTTTACATGGGTAAGAAGAAGGAGGTCGAAGCATAATGGAAAATGGAAATATGCGTGGCCGTGAAGCAGGCGGATTGAAGAAAAAGCTTGTTACAGCACTTGGTACACTTGTTATAGTTGTTTTTTTCATCTTTTATATGATACCATTCTTTCTGGTAATACTTAACTCATTCAAGCAGAAGGCTGATATCCTTAGAGCTCCGTTTTCATTTGCGGTTAAAAAAGGATATTCACTCGAGAACTTTGTTGAAGCCTTTACAAAGATGAATTTCATCAGAGCATTTGGCAACTCATTATTTGTCACAGGACTTTCAACATTCTTTGTTATTGTGCTTTCTGCGATGGTAGCGTATTATTTTACAAGAGCAAAGGATAAATTTTCGACAGTATTCTTTGCAATGATGGCTGCATCAATGATCATTCCTTTCCAGGCGATCATGATCCCGCTTGTAGCTATCTACGGAGGACAGCTTGGTATCCTGAATCACCGTCTTGCGTTGGTATTTTTCCATGTAGGTTTTGGTATGAGTATGTCAGTATTCATTTATCAGGGATTCATTAAGTCAAATATTCCGCTTTCTCTTGAAGAGGCAGCTTATCTTGACGGATGCACAAACTTCCAGACATTTACAAAAGTTGTGTTCCCGCTTCTCAAGCCTACAACTGCTACATTGGTAATACTTAATGCGATGGCTTACTGGAATGATTACCTTCTTCCAAGCCTTGTACTTTCAAAGAAAGAGCTTCTTACACTTCCTCTTTCAACATATATGTTCTATGGAACATATTCTGCTGACTATGGTGTTGTAATGGCAGCTCTGGTACTTACAATAGCTCCACTTTTAGTTATGTACATTTTCTTACAGAACCAGATCATTTCCGGTGTAGTTGCGGGGGCAGTTAAATCGTAAGGTTCGGAATGTTCCGAGCCTTGTGATCCGGCGAGGAGCACTAGTCGATTGTTTCAGAGAATTGATGAGACAATAAGCTAGAAAAGTTAAAGGAGAAGAGTATTAATGGCAACGCTTAAGGATGTGGCGAGAGAAACCGGCCTTACAGTAACTACAGTTTCGCGCATTCTCAATAATCGTGGCTATATCAGTGAGGAGTCAAGAAAAAAGGTACAGGAAGCCATGAAGAAGCTGGATTATCACCCGAATGAGGTGGCAAGAGCACTTTCTAAAAAGTCCAGCAACATCATAGGTGTCATAGTTCCGCATATCAATAAACCGTATTTTGCGGAAATGATCAGTAACCTGGAGAATGAAGCGAAGAAGAAAAAATACAATATCATGCTCTTTAACTCAAAGAGCGATGATGACAATGAGCTTAAATACATAGATATGTGTAAATCCAATCGTGTGGCGGGAGTCATCATGATGAGCGGCTCTTTCCAGCTGGATGAATTTAAGGATCTGCATATACCCTTAATAACAATTGAGCGAAATCTGGAGTGTGGTACAGCCTCCGTGGAATGTGATAACTTCCACGGGGGTGAAATTGCAGCCAGAGAACTTATTGAGTGCGGAGCTTCGAAGCTTTTGCACATCAGTGGTGTAAGCGAAACGGAGATGCCGGCGGATGAGCGTGCTGCCGGTTTCATTAAGGTTTGCGAGGAGACCGGTACCTGGCACAGAGAGATCTCTACGACAGGGAAACAGTATGACTCAGGCGAGTACCGCGATTTTATAACAGAGGTTCTGACGGAATATCCGGAGATAGATGGTGTGTTTGCCAGCTCCGATGTTATCGCGGCACAGGTAATTCAGATTGCGAACACGATGGGGAAAAAAATCCCCGATGAATTGAAGATAGTCGGGTTTGACGATACAAGTATAGCGTCACTTACCTGCCCGACTATCACCTCCATACGGCAGCCCATCAAGGAAATGGCTAAAACAGCTATTTCATTTTTACTTGATGCGGCTGCAGGAAAGGTCGTTCCGACGAGAATGATACTTCCGGTAAAACTGAATGAGAGAGAGAC
>JAILMH010000024.1 GCA_024692715.1 Lachnospiraceae bacterium
TATGGGCAAGGCTATGGATGAGGAGAAGAAGGCTGTTGACGCTGGATACTGGAATCTCTTCAGATTCAATCCGGATGGCGGAGACAAGAAGTTCACTCTTGATTCTAAGGCTGCTACAGTACCTTATCAGGAATTCCTTGACGGTGAGGCTCGTTACACAGCTCTTAAGAAGGTTAATGCTGAAAAGGCAGATAAGCTCTTCAAGGCAGCTGCTGAGCACGCAGAGAAGCACTTTGCTCATCTGCAGGGTCTCGTTGATCTGTACGGAAAAGAGTAATTTGATAAGCAATACTAAAACTTGATACTTTGCGGTAGAAAGCTTGGCCGGGCATATCGAAAGATGTGCCCGGTTTTGTATTTTTTAGTAAACAGAAAACTGAAATGTCTGCACAACATTGCACATTGCATACAACATGTCATATAATTTAACTGAAATAGAAGCTTTGAAAGATGTATTTTTGATATTAGAGTCAAAAATACTAATGAAATTGTTGTTTTCGGACGATACTAGTCATGAGCAGTATATATGCCTGTGAACGACAGGGAAGTCGGACGGTGTAAGAGCCGTAAGTAGAAAAGGAGTGTGATCATATGTCATCATTAAATGGTATTTCTTCAAATGATTACTCGTATCTGTTCAGTAGTGCTGCGAACAGAAAGACCACTAATTCTGCAGATGGAACAGGCATAATCGGTATGCTTGGCGATTATTCAAGTATCCGGAACGGAAGCTACGGTAAACTTCTAAAGGCGTATTATGCAAAGCAGAGTTCGGAAAAATCGGGTTCGACAATTTCTGATGATGCTAAGAAGGCATATAGCATGGTAAAGAATAATGCGGCTGATCTTGAAGATGCAGCGGCAGCCCTCAGCAGTGAGAGTCTTTACAAGCAGGGAGAATATGAAGTTACCGGTTCAGATGGTAAGAAAACTACTTCTGAGTATGATTACGATAAGATTTATGATAAACTTTCGAAGTTTGTAGACAGTTATAATTCTCTTTTGAGCTCGGCTGCATCAGAGAATGCTACAGCTACAAATAATATCGCGCTCAGAATGGTCGGAACCACGGCGACGAATGTATATCAGCTGGAAGATATCGGAGTGACCGCTGATTCTGATGGAAAACTCTCCATAGACAGAGATAAGTTTAATCAGGCACGTATCACGACTATCAAGAGTTTGTTCCAGGGAAGCGGTTCCTATGGAGATGTGACAGCATCCAGGGCTTCGATGATGAACTCTATAGCTTCCAATAAGCTCGGTTCCGAAACATACAGTTCCAGCGGAAAGAAATCGTCAGATACGCTTGATACACTTTATTCTGCTACTGTTTGACCAAATTAGGTTAGGAGGAGAATATTAATGAAATGCAGAAGAAGAACTATGGACGCCAATGTCGTAAAATATGAAATAGGCAAGGGCCTTGAAGATGGATTTGAGCCGTATACCGATGTTGTTACCAAGGGATGGTTCGTTACGGACAATCTGGTAAAGATAAAAAAGGAAAGCGGATTGATCATTTCTCCGTATATCAATGACAGAAGGGGCCGTATCTTCATCTGTGAGGGCGATTATATTATCGAAGATGCAGATCACACAAAGCATGTATGCGGAGCGGACAAGATCTGGAATCGATATGAAAAGATTGAAGAATAGTTACAGTTTACAGGTAGCAGGAAGCGCTATGCCGCTGACTGCGTAAGAATGTGATGTGGGTGTGAGCGCATTTTTCGCCGTAGGCGAATTCTCATAAATGCGCGAAGTCGTTACTGAAGCGAGCTGTAAGCGAGTGAACAGTAACGAAGAATAAGTTAAAAAAAGTTCTTGACGAATCTAAAAAGCGTGATATAATGTCAATGTGTGTTTTGAAAGGCACATAAATACCCATTCAGATTTTTCTGTTGGTCTGAAGGGAGGTCAGGTGAGAAAGTATGTCAAATGTTATCGTAAAAGAAAACGAGTCTCTTGACAGTGCTTTACGCCGTTTCAAGAGAAACTGCGCTAAGGCTGGTAT
>JAILMH010000037.1 GCA_024692715.1 Lachnospiraceae bacterium
ATCTCACGAAGAGTTCTCTCATCTACAACCGAATCCATAGCCATTCTTCTAAGCTCCTGACTGTTCACTGCAAAATGCTTTGCACAGGCAGAAACACCGTTTTTCTGGATTCCGCGGATTATAGCCGCTGCCAGCTTACCTGAAAGATATGGATCTTCCGAAATATACTCAAAATTTCTTCCGCAAAGCGGATTTCTTTTAATATTCATTCCCGGTCCAAGAAGAACATTAACGCCTTCCGCTGCCGCCTCTTCTCCAAGAGCTTCGCCAACCTCATCAGCAAGTTCAGGGTCCCAGCTGTTTGAAATACCTACAGATGTCGGGAAACATGTTGCAGGAACAGAAGGATTAAGTCCAAGATGATCTCCTGCTCCCTGCTGCTTTCTTACACCGTTCGGACCATCTGAGCAGAAAAGCGGCGGTATCCCGAGTTCTGGAAAATCCCTTGTAGCCCACTCATTCTTTCCTGAAAGATAGGCCGCTTTCTCCTCTAACGTCATTCTATTTATTATGTCTAAATGCTTCAAAACAGTTCTCCTCCTGTTTAATTCTGAAATTCAGTAATAATACATTAACATATAAAAAGAAAAAAGACGCTTCCGTGACACGAAACGTCTTTTTTTGTCATAAACGGTATTTATTTCTCATGTTTCGGCATGAGAATTTTAAGTTCAAACCAGTTATTCTCAGCAGAAACCGACATGGTTCCATTGTACTTTTCAACAGCATAGCCAATGCTCTTGAGGCCGAAACCATGATTGCTTCTATCATGCTTTGTAGTCTTCGGCAGAGAATTATTCTTCATTTCGATCTTTCCCTCAAAGTAATTAGAGATATTGATAAGAACAAATCCCTTCTGTGCCGAAACCGTAACATGTATCATTCTTTTTTCGGGATCTTCGATAAGAACCGCGTTTTCTATAGCATTATCAAGCGCATTACCAAATATCGTACATATATCTGTAACGTGCATAAAGCTTAGAAGCTTACCATCTGCCACGCAGGTTATCCTTATCTGATTCTTGCTTGCCTGGAATATTTTTGCCCCAAGCATCGTATCCAGTACCTGATTTCCGGTCCTGTCAACGATATGATTATCATCCAGCTCTTTTTCAAGCTGATCCAGCCATTCCTTACGCTTATCATTGTCAGTTTCGTAGCGAAGTCCCGTTATCTGATGCTTTAAATCATGATACTTTATGTGTATCATTTCCATACTCTGCTGATAATATCGGTATTGATCATACTGATTTTTCAGCATGGAACGGATTGTATTCACTTCCTTCTCAGCATAATACTCACAGATCCTGACCTGTGATGAATATAAAATCGCAATTCCACAGGCATCTACCAGCGTACGCATGATATTTATGTCCGTATGCTCGATAGCAGTAAATGGCGTATTAATGCTGACAAAACTTATATTGCTCAGCGCAAAGGCAATTATCGTAAAGCAGAATGCTGAAATGACGTCCTTCCTTGCGATTTGCGAAGCAAATATATTATTTACATACTTTTTTTCGAGGAAATAAAATCCTGACATAAGCAATGTGATAAAAATAAGCATCATCAGGACATGCCACCAAAACGAGTTAGCTGTAAAATGTCCAAAATACATTTCAAGCTGCCACTCAATGGATGCCGAAAACTCAGCTATCATAAATGCACAGGCTGTAAGATAGCCCGAAGTTCTGACTGTAGCATCAAGCAGCAGCCACAATGTGGCGAACATCCATAAGACCGCTGCTATCATACATGGAAGCCATAATGCCAGTCCAACATTTGCAGTGACCATCATAAAAACAGTCAGAAATATCAGGGACACGACCGAAATAAGAGCCGTCATTCCCTTTGAAAACCTTTTTTTAAGGAGCAGCACGTAGATCATACACGCTGCCCATTCTGCCAGGGCGGTATTCAGCCTTGGAATATCTGTAAAAATCATTATTTAGAATTACCACTCATATAATCCAGGAGTGCCTCCATAAATTCCTTACGCTTCTGTCTGCTTATCTGAAGCTCTTCATCATTGATGACACAGCATCCATTCCTGACTCCATCAACGTATTTCATATTGACAAGGTAGCTTTTAGCGCTTCTGTAAAATCCATACGGAGCCAGAGCCTCTTCAAGGTCTTTCATAGTTCCCCTCGAATCAAATTCTCCATCCTTCGTTTTATAAACAATCCTATGACCAAAGCTTTCAAGATAGTAAATGTCTTCAACCTTAAGCTTTTTGACGCCGGATTCCACAGGAACAGTTATAAAATGGCCGTCTTTACGCTTAAGCCTGCTTATGGCACGCATAAGCTTCTGTGAAAATGAAAAATACTCAACAGGTTTCACCATATAATCAAGTGCATCTACCTCATAACCTCGGATCGCATACTGGGTCATATTCGTGATAAACATTATTATCACCTCATCATCCAGCTTACGTATCTTCTCTGCCGCTGTCATTCCATCCATAAACTGCATCTGAATATCCATAAGGATTATGTCGAAGCCCGCCTTATAATCCTCTGCGATCTCATCTCCATCCCGAAAGATCGTAGTTTCAATTTCCAGCGAAGTTTCCTCACAGAACTGCTTCATATAATTCTGAAGCTGATCGATATAAATTTGTTCGTCTTCTACTATTGCTATCTTTATCATATAAACTCTTTATGCGTCTGAACGTGAATACTGATTCTTCATCTGATTGCTTGCATCAAAAAGAACTTTATCGAGCGTATCTGCTGTCTCTTTTTTAAGCATCTCAGCAATCTCTTTATTTGCCTCTTCCTGCATACGAACAGCCTCTGCAGCATCAGTCACCTTTCTAAGCTCTGCATCATGCTTATTGATAAGTGCGTATCCCTTTGAAAGTACTGACTCTGTATAGCGCTCGATGTGGAACTGATTTTTTCCGTGAGCTGCATCTGTAAGCGCTGCAATGAGCCGGCTGTTCCAGTAGAAATTATCCGTTGAAACCTCTGCCGTAGTGTTGCTTAAATACTCAGGTGTCTCATCGATATTTGCATAGAAAGGACACATCGTATTAAACGCATTTGATGCGTAAGCGATCCACTCAATCGCACGGGCATGCTCAGGAGCATCGTTTCTAAGCTGGATGAGCGCCATAAAGTCATTTCTGTTGATTCCGATAGAACGGAAAGCACCACTCATATCCTTCTTTCCATAAGCAATATATGGATCGAACGGTGTACCCTGATAATGTGATGAAAGAACATACTTAACATCATCAGGTGTGATCTTTTTCTCAGGCACAAGGCACCATGGCAGATCGTCTGACAGCGGTCCGAATTTGGCATCCGGTCCATCCCATTTATATGTGCGAGGATTAAGATAACGAAGCATATACCATGCACGAGGAGTATTGTAGACATGGTCTGCATCATCATGGCTTCCAAAAGCAGCACGGGCGCTGAATTTATCATCAAGGCTGAGATCAAGATGATTGTCCTTTATAAAGTTCATAAGGTCACTTGAGCAAAGATGCTCTCTCTGTGCGCCAAAGGCGTCGTTAAGGTCAAAGTCCTCGATTCCCTGCTGGTTTGGCATCACAACATATGAATCATCAGGAACTTTCTTTGCGATCCAGTGATGACCTCCTATCGTCTCAAGCCACCATATTTCATTAGTATCCGAAAATGCAATACCATTCATCTCATAAGTGCCATATTTTTCAAGGAGTTCACCAAGGCGCAGAACACCCTCTCTTGCAGAGCGAATGTAGGGAAGCACAAGAAGCACGATATCCTCTTCACCGATTCCACCAGGGATCTCAGGCGAATCTGCTGTTGCCTCCACAAGCTCGACCAATGGATCTGCACCAAGTACTCTTGGATTTGACGTGATAGTCTCTGTGGCAGTCATTCCGACATTTTCAGCATTAACACCCGCTGCAGCCCAGATTCCTTTTCCTTCAATGACATTCGGCATACATGTGTACCTCATCGGGTCATTGGGAAGTTCGATCTCTACATGCGAGATCACTGATTTATAAACTCTCGGCTGATCCTTAGGCTGAGTAACGACAAACTTCTTCGGTGTAAAATGTCCGGAACCTGAATCATCATTACGGGCGATCATCGTTGAACCATCATAAGAAGCATTTTTACCTACTAATATTGTTGTACAGGACATAGTCGTATCTCCTTTTCTTATAGCAATCTAATTGTATTTAATCCTCGCGGAGCGTTTTAGCTCAGTCAGAGTGTTTACCCCAACCGAGCATAATTTGTCATAACCCCCACCTCCGCTGTCGCATAGAGGTGGGGGCTTCTCCGACTGAGTTAAATTTTATTACAAATGCCATGATACCACAAACATGATATAATCTAAAGCGTAAGCTCATCAATAAGCTATGAGAAAATATTTCAGGAGGACATTCAAAATGGTAAAACATATCATTTTATGGCAGCTCAAGGATGAATATTCAGAAGAGCAGAAAAAGGAGATCAGAAAGGGAATAAAGGAAGGTCTCGAGGGACTTGTGGGAAAAGTTCCCGGATTAAAAGAAGTTCACGTACAGACTGATTTTCTTGCAAGTTCAAATGCAGATGTAATGCTTGACTGCACACTTGAGGATGAAGAATCGCTTAAGGGATACGCTGTACACCCTGCACACGTTGCAGTTGCTGACAGCAAGGTTCGCCCATTCACGAAAACAAGAGTCTGCATGGATTACAATATAGACTGATTTTAATAAGGCGTATGGATCACTCAGACCCATACGCCTTTTTCAATTCATATTTTACTGATTAGATTCCATATCAGCAACGCAGTCATTAACCCAGCTTACAAAGTTATCTGTTGAGTTACCTGTGCGTTCTGCCATAGTGTGCTCTTTGCCCCATACAAATGAATAATCTACATCAGATCCATAATTTTCAAGTGCAAGAGCAAGATTTGCTTCTGTGCTTACAGCAGTATCTCCCTGGAAAATACCTGTGTTGATCCTGAAGTACTTGGCAACATTTGAAGTACCATAACCTTCACTTGACTCTAAAAGATAGTAAAGTGGTGAATACATATTGATCCTGTAGTCAACTGTATGGCCTTCGCTGTCCTCAGTTGTGAGATCTTCAGCGTAATCATCTGCATACTCAGAATTAATACTCTTGAGAACCTCCTGCATCGTAGCATCGAAATGAGCGCCGTTTCCATCACCATATCCGAAGAGTGTATTTTCACCCTGACCTTCATCAAGCTGATCAAATGCGCCAAGTGACTTACTTGCCTGCTTGACTGCTGCTGAGAAGTCAGCAAGTGATGTAATAGTTGCTGTATTGGTATCAGCATCATATTTTACCCACTCACCATTTGCATTGAGTGCATCAATATAATCCTGAGCTGTCTCATAGGTTCCGGAAATCGTAACACCTTCTACAGAAGATGAACTGTCTCTTGAGATATCATCAACCTGTGTAAAGTCAACATTTTCCATAGATGTATCTGACTCTGTCGAAGCATTATCTGCCTTATCAGACTTTCCATCCGGAGCTCCGCCTGTCGGTGCTTCGCCATCCGGTGCACCGCCGCCCTGAGGTCCGCCTGCTCCTTCACCGCCCATTCCGGCCATATGCTCTTTTCCTGAAGATGAATCATAAGGGAATGTAGTATCTGAAAGGAAGTTATTCAGAGATTCCTCAACAACACTCTTGATATATTCATAATATGTACCGGCCTGATAACGTCCATCATCGCTTTCCTCAAGTGTAAGAGCGTTTCCATCGCTGTCCTTGAGTCCGATACTATTGATATACTCAGCAAATGCCTCTGTAAGGCCATCGCTGATCTTCTGTTCTTCATCAGAAAGGCCTGTTCTTGTATTACCCATCTGCCACTCATATGCAAGATCTGCAGAATCAAGCGATGTGATAGGACACCAGCACATAGAGCCTGCAACAGCATCTGAAACTCCCTGAACAGCTCCGATTGCTTCAAGGTAATCATCATAAAGATCAGAATCACCTGTAACACCCATAAGTGCTGACTGTGCACCACCGCCTGACATACCAAAAGTAAAGATCTTATCTGTATCACCTGCAATATTTCCAGAATTATATCTCACATATCTTACAGCAGCCTTAAGGTCAGTAACACCGGCAGGTGCGCCTGCATCTCTTCCTCGACATCCTGCGTGTACATAGATCATTCCTTCATCTGTATAATCAGTAAAGCTCTCATACTCTGTAAGTGCATCCTGTGCAGCATAACCAGGTGTATTGATCGGCATTACGATAGGTGCTGTCTCAGCTGTATAGTCGCAAGAGCCTACTGTAGCTTCTGTATTGAGTTCACATGTATAAGTTCCGTCACCGTTATCTGTAGCCTTCATATAATCGCCCGGAACAAAAACAGCCAGTGATTCATAAGACTCATCTGCCGGTGTTTCACAATAGCTTATGCCAATCTGATAGTAAACATTATCATCTGAATTATACTGCCACTTTGTATTATCTATCTGATCAAGGTTTGTAACAACCTCCCCTGATGCTGTCTCTGAAGTCTCTGTTCCTGCTGCAGCGCTTGCCAAAGACTCCTCCGGAGCAGCTTCACTTACTGCCTCTGACGGAACAGGTGCGCTTTTTGAACCGCATGCTGTCAGTGAAGTCATCAAAGCCGCTGCCATAACAGCCATTGCAATGCCTTTGTAAACAAAAGATTTCTTAAACATTTTTCATTATCCTCCTGTGTTAACCTTGCACTCGTTGAAAGTTTGTGTGTTGTTGAACATATCTTATATATCAAAGCTTGAAATTAGATTGAAAAAAAATAAAAAGTTACTTTCACCAATAAAATCCCCGTCTCTATTTCCATAAAGACAGGGACATTTAACATTTATTCAACTTCAAAGCTCGATCACTTCCAGATCATCCGGTACATACAGATTTCCATGATAATATTTTTTACCTTCATCAGAATACATCCACTTTCTATCGCTTAAATTCTTTTCCTCTGTATGATAAAGCACAAGATTTGAAGCTTTAAGCTTTTCAGCATTTTCACACGCAGTTTTCACTGTAGAATGATGCTTTTCATAAGGATGAAATTTATCCTTTTCTGAATCCAGACAAAACGCCTCATGAAGCAGCCACTCACTGTTTTCCGCATAACGCTTATTTCTTTCGTTAAAAGGCTCATCTCCGCAGCAGGTTAATTTTCTGTTCTCCTCAACTTCTAAAGTAAAACCGAACTGCCGGTCCTTTTCAGAATAAATATCAAAAAACTGGACTTCGTGATGCATTATATTAAACCTGTCACCACTATGAACTGTGACCAGATGAATCCTGTCATCTACAAACTTAGCCTGCTTCGGTGTAAGGAGGGATTTTGCTAAACTTCTGATAAGATTAATGACTTCCCGATGAGAATAAATTCTGATATCCTCATCAAATTCATTATTCTGCATTGCCTGAGCAAACATCCTGATCATCCAAAGCACACCGAATATGTGATCCATATGCTTATGCGTTACGAAAATGTTCTGAATATCTTTCCAATTAAGATCTGCCTTTTTCAGCTGACTCAATACACCATTTCCGCCTCCGCCGTCTACCATAAAATAGCCGTTTTCATCAGACAGTACAAAGCAGGTATTATAACATTCAGTTGTCAAAGCATTTCCCGTACCAAGCATGGTAAGTTTCATAATCACTTCCTCCAGTCTATAGGCTAAATTCGAATTCAACGCATATCTTACCGCTCTATAAAAACTATCGGCAAAAATTTGTGAGAATTTATAAAATAAATTCAAATCATAAAAACTTGTATTCTATATTCTTTTTTCATGCAATATGTAGTGGAATTTGCTTTGAAGCATACTTTCGCGCCGGGTTATCCCCGACGCGTATGCTCTTTTTTAGAATTGACTTGCTTTAGGACATACTTTCTCTCCATGTTTTACGGCTCGTATGCTCTTTTTTAGAATTGTCTCGCTTTAGGACATACTTTCTCTCCATGTTTTACGGCGCGTATGCTCTTTTCTAGAATCGACTTGCTTTAGGACATACTTTCTCTCCATGTTTTACGGCTCGTATGCTCTTTTTTAGAATTGACTCGCTTTAAGACATATTTCATTTCAAGATATTTGGTCAAGCAACCCTTTACAGCCCTTAAAAATGTCCTGATATGCTTTTTCAAAATTTCTGGTATACCACGGATCTTCAATTTCAGCATTAGGTGTATCCGTATACTCCACCAAATAGTGAATTTTATTCTCCGTATCATCACCAAGAATACGCCTTAAATAATACAAATTCTCATCATCCATCGCTATGATCAAGTCAAATTCATCATATTCCTTTCTCTTGACCTGACGCGCCCTGTGATTTCCGATTGGAACATCATGTTCCATCAAAGCCTTCCTCATCGGAGGATATATCTCATTTCCAATCTCCTCCGTAGAGGTAGCCGCCGAATCAATATA
>JAILMH010000043.1 GCA_024692715.1 Lachnospiraceae bacterium
ATTAAGCAAGAAGGTCACAAAAGCAATAATGAATTACGAAGAAGCACTGAATTACATCGAATCTACACCTAAATTTTCACCTAAAAAAGTTATTCCGGGCAAAGAGCCCTTTAATCTTGAGACCATCACCGAGCTTTTACACAGGCTCGGTGATCCTCAGGATCATCTTAAATACATTCACGTTGCAGGAACCAACGGCAAAGGCTCAACAGTAGCCTTTATCAGCAGTATCCTGATGGAGAGCGGACTTAAGGTCGGTATTTACACCTCTCCTTTTCTGATAAATTTCACTGAACGAATCCGCATTGGCAAAGAAGAGATCCCTAAAGATGATCTTGCAAGACTTACAGAAAAAGTCAGTCATCATATAGAAGCCATGAAGGCAGAAGGCCTCAATGCACCTTCAGAATTTGAAATAGTATGCGCAGTGGCATTTCTTTATTTCCTTGAAAATAATTGTGATATCGTCGTACTTGAGGTAGGACTCGGCGGCCGTCTCGATGCCACCAATGTCATAAAACATCCTGAGCTTGCAATAATTACCACCATTGCACTCGATCACACAGAAATACTTGGCGATACTCTTGAAAAAATAGCCGGTGAAAAAGCAGGAATCATTAAAGACAACTGTAAGGTACTGCTTTATCCCCAGCCCGACTCAGTAGAAAAAGTCTTTGAAAATGTATGTCACGAAAAAAATTCTGTTCTGAATAAAGCCGTTCTTCCAACAAAGCTTCTCAGCGCAGATATCACCGGTCAGAGCTTTGAGTTAAGCGCAGGCGGTTTACATAATTACAAAATATCACTGCTGGGATCTTACCAGATAAACAATGCCGCAATGGCTGTCCAGGCTGCACAGATTCTTAGAAAAAGCGGTTATTCCATAACCGACGAAAACATTTCTGATGGTCTTTTGCATGCCGAGTGGATGGGACGTTTTGAACTGCTTCAGCAGAAGCCGGATGTGATAATTGACGGAAGTCACAACGAAGAGGGTGTCGGGGTACTTGCGGAAAGCCTGCACCAGTACTTTAATGATAAGAAGATCTTATTTATCACAGGTGTGCTTGCCGACAAAGCCTACGACAAAATGATGGCTGAAATAATCCCTCTGGCAAAATGCTTTTATACAGTTACGCCACCTACTCCAAGAGCCTTAAGCTCAGAAGATCTCGCTTCTTATTTACTTGACAATGGCGCACCAAAGGCGGTAGCATGTGACCAGCCGGAAAAGGCTTTACGTCAGGCACTTTCCGACGCTTCTGAAGACGATGTTATCTGCGCCTTCGGATCACTTTACTACATTGGAGAAATAAGGAGTTTACTTAAAAAATGAATATAATACTTCACGAACCTGAAATCCCGCAGAATACCGGAAATATCGGAAGAACCTGCGTTAATGCCCACGCTTCGCTCCATCTTATAGAGCCCCTTGGCTTTATTTTAAGTGATAAAAACATCAAAAGAGCAGGTATGGATTACTGGGACAGACTTGACGTTCACAGATATATGAACTTTGAAAAATTCAAGGAAGAACATCCTGATGCAAATATCTGGTATGCAACAACTAAAGCTCACCAGACTTATACCGACGTAAAATTCGGCCCGGATGACTACATTATGTTCGGCAAAGAAAGCGCCGGTATACCGGAAGAGCTCCTCGTCGACAACGAAGATCACTGTATAAGGATTCCTATGTATAAAGGAGAGCGTTCATTAAACCTCTGCAACTCAGTTGCTATAGTTTTATATGAAGCTCTCCGCCAGAACGGTTTCCCTGAGCTCGAGCAGAACGGTGAGCTCCACCACGAGCACTGGAAACACTGATCTTTTATTTCATTTGCTTTTATCGAGATTCTCAGATCATCTTTGCAATTTCGATAAGAGCATCTGAGCACTTTTCCATCTCCTGGATGCTTGCGTACTCATAACGTCCATGATAGTTATAACCGCCTGTGCAAAGGTTAGGACATGGAAGTCCTCTCAGTGTGAGCATAGCTCCGTCTGTACCTCCGCGGATCGGCTCAGAAGTTGCATTTACACCAAGCTTTTCAAATGCCTTCTTGGCATTTTCAATGAGCTCCATGTGATCTTTCATGATAGTGATCATATTGTAGTACTGATCTCTCATTTCGATCTCGAAGGTTCCTTCACCCTCTCTCATGTTTAAGAAGCTTCCGATCTTTTCGATCATTTCCTTACGCTTCTCAAAAATATCCCTGTCGTGATCACGAATGATATAAGAAAGCTCTGCCTCTTCAACATCACCCTTCATTGACTCAAGGAAATAAAAGCCTTCATAGCCCTCAGTATATTCAGGCTTTTCATTTGAAGGAAGCATTGCATTGAACTCCATAGCCATCTCAAGGGCATTCTTCATAATTCCCTTGGCGCTGCCCGGATGTACGCTCTTTCCATGTACATGTACCTTTGCTGCAGCAGCGTTAAAGTTCTCATACTCGATGATTCCAAGCTTTCCGCCGTCAACTGTATAAGCTTCAGGTGCTCCGAATTTCTCAATATCAAAGTACTCTGTACCGGCACCGATCTCCTCATCCGGTGTGAAAGCGATCCTTACCTCTCTGTGCTTTACCTCAGGATGTGTAAGGAAATACTCTGCCATCTGCATGATCTCAGCAACTCCGGCCTTATCATCTGCGCCAAGAAGAGTTGTTCCGTCTGTGGCAATGATGTCCTCACCGAAATGATTAAGAAGCTCAGGATACTCCTCTGTTTTAAGGAGACTGTCTTTGCCGTCGAAGTTCTCGATGATCCTTGGCTTTACATTTGCACCGCTTACTGCTGGTGATGTATCCATATGTGCAATGAATCCGATCGCAGGCTTTTCTCCGGGAATAGTTGCATATATGTAGCAATGCTCCTCGTCATAAATAATATTTGAAGCCCCCATCTCTTCTAATTCAGCCTTGAGGACCTTTGCCAGGTCATGCTGTTTCATTGTAGAAGGTGATGTTGTACTTTCCTCACTTGATTGCGTGTCAATTTTCACATATTTGAAAAACCTATCAATCAATTTCTGATTTTTGATCATATTTAATATACCTCCAAAAAAAATTTCCTCTAAAGTATATCACATTTCTAATAGACAATTGTATTCATTCGGGGGTATACTAGCCTTGTTGTTTAAAACTTAATACATGATTTTTTGTTCCTGTAAGGAGGAGACAAGACCCATGAAAGAATTCAAGCCCGTTAAAGAAGGTAAAGTCCGTGAGATTTATGACAACGGTGATTCACTGATTATGGTTGCAACAGACCGTATATCTGCATTCGACGTTATCTTAAAGAACAAGGTTACCAACAAAGGTAAAGTTCTCACCCAGATGTCACGTTTCTGGTTCGATCTTACAAACGACATCCTTCCTAATCACATGCTCAGCACAGACGTAAAGGATATGCCGGAATTTTTCCAGAATGAGAAATTCGAAGGAAGAAGCATGCTCTGCAAGAAGCTTACAATGCTTCCTGTCGAGTGTATCGTCCGCGGCTATATCACAGGAAGCGGCTGGGCAAGCTATCAGGAAAACGGTACTGTATGCGGTATCAAGCTTCCGGAAGGCTTAAAGGAATGTGATAAGCTCCCTGAGCCTATCTACACACCTAGCACAAAGGCAGAAATTGGTGATCACGACGAAAACATCGACTTTGAGAAGAGCATCACCGTTCTCGAAAAAGAATTCCCGGGTCACGGCGAAGAATACGCAAAGGCACTTCGCGATAACACTATCGCCCTTTACAAAAAGTGTGCAGACTACGCCCTCAAGCGCGGTATCATCATTGCTGACACAAAGTTCGAATTTGGTCTTGATGAGAACGGAAATGTTGTTCTTGGTGATGAGATGCTCACACCTGATTCAAGCCGTTTCTGGCCGGTAGAAGGCTACGAAAGCGGACATTCACAGCCATCATTTGATAAGCAGTTTGTTCGTGACTGGCTCAAGGCTAATCCGGAAAGCGATTACAACCTCCCTCAGGACGTCATTGATAAAACCATCGACAAATATCTTGAGGCATATAAACTCCTTACAGGCAGCGATCTCGCTTAAAAAGTATATCCATTGCTTAATCTTTTTATAAAATTTATGTAAACTCAACAACGGCCTATGTTTTTCATTGCCGACATATTCGTATTAGCTTGAAAAATCTACTGTTTTATATTAAAATAGCTTGAGACTGACAAATAATTGTCAGAAAAGTTGTTGTATGTTTATTTTATAGGAGGAATTCAAAATGGCTCACGTAATTAGTGATGATTGTGTATCTTGTGGTGCATGCGCTTCTACATGTCCTGTAGGCGCTATTTCTGAAGGCGACGGAAAGTACGTTGTTGACGCTAGCACTTGCATCGATTGTGGTGCTTGCGAAGCTGGCTGCCCAACAGGCGCTATCGCAGCAGAATAATTAATTTATAATATGGCTTAGAAAAAGCTGTGAAAGGCAAACGTCTTTCACAGCTTTTTTCTTTTTCAGATCTGCATAAAAAAGCTGCGAAAAATGGAGCTTAACCCATTTTCCACAGCACTGATTTACTTATACTTTTTCATTGAAACATCAATGAGGAGCTGACAAAGATTAGGGAAATCAATTCCAACCGCAGCAGCTTCCTGCGGAACAAGACTTGTAGGAGTCATTCCCGGAAGTGTATTTGCTTCAAGGCAGTATGCATTTCCGTTCTCATCCATCATGAAGTCCATTCTCGCATAGCTTTCCATTCCAAGGGCATTATATACATCAACAGCGATCTTCTGGATCTTCTCTGTAGCCTCAGCTGAAATTTCTGCAGGACATGTTTCAACTGTACTTCCGGCCTGATATTTGTTCTTATAATCATAAAAGCCCTGCTTAGGAGCGATCTCAACGATCGGATAAGGCTTTCCGTCAATTACAGCACAGGTAAACTCTCTGCCCTTAATATAGCGCTCAATAAGCACATCAGTTCCATACTTGTAGGCCTGAACAAGATTCTTTTTGTACTCTTCCTCTGTCTTAGGTATGTAAACACCTACTGACGAACCGCCGGCCTCTGTTTTGATAACACATGGAAGACCAAACGGTGAAGGCTTTTCCTCATCACCCTTTTCTGCCTCTTTCCACTCAGGTGTAGGAAGCTTCTTTGCATCAAGCATTACCTTTGTATAATACTTATCCATAGCAAGCGCAGAGCTTATATAGCCTGTTCCTGTATACTTTACACCGAAAAGATCAAGTGCTGCCTGAACCTTACCATTCTCTCCGTCTCCTCCGTGAAGAGCAAGAAAAGTTATGTCAGCAGCCTGACAGATTTCGATGACATGAGGTCCGAAGTAGCTGTCTGAGCTGCATGGACGCTGAGCCTTGATCGCCTCGATATCCGGATCTGCATCTGTAATGGCTTTAATATCCGCAGCCCAGTCTCTGTCTACTGTAAAAAGTGAATTTACATCATTGGCATCTAATCCGCTGTATCCATAAAATACATCGATAAGGATAACATCATGTCCAAGCTTCTTAAGTGCCTTATATACCATAGAACCAGATACAAAAGATACGTCTCTCTCTGTTGAAGTTCCTCCTGCAAGTACGACAATCTTCATAATTATTTATTTCCTTTCAAAATCAACAAGTTACTTTTACATCTGCTTTGGTATAATACTGCAAAGATCAGCAATATCATCACTGCGGCAGAAACTGCGGTGGACAACAGCTGAAGCGTTGTTCCTTTATAAAATACCCGGATCTCTCCGGCGCCCTGCGTGTGTACTCTTACGCGCCCGTTTTCTCCATCGCCGCTGATCTGAAGCTCATTTCCTTTAGAATCCTCTGCTGCATAGCCTTTGTAATAAACAAAAGGTACATCAAGGTATTTTTCACTTCCGTCAGACACGACTCTGAGTTCATTCCTCTCTCTTTTAACTTCAATCTCAGAATCATTGTCAGTATACGCCACCCCTGCGTCTTTAACAAGTTTATTTCTTTCAGCATTTACCGGAAGCCATTCTCCTCCGATGACTTCTGCTGTGTATGGAGCATAGCTGAAATAATCTCCCGAGTATGAATAATAGCCCTGATCATTGCTTTCAAAATTTCCTATAGCCGATATAGCCATTGTGATCAAAACAGCCATGATCGCTATCTCTGATGAAAGATTGCTTCTCTTTACAAATTCACAGATATAAATTCCTCCGGCAACTGCGAGAAGCGGAGAAGCTGCGATGAATAGTCTCCACGGGAACTGGATAAATCCGAGAAAACGCGCGAGCCTTGCCCACGGGAAAAATCCCGTCGTACAAAGGGCAAAAAGAAGTCCCATCACCATGCACATATCTGCAAATTTTATGATATCACTCTTTCTCTTGATAAACACTCTTGGCAGCACAGCTGCAAAAACCGCCCAGCCCGCGTTATTATATGCACTTCCGAAAACATTTCTTAAAAGAAGCTTTTCATAATTCAAGTCAAAAGAATCCTGCGTATATTTAAGTACCTGCGAACTCATCTGCTCTATCATCGGTATCCAGTAATACGCTGTAAGCATCAGCACGATGATTGCTGTAAGAAAAAGCCTCATAAGCATGACCGGTTTTGCTATTATCTTTTTTATACTGATCAGCACCGCCAGCACGCAGAGTCCAACGCAGAATACCGTTGTAAGAGTGTGACAGAGTACCACTCCGGTCATTCCGATTCCAAGAAACCAGGGTTTTTCGCACTCCTTATACATAAAATCCCAGAGACCATATATCACGAACGGAATAAATATCATCGCAGTGAACTCTCCCACTGCACTTCTTGTATATATATCCTCAATGTGATACTGACAAAGCGTAAATATGACCGCTGCAATAAGCGCGCTCTGTCTTTTCTCAGTGATCATTTTTGTGCAGAAATACGCACTTAAAAAACCCAGTATTATCGTCAATGCGACAAAAATATGGTATGAAAGATTTATTCCTACGCCTGCAGCTCTGAGAATAGCCGGAATATACGTCAGTGTATCCGGATAAAACATCGAGCTCGCATAACCTTCACCACCGAAAAAAAGTACATTAACACGCAGAAAAGGGAGTCCTTCACGGATTCCCTCTGCCAATGCTTCAATACGGAGAAGGTGATAAATTACATCATGACCATTTATACAATTCACAGTGAAAAGCGGAAGACACGCTATCAGCATGGTTATCAGAAAAACCGGCCAGAAGCCTTCTCTTCCTGTGAATAATTTTCCGTATTTCTTTAAGTTCATAAATTTTATCGTTCCTTGTCTTTCTTACTCTTGGCCAGAGTAAAGATAAATTCTGTACCGACACCCTCCGTGGAAATTACATTAATGTTTTCGCTATGTGCCTGAATAATTTCCTTTACAATGGAAAGTCCAAGTCCCGTTCCCTTTTTATCCTTACCTCTGGAAAGGTCTGTTTTATAAAAACGATCAAATACTTTGCCGACGGACTCCTTTGGAATACCAATTCCCGAATCCCTTACAGACACAAATACCTTTTCATTTTTGATCGTAGTCTCTATCTTGATGATAGAATTATTATAAGAGAACTTGATCGCATTATCCAAAAGATTATAAAGTACCTGCTGTATCTTACTCATGTCCGCATGGACTATGAGCGTAGAACCTGTAAGGACCAACTCAATGGAGATCTTCTTTTCTTTACAGATTCCTCCGAAGGTCTCTGCAGTTCTCTTTATGATCCCGTTTATATCGAAATCAGCAAGTTCAAGAACCATTCCCTTTTTATCAAAGGTATTTAACTCAAGCAGGCCATTTGTCAGCTTCGTAAGTCTCTGCGTCTCGTTAACGACTATAGTCAGATACTTCTCATACATCTCAGGCGGAATGGTTCCATCTATCATCGCTTCCAGGTATCCTCTTATGGATGTGAGCGGAGACCTGAAATCATGAGATACATTTGCGATGAATTTTTTCTGATTATCCTCTGACTGCGCTATCTGGTGCGCCATATAGTTAAGTGTCGCCGTCAGATAGCTCATCTCATCATGCGCTCCGGACTCCTTCACCTGATAAGTAAGATTGCCCGCCGCATATTCTTCAGCCGCCTTAGTTACCCTGTTAAGCGGCAGATAAACAGCAAATGTAAACACTCCAATGATTATCAATGACAGCAAAAGAATGATTCCCAAAGCTATATACGTGATATTCAGGATCTCATTTCTTGAAGCCACAATACTGCTGAGCGGCTGATGGATCACCACATACCCTATTACCTTAAAATTCGAGGTGATAGGCGAAAATACTGACAGCATATCCACATCGAACGCATCATAAAAATTTCCTGTCATATAGTACGTCCCGGACGCAGATGGATCAAATTCACTGTATATTCTTTCATCATCACTTTCCTTGGCTCTGGAGTCAAACAACACCTTTGAAGAATTATTTATCACCCAGATATCGGCGGAAATATATGTATCTATAGCCTTCAACTGAGCTTCAGCCGCTTCTGCTCCGTCTGCGTCATTGGAATATATCCGCAGAGCATAGTTCGAAGCCACCAGCTGAGCCTCCCTGTAAAGTGAATCCGCCTGAACCCTTGTCAGATGCTTAAGTATCATCTGACTCGTGAATGTGGCGATTGTTATAAAAGCTAAAATGCCGAAAAGTATATATCCGCCAAGAAACTTGAGATAAAGTGTTCGTCTCATTTTCATGGCTTTTTCCTTACTTCTTCCTTAATTCCGTTATAAATATATTGATACGTTCCAGCGCGATCTTAAGGTTTTCGATAGAATACGCATAAGAAATACGCACAAAGCCTTCTCCGCTTGCACCGAAGGCAGTTCCCGGAACCACTGCAACCTTCTGCTCCTCAAGAAGCTTCGTACAGAATTCGTCACTGGACATTCCAAACTCACGAATATCCGGGAATACATAAAATGCTCCAAAAGGCTCAAAGCATGGAAGACCCATCTTTTTGAACTCTTCCATGAGGAAACGGCGTCGCTGATCATACGCTTCGCGCATCTCAACCACATCCTTATCACCGTGCTTAAGCGCTTCTACTGCAGCATACTGGCTTGTTGTCGGTGCACACATGATGCAGAACTGATGCAGCTTGGTCATCTGCTGAATGATCTCAGCCGGACCGCAGCAATATCCAAGTCTCCATCCTGTCATGGCAAAGGCCTTTGAAAAACCGTTGATAAGCACAGTCCTCTCCCTCATTTTAGGGAGTGACGCAATACTTATATGTTTTTCCTTATAAGTAAGCTCTGAATAGATCTCATCGCTTACCACATAGATATCGTGCTTCTCAATTACTTCAGCTATTGCCTCAAGGTCCGAAAGCTCCATGATCGAGCCTGTCGGATTGTTCGGAAACGGTAATATCAGAAGCTTTGTCTTCGGTGTGATCGCAGCCTCCAGCTCCTCTGCAGTAAGTCGAAACTCATTTTCCGGCTTCAGATCTATCACCACCGGAACAGCTCCTGCCATGATCGCACACGGTTCATAAGAAACATAACTCGGCTGAGGGATAATGACCTCTTCGCCCGGATTGCACATGGCACGGCAGGCAAGGTCTATCGCCTCAGATCCACCAACTGTAACAAGTACCTCTTTTTTTGCATCATATCTGGGAAGACCTCTGCGTTCAAGATACTTCGAAATTTCTTCTCTAAGGGGCATAAGTCCCGCATTTGATGTGTAAAATGTTCGGCCCTTTTCAAGAGAATAAATACCCTCGTCACGAATATGCCAGGGTGTATCGAAATCCGGCTCACCAACACCAAGCGAAATAGCATCCTTCATTTCAGCAACGATGTCAAAAAACTTCCGGATTCCCGAGGGCTTGAGTTCACTGACTCTGTCTGCAATCGGATTTTTCATGGTGTGATAAGCTGCCTTTCATCAGAATATTTTTTTGCGAGTATCGTTCCGTGGTCTTTATAACGACGGAGAATAAAGTGAGTAGCACAGGAAAGAATTGACTCCTGCGCAGAAAGCTTATCAGTTACAAATGTGGCAATTTCTTTAAGTGTGCTGCCTTCAAGAGTTACAAGAAGGTCAAAACCGCCTGAGATAAGATATACAGAATTTACTTCAGGATATTTGTAGATTCTTTCAGCAACTGTATCAAATCCCTGGCCGCGCTGCGGTGTACATCTGACTTCTATCAAAGCAGTAACGGTCTGAGAATCTGTTTTATCCCAGTCAATAAGTGTAAGATATCCGCAGATGATGCCTTCTTTTTCCATATCGCTCATTTCATTGGCGATCGCTGCTTCATCTGTTCCAAGACGTATCGCAAGCTCGTGAATATCAACCCTCGCCTCGTGCTCTATCGCCTTCAGGATCTTCATACGCATTTCTTCTTTTGTCATGTGTATCCTCACTTTTCTGTGGACTTATACCACTTTATATATTTCATCCGTTTCCGGAGGAGTTAAAAATCTGCGTTCGTCATTATTAAGCAATACTCTGTCATTGCCTTCTGTAGCTTTTCCAACCACTGCAGCGTTGATTCCATTTTTCTCAAGTTCTCTTACAAGTCCATAGCCATCTTCTGCCGCTATGAGCATCGACCCGCTTGAAATGAGCTTATACGGGTTAATATCAAAATGATTGCAGATCTCGATGGTCTCCTGTTTTACAGGAATTGACTTGAGATCAATCTCAATCCCGATCTCGGATGCCTCAGCGATATCCCAGAGCGCACCGAATATTCCACCTTCTGTAACATCATGCATTGCATGTACTCCGTGCTTCACGGCAATTCCGGCTTCATCCACGACTGAAAGGAACCTGTCAAACTGTTCTGCAGCTTCTATAAAGTCCGGAGCAAATCTTTTAAGAAGTTCGTCCTTCTTTTCCCTGGCAATTATACTTGTTCCTTCCAGCCCTATCCACTTCGTTACAACGATATCATCACCGGGTCTTGCTCCGGAGGTCCTGACCAGTCTTTCTTTTTTAACCTTGCCTATCCCGGTAACAGTAATGATGGGCTGGTTAACCGCTCGCGTGACCTCTGTATGTCCACCCATGATCTGAACATTTAATTCAGCGCATCTATGCGACACCTGTCCCATCATTTCCTGTATATCATGCTCCTTGATATATGCCGGTAATAAACATGAAAGCAGAACCCCTACGGGCTCTGCTCCTGCTGATGCTATATCATTTATTGTAACGTCGATGGAAAGTCTGCCAATATTATCAGAAACTACTGTTATCGGATCTGTTGAAAATACAAACACTTCGCCCTGCTCAAGTTCAGCAGCAGCGCAGTCTTCGCCTATTGAAGCGCCTAAAAGTACCTCTTCTCTTGTAGTCTTGACCTGTTTGAGTATAGATCTTTTAAGTATACTCTCGCTAACCTTTCCAACCTTCATAAATTATTCTCCTGCCTTTTACTGCTGTGTAGCTTCATCACCGGTCGCCGCCGCTGCCTGAGCTGCCGCCGCTGCTGCCTGTGCCTGGGCTGCCGCCGCTGCCTGAGCCGCTGCTGCCGCATCCGATGCCTGCTGCTGTGCCTGAGCCTGTGCAAGTGCACCTGCTCCTCCGTCGAGCTTGACAGACGCTGCTACAGCTTTTGCATAATCTCCGGACTGTGTAGCAATCGCCTGGGCGATCGCGGCCGATGTAACCGCATTGCTTGTAGCTGTTCCGAGTGTTATGGTCCTCTGAACTGCCTTATAAGTACTCTTATTTACACAATTTCTTGAAACTTCGACGCCATCCTCTTTAATGATCTTCCAATACTCAGAAACATAACCTGTATGTGCCGCCTGAGTATGTACATAACCTGCCGGCTGACTGGAATCTCCGATCACCTTGTCACCTACAGGCTCAGTTGTTGATATATCAACACTTTCAAACTCGATAGAACGGTTTGAAGGTCTCTCATCTATACCATAGATAGTAAAGGTGATATTTCTTCCTTCTGTCTTACCTGCGATATATATAGGATTATCAAGATTATTTGTAAACTTGAAATCCTTTGTTGTTCCGGCGATAGCAGCATCTGCTGAATGCGGAACATAATTGACTACCATTGAGTGGTTAGATCTCTGATCTACCTGAAGCTCTGCTCTGAGTACCGCCTGATAAAGTGTTGTCGAAACCTGGCAGATACCTCCGCCGAGAGACTCTACAACAAGACCATTCAGATATGAGCCTGCGAGCGCGTATCCGTTTTCTTCTGTAAACGGACTTACTGTTTCATATACAGAGAACTGCTCACCCGGATATACGATCGTTCCATTTATATGCGCACAACCTGTTGCGACATTCTTCGCACGATCATTTGATGATGATTTATAGTTTGTAGTATAAGTGCCGAGAACATCTGTCATCTTCTTAAGTGTCTCAGTATCGCCCTTAGGCTTTACAGTCTCAACTGCAAGAGCAACGCTGGCGCTCTCTCCATTAAAGCTGTTCTTAAAGAAATCACTGATAGCCGATGCAGAAGCTTCCATATCAAGCTCCTCACCATCGCTTCCTTCAATTATATCAAAGCTTCCGGTGCTGTTCGGGCTGATCGTAGCATTTACAGCCTTTCTGTCATAAACTGCACAGTTCTCAGAAAGAGTATCCTTTACCTTTTTGGCATCCACACTATACTCAATATCGAGAACCTTATTGTTCTTCTTAAGGTCTGTGAGTTCCTTAAAACGTTTAATGAGGTTTCCTCCCTGGCCAACTCTTACCGCCTCTCCTGCGATTTCTGTGTTAGCCCATTCAAGGCCGAGATCTCCGGCCTTTACAGTCGCTGAATCCTCTGAATTATATTTCAGCGTTATCTCGGTATTCTTCAGGCCATCTACGTAATCCGAAATTGCCTGTGACACTTCAGATTCTGTCATTCCTGAAAGATCGATCCCTTCTGCGTACACACCCTCATGTACCGTTGCCTCTTTAGCGAAAGCTGCAGTTGACAGCACAACGCTCAGCAGTGCTGTGAGAAGCGCTGCCTCAAATAATTTTTTCATAATATCTGCCTCTTAAAACCTCTAATACCTTAAAACTTTTCCCTGTTTCAGCTATAATATAAATATAGTTTTAATGACCTGGTATAAACGCAAGTACCATTGCAAGGATCAGAAAAATAATTATCGCTGAAGAAATTACTTTCCTGTTTTTCTTTGTAAAAAAGCGAAAAAACATTTGTCCTCCTTTTCACTTTAAAACGTGTTCTGAGATGAACACAACTATCCATCATTGAGAGAATATTATAGATGAAATTTTATGCATTGACAAGTATACTGCTCTTTGGCTTTATCATAAACAGAGCCATCAGACGCACCAACAAACACGAAAACGATATCATGCAGGAATTCCTGGACAGAGAAGAGGAAGCAAACAATACTCCTCTCAAATCCACCGACGATCTGCAGCCGATCACCATAGGGGATTCTCTGCCTATAAATATCCCGCTGAAAGATCCCTCCGGTGCATCATTGCAAAAAACCCTTAATTCACTTAAGTCAAGAGAGATCATCAACCTCACCTATCTCTCAAATACCGAAGTGAAGCTCACCTACGGCACCGCCAATATGGAAAGACTCGGTAATGCCGACGCAAATTATATCGTCATGCAGCGCTCACTGAAAAAGCTCTATGCTCTTTATGACGCAGAAGGCTATACTGATGAAGCCATCGCCTTAAGGGAATTCGAATTAAACACAGGCGGAACTGATCTCGAAGCCTACAAATACCTTAAAGAGCACTATTTCAAGCAAAATGACATAAATTCCATGATGACACTCCTAAAAAATGCCGAAAAAAATACAGACGACAGAGTTTATAACTTTGCCGACTCTATAAGGAAAAGCCTTGAATTAATGGAAATAATGAATGGAGCGCAAAATGAATAATCGTGAAAAACAAATTTTTGAAAGACTGGGTAAAAAATACGGAGCCGAGCCTCAGGTAACTTTAGATTACAAAGCGCCTTATGAACTGCTTATCGCAACAGTTCTTTCTGCTCAGTGCACCGATGCCCGCGTAAATATTGTCACAAAGGATCTTTTCAAAAAATATCCCGATCTTCACTCCTTTGCCTGTGCGGATCTTACAGAACTCGAACAGGATATCAAACCATGCGGTTTTTATCATATGAAAGCAATTCATATCATAGACTGCATGAAAAAACTGGAGCGCGAATATGATGGTCAGGTTCCCTCGGACATTGAAGAACTGACCTCACTTCCCGGAGTCGGGCGAAAAACCGCCAACGTTATCCGCACCCACGTTTTCCATGAGCCCTCTATCGTAGTTGACACTCATGTAAAACGAATTTCCGGAAAGCTGGGTCTTACAGATCAAACTGATCCTGTAAAAATTGAATTTGATTTAATGAAGAAGCTGCCCAAAAAATACTGGTCGCCTCTTAATCTGCAGCTTATATATCTCGGGCGCACAATATGTACCGCCCGCTCACCTAAATGTACTCAGTGTTTTCTTTCTGATCTATGCCCTTACTATCTCAAGAATAGTGAGCAACAAAGAAAATCTTGATAGATCTGGCTGTTATCCTGATATCACCATGTACGGCTCCTCTGCCCTTTATGATAGGATTCGTTTCTGCCGTGTCGATAGCACAGAACCACTCCATGCTTGAGCGCGGCGGAAGCTCAGGAAGCCTGAAAGTCACATCTTCCCAATAAGTATTCATTGCTATATATACTATATCGTCGCCGTTTCCCTTAGGCTTCTTTCCGGCAAACATTACCCCGACAAAATGATCATCACCATTAAAATGGCTGTTCCAGGGAATTGTTCCATGCGCTGAAAGCTCAGGGAATCCTATTGCGCTCGGACCACAGTGTTTTCTGATGATAACGTGTTTTTTCCTAAAGTGGATAAGATATTTTACAAAATCATGCAGTCCGGAGTTTTCTCTGAAATCCTTCCATCTAAGCCATGAAATATAATTATCCTGGCAATAAGCATTATTATTTCCGCCCTGAGAATTTCCAAATTCATCACCCATAAAGAACATAGGTGTGCCGCGGCTCATAAGGAGTGCTGTAAATGCATTCCTTATCATCTTTTTCCTTGTATATCTTACCTCTGGGTCAAGGGTCTCTCCCTCAAAGCCACAGTTCCAGCTCAGATTATTGTCTGATCCGTCTGTATTTCCCCAGTTGTTATCTTCATTGTGTTTTTCATTATATGTATAAAGGTCATGCATAGTGAATCCATCATGACAGGTCATGAAGTTTATACTTGCATTATATCCTCTGAATTCAGGTGGATATATATCCTGCGAACCCATGACACGAAGGGCTGCAGCCTCTGCCTTTCCATTATCACCCTTCAGGAACGAACGCATGTCATCCCTGTATCTTCCGTTCCACTCAGACCATCTGCTCCATGAAGGGAACGAACCGACCTGATACAGTCCGCCAGCATCCCATGCCTCAGCTATAAGCTTTGTTTTACCAAGTATAGGGTCAAATGCGAGCTGGCGCAGAAGCGGAGGATTATCCATCGGACTTCCGTCATCATTTCTTCCGAGGATAGTCGCAAGATCAAACCTGAATCCATCTATATGATAAGCCGTTACCCAGTATCTTAAGCAGTCAACAATCATCTGCTGAACGATAGGATGATTACAGTTAAGCGTATTTCCGCATCCGCTGAAGTTGTAATAATAGCCTTCCGGTGTCAGCATATAATAAATGTTGTTATCAAGTCCTTTGAAGCAGAAATAAGGACCATTTTCATTTCCTTCAGCCGTATGATTAAATACAACATCAAGAATGATCTCAATACCATTTTCATGGAAAAGGCGGATCATATTCTTGAGCTCTGTTCCTTCCTGATGCTCCTCTTTAACTGAAGTATAACCGGTATTAGGCGCAAAAAAGCCTACAGTATTATAGCCCCAATAGTCCATAAGCTCTCGACCATAGTAATCTCGTCTGCCAAGGGCTTCATCAAATTCAAAGATAGGCATAAGCTCAATGGCTGTTATCCCAAGGTTTTTAAGATATGGAAGCTTTTCAAGCACTCCGGCAAAAGTCCCGTTATGAATAACCCCGGAAAACGGGTCTTTTGTAAAACCGCGCACATGAAGCTCATATATTATAAGATCCTCCATATCAAGCTGTGGCTGCTCAGAATCACCCCAGTCAAAGTTGTTCTGTACGACTCTGGCCTTATAGATACCGTTCTGACGCGCACCCCAGACACTCTGACCTGTTATGGCTCTCGCATACGGGTCGAGTATTACCTTTGTTTTATCAAAAACAAGTCCTTTTTCCGGAGCATACGGTCCGTCAAGACGATAACCATATTCAAAATCCTCAATATCAATTCCGAATACGATCATTGACCACACATTTCCAATTTTATAGTTAGAAGGAAACTTCAACGCTGCAAAAGGCTTTTCTTCATTTCTATGAAAGAAAAGCAGCTCGCAGGAGGTTGCCTTATTCGAATGAATAGTGAAATTTACACCGACAGGGATAGCCGTTGCACCATTTATTTCATAAAAACCAGGACGCACATCATAACCACTGATATGGTCCAGTGGTTTCATGTGTATTCTGTTTTCATTTAAGGCTCCGGTCTTTGCCGCATGAGCCATATCTGAAACCATGTATTTTTCTTCTGACATAATATCCCCTTCCTGTTTTCAGCAACTCTATCAGATGAACCTTTACAGGTGATTTCAACGACTGCATATTACATTTTATATATCGGCAATTGCTCTTTTAAATTTATGCAGTCTCTTAGGGGTTGCTTTTTTATCCTTATAAGAGTATTGTACTAATATTAGTACAATTACGTTACATAATTTTTGGCGAGGTTTTATGATTTTAGATAAGATAGCATCCAACAAGTACATAACGATACAGTGTCATGATAATCCGGATGCCGATACTATCGCTGCCGGATACGGTCTATATCTGTATTTTTCTTCCCTTGGAGGACATCATGTAGATCTGATATATTCAGGACGAGAGCGTATAAATAAGATGAATCTCAACCTGATGGTAGAAAGATTAGATATCCCTCTTCGTTATGTAAATGAATTAAACTATGAATCAGTCGGAATACTTGTCACCGTAGACAGCCAGTACGGAAGCGGAAACATTACCAAACTCCGTACAGGTAAGACAGCTGTCATCGACCACCATCAGCCGGGTCCTCTCCCGGAGGGATGTTTACGTGACATCAGACCGACCTATGGCAGCTGCAGTACAGTTGTCTGGAAGCTGCTCAAAGATAAAGAGTTTCCTATTGATCACTTTCCTTTCCTGGAAACTGCGCTTTACTACGGACTCTACAATGACACAACATCATTTTATGAGCTCTATCAGCCGGAAGATCGTGAAATGCATGATTCTCTGAACCCTGACATAGACCTTATCCGTGTAATGAACAATTCAAACCTTACAGCCCATGATCTTGAGCTTGCAGGTCTTGCTCTAACACGCGCAGTTGTTAATGTGAAAAACCATTTTGCAGTTCTCCGTGCCGATCACTGTGATACCAACATTCTTGGAATGATAAGCGATTTTGCACTTCAGGTAGACTGCATAAATACATGTATAGTTTACTCCGAGCGCTCTGACGTTATTAAATTCTCTGTCAGAAGCTGCGTCAGGGAGATACACGCCAATGAATTAGCCGCCTATGTCTCTCGCGAAATAGGTAACGGCGGAGGACATTTGGACAAAGCAGGCGGAACGATAAAAAAGCCTCTTGAATGCGAAGAATATCAGGATCAATGCCTTGTAAACTTCTTCTCAAAGAAAATCAAAGAATATTTGGGTTTACATAATCTTTAATCTTCTTCCTCATCTTCTTCAGCTTTTATTTCTCTTTTTATCAGATCGGCGAATGAATATGTTTCATCACCGTCTGTTGAAAGAGTCAACGTATAATGCTTCGTGCGGTACCCGTCTTCTTTCAGTGTGATCACATGGGTTCCTGACACTTTATCAAAACTGCAGGGCGCAACTCCCTTATAGGAGCCATCAAAATACACCTCTGCACCGCTTGGTCCATCAATATAGAGTGTTGGCGAAGCAGAAACTTTTTTTGTCTCTTCCTGTGTACTTTCCTCTTCCTCATCATCTTCGTCATCTTTAATCGCAGACTTAAAACTGCTCGGAAGATAATCTGTATTGGCTTCGACACTCTTTTTAGTTACTTTAGACGTATTATCTGAAACAGAAGCCTTTTCAAGTGTGATATTGATAGATGCCATTGGCTCTCCAACGCTTATTATCCTGTGCACATTGTTATAACCGATAGCCTGGATATCCATAGTATGGACGCCATATTCAAGCTCAACCGCACCGGAAATATCGACTTCATTGCCATCGATCATCACATCAGGATCTGCCTGTGCCGGTTCAAAGGTAAACAATATTTTACCCGACTTCAAAAGCTCACCTTTCAGATCACTTATATCAACCACAGTTTCTTTACCTCTGGCCACCGTAACATTTTTACTTCCACCAAATTTATTGTAGGAGATCATCATGGTATACGTACCTTCCGGTACTTCAAGTATCATTTCGTCGGTTATCGCTGTAATGATGTCACCGATCTCTATCCAGCCTCCCTTAAAAGACTCCTGCCCTGTGACCCGGACATATCCGTTGCCACTCAGCCTGTCGATGGAATAAACATCATGGCCATAACCTACGATCATAAGCGCATCTCCGTCGTCAATATCCCGAAACTTAATGCGTTCACCATCCGAAATAAGCAATGTCGCATCGCTTATTTTATAATTGACTCCCTGGCAGGTCAGAACTCCACGATTTACATTGATCTCATAATCTGTGGCGTTTTCGATCACAAAGATCCCGGGCTTTATATTCATTTTCTGAATGACTTTAGAGTGAACTGACACTATCAGATCCACCACGTCTCCAGCCTCAAACTGACTCGGTACCTTTACTTCACCATAGGAATCTGCAAACTCTGTTAAAGAATCATAAGCAAGCGAATATTCTCCGCCATTTTCAATTGAAACAAATTTTATTGAGGAATTTTTTTCATCGACAGCAAGAACAACTGCCGTTCCTTCTGCCTTAAGATCGTCCTCTGAAACCGTGACACCCACCATCGATGGCTCAGAAGAACTTGTCTGGGCAGCCTGAAGATCAGTCTGCGCAGTGGATGCACACCCGGCCATAGCCAGTATGCATACCAGACAGACTGTTAAAAACATTATTTTTCTAACCCCTTTAGAACTTTTTCCATAAGAATTTCTTTCGTATTGCATGACGGATCCTCCAGTACATCATCCAACAAACGCTTTAAGGTCTCACCAAGCTCTCTGCCCGGTTTCATACCCGCTGCGATAAGGTCCCCTCCATTGATCGCAAGCGTCTTCAAAGAAACACATTCCTTACGTTCTATAATACCACGATAGATCTCTTCAAGACAATCTTCACGCTTAAGCTTTTCTTCTCTTTCAAAATCGCTCTGCGCCTTGACGTCCGCCCGCTGAACCTTCAATAACAGCGGAAAAAGATCTTCTCCAATTTTATTTACAGCTTTTCTTACTGATTTATTAGTCTCTGCCGGACGATAATCATGATAATAGATCAATTTTTTCACAATATCTATCGTATGATTGTCATTTTTAAGCCTGCGCATTATCTTCTCTGCAAGTTTTTCGCTCTCTGCAGCATGTGCATAAAAATGATCAACTCCGTCCTCTGCCGTTGTTTTTACAACAGGCTTTCCAAAATCATGCAGGAGCATTGTCCATCTGAGAATCCTAAGCTCATCTGCATCTGCGGCCTGATCCGGTGTCATATTTTTCAGCGCATGTGCTGTATGTACACCTACATTATAGCAGTGATGAGGATTATTTTGCTCAGTTTCCATACATTTATCAAATTCCGGAAGAATAATTTTCGTTATACCCGCATTATAAAGGTCAACTATGTTTTCCGGATGATCTGAAACTAAAAGCTTTGTGAGCTCAGTGTTTATTCTCTCCGCAGAGATCTTTGAAAGCGTAGGCGCCAGATTTTCAGCAGCCTTCCTTGTAGCCTCATCAATAGAAAATCCAAGCTGCGCTGCAAATCTAAATGCTCTGAGAATACGGAGAGCATCCTCATCAAAACGATTTTCCGGCATGCCTACTGCACGAATGACCCTGAGCTTTAAGTCCTCAGCTCCGCCAAACTCATCCACGAGTCCACGGCTTTCGCTGTATGCCATTGCATTTATAGTGAAGTCTCTGCGGGCAAGATCTTCCTTGAGAACCGGTGTAAACGTAACACTCTTCGGGTGCCTTGAATCCTCATATTCACCGTCAATTCGATATGTCGTGACTTCAAAGCCCTCACCCTTCAGCATTACCGTAACTGTTCCATGCTGAATTCCTGTATCGATCGTCCTTCTAAAAAGATTTTTCACCTGCTCCGGACGCGCCGAAGTTGTGATATCCCAATCATTAGGAGTTCTTCCAAGCAGAGAATCACGAACGCAGCCTCCGACGGCAAATGCCTCGAAGCCTGCGTTCTCAATGGTATCAATTATAAATTTTACTTTTTCGGGAAGTTTAATTTTAATTTCCATTATTATTTATTCAGAATATCTACTGTCTGTCTTGCAATAGAAAGCTCTTCATCTGTAGGGATGACCATGAGCTGTACCTTATCTTCCGGCTGTGAAAGGAAGAACTCAACTCCACGAAGCTCTTTATTCTTCTTCTCATCGAAAGATGTTCCAAGATAACCAAGATATTTACCGATCTTTTCACGAACTGCTGCGTTATTTTCACCGGCACCTGCTGTGAAGCAGATAGCATCAACACCGTTCATCTCTGCTGTATAAGCACCGATGTACTTGGCAACTCTGAGAGCATAAGCATCAAGTGCGATTCCGGCCTGCTTGTTTCCATTAGCCTCTGCCTCGGCAAGGTCACGGAAATCAGAAGAAAGTCCATCTGAAAGTCCAAGAATACCAGACTTCTTATTAAGGATAGACATAACCTCTGCTGCAGAAACATTTTCCTTCTGCATGATATATGTGATAACTGCAGGATCAAGATCACCGCTTCGTGTACCCATGATAAGACCCTCAAGTGGTGTAAGTCCCATTGAAGTATCTACGCACTTACCGTGGTCAACAGCACTTACAGAAGCACCATTTCCAAGGTGACATACGATGATCTTAAGGTCTTTGATATCCTTTCCAAGGATCTCAGCACAACGTGCTGAAACAAATGCATGGCTTGTACCATGGAAGCCATAGCGACGTACCTTATACTTCTTGTAATAGCTGTATGGAATACCGTAAAGGTAAGCCTTTGGCTCCATTGTCTGATGGAAAGCTGTATCAAATACTGCAACCTGAGGTACACCCGGCATCATCTTCTGACATGCACGGATACCAACTACATTTGCAGGATTGTGAAGAGGTGCAAGGTCATTACACTCTTCAATACCGGCAATGACATCCTCTGTGATCTCAACAGCCTCAGTAAATTTCTCACCGCCGTGAACAACTCTGTGTCCTACAGCATCAATCTCGCTGAGTGATGAAACAACACCGTCAGTAGGATCTGTAAGCTTCTTGATAACAAGATCTACAGCAACTGAGTGATCAGGCATATCTACCTTTGTAGATGTCTTCTCTCCATTGCCCTTCTTGTACTCAAGGTTTCCTCCGTCAATTCCGATTCTTTCGCAGAGACCCTTTGCAAGGACTTCTCCGCTTTCAGAATTGATGAGCTGGTATTTAAGTGATGAACTACCACAGTTAATAACTAAAACTTTCATTTTCTCTTTTCCCCTCTCGATTAATATGCCTTGCCCCAGTATACAAGATGCTTTGCAGGTTTTCCGCAGCAAACACATCTGTCTGAGATAGGCTCCTGATCATTGAACGGCATACAGCGGCTTGTAGCTGTTGTGTCCTCTTTGATCTTATTCTCACATTCAACATCTCCGCACCACATAGCCTTTACAAAGCCTGGCTTATTGTTGATGGCATCGCAGAACTCATCATAAGTTACTGCAGGGAAGATATTCTCTTCGAGATGCTTCTTTGCACGCTCATACATATCGTTGTGGATAGTATCGAGCATTTTCTCTACAAAATCATGAAGCTCAGCCTGTGCTACTGTGAACTTCTCTCTTGTATCACGTCTTACAACCACACAGTTTCCGGCCTCCATATCCTTAGGACCGATCTCAACACGAAGCGGGAAGCCTCTCATCTCCTGCTCAGCAAACTTGAATCCCGGACTTCTGTCTGAATCATCAAGCTTAACTCTGAAGTCAGAAAGCTTCTCCTGAAGTGCTCTTGCCGCATCAAGAACTCCATCCTTCTTCTGCTGGATAGGAATGATAACGACCTGTGTAGGTGCAATACGAGGCGGAAGAACAAGTCCTGAATTATCACCATGTACCATGATCATAGCACCAATGATACGTGTTGAAAGACCCCATGATGTCTGATGAGGTGTATGGAGCTTGTTATCACGTCCTGTAAACTGAATTCCAAATGCCTTTGCAAATCCATCTCCGAAGTTATGGCTTGTACCAGACTGAAGAGCCTTTCCGTCATGCATCATAGCCTCGATAGTATATGTAGCAACAGCCCCTGCGAATTTCTCCTTATCAGTCTTTTTACCTCTGATAGTAGGAATTGCAAGATACTCCTTACAGAAATCAGCATAAACATTAAGCATCTGAACTGTACGATTCTCAGCATCCTCTGCTGTCTCGTGCATTGTATGACCTTCCTGCCACAGGAATTCTCTTGAGCGAAGGAACGGTCTTGTGGTTTTCTCCCAGCGGAATACTGAGCACCACTGATTATATACTTTTGGAAGATCACGATAAGAATGGATCTCATTCTTATAGAAATCACAGAAAAGAGTCTCTGATGTAGGACGAATGCAAAGACGCTCCTCGAGCTGCTCTCCTCCGCCGTAGGTTACCCAGGCAACCTCCGGTGCAAAGCCCTCAACATGATCCTTTTCCTTCTGAAGAAGCCCTTCAGGGATGACCATAGGCATATATACGTTCTCTACGCCTGTCTCCTTGAATCTACGGTCAAGCTCACGCTGAATATTTTCCCAAAGCGCATAACCTGCGGGTTTTAAGATAATACAGCCCTTTACTGTTGAATACTCAATGAGTTCGGCCTTTTTAACTACGTCAGTGTACCACTGCGCAAAATCCTCCTCCATGGAGGTGATGGCTTCTACCAGTTTTTTATCTGCCATGTCTTTGATTCCTCTCTAAAAATAACATAAAATCATTATGAATGTATCATATTGCATACTCTGATAATTTTACGTTTACTGCCAGTCTTTGTCAAGGAAAGACGGGCTTTGTTCCATATTTAGCATTTTTCCTGTACCGGGATGCGGAAATCTTAGTACAGCTGCTGAAAGCATAAGCTGACCTGCACTGCGGCCTCCATATTTTCTGTCTCCCCGTATCGGCATCCCTGCATGGCTGAGCTGCACACGTATCTGGTGGTGTCTTCCGGTCATGAGCTTAACTCTGAGCACTGCTGCTCCATCAGGAGTCTCGCCTGTCTTTCTGTATGAAAGTTCCGCCTTTTTCGCCCCCTTTACGTTTGCCTGTGTCACCTTGGAAGTATTGCTCTTACTGTCCTTTATAAGCCAGTCTACAAGGGGGTTCTCTTCGTCTGAGAGCGCCTCTTCAGCATCGACCACAGCAATATACTCCTTCTCGAATTTTCCCTCTTGAAGCGCCTTTGACAGCTTAGCTGCCGACCCTTTATTCTTTGCAAAAAGAAGGATTCCCTCAACCGGCTGATCCAGCCTGTGAATAAGCGCTGCATACGGCTCTCCGCTGCCTTTTTCCGCAAGGTAGTTCTTTACATGACTTACCATATCCATACTCCCTATCCTCGCTGACTCCGATGCGATCCCCGCCGGCTTGAATACCGCTAGTATATCATTGTCTTCCAGTAAAATTTTTAATTTATTCATGGCAAAAAATGACCGAAACCAAAGCATCCGCTGCCTGATTCCGGTCTACTCCTCATTATTTAATATTTATGTATGTGGTATTTCCGATCTTTTTCAGTGAAAAACACTCAAACTGCTGCAGGAACTTTGAAAGCTTCGGAGCGCCGTAATTTCTCGTGTCAAAATCCGGATATCTCCTCTGAAGGCTGTTTCCAAGCGCACTTATATTCATTCCCTCTTCGTCATCATGCGCCTGTATTATCTGCCTTATCGCCTTTTCAATCGTTGCAAGCTTTGTAAGATTTGACTTAGGCTTATTTTCTGCAGCTTTTGCAGATTTTTTCGCAAGTCTGGCGCTTCTCTTTACCGGCACCTTGACCTCCGGCGTTATCTCCTTTTCTCCATTGGCCTCTTTATATAACACATCGAGCACCTTAAAGGAATCGCAAGCCTTTATAAACGCATTAGGAGTCTTGCTTTCACCCATTCCGACCACTATCTTGCCCTCCTCCTTAAGAGTTGCTGCAAGACGTGTAAAATCGCTGTCTGATGAAACAAGACAAAAACCGTCAACATTATTGCTGTAAAGAATCTTCATCGCATCTATTATCAGTGCAGAATCCGATGAATTTTTCCCAAATGTATTATTAAACTGCTGCATTGGAATAATAGAATTATCCAGAAGAATTGATCTCCATGAAGCGCTGGCCGGCTGAGTCCAGTCACCATATGCCCTCTTGATCGTCAGATCCCCATAGTTTGAAGCTTCATCCATTATCAAACCAATGTATCTCTGCGACACGTTTTCGATATCTATCAAAACCGCAAATCGCTTATCATCTGCCATTTAATACACTTCCCCATTTCTTTGTATAGTCAATACTCACACGACAATGTGCCGTATCTATGATAACATAATTTACATTTTAAAGGGAATTCAGCATCGCCGAATTCCCTTTATTCTAAAACTATATTTTTCTTATCTCTGTCAGATCTTAAATCTGTAGCCCACGCCCCAGATCGTTTCGATATACTGAGGATTTGATGAATCAGCTTCTATCTTCTCACGGATCTTCTTGATATGTACTGTAACAGTCGCAATATCTCCAACTGACTCCATATCCCAGATATTTCTGAAAAGTTCGTCCTTTGAATATACATGATTCGGATTTGAAGCAAGGAAAGTAAGCAGATCAAATTCCTTTGTTGTAAACTGCTTTTCTTCTCCGTTAACCCAGACACGTCTGGCTGTACGGTCGATCTTTAAGCCTCTGATCTCGATGATCTCGTTCTCTGCTCTTCCGCTTGATGTAAGTCTTTCGTAACGGGCAAGATGTGCCTTAACCCTGGCAACAAGCTCACTCGGTGAGAAAGGCTTTGTAATATAATCATCTGCTCCAAGGCCAAGGCCTCGGATCTTATCAATATCATCTTTTTTAGCGGATACCATAATTATCGGTGTATTTTTGACACTGCGAACCTGTCTGCAAATATCAAAACCGTCAACACCCGGAAGCATGAGATCAAGAATTATAAGATCAAACTCATTATTCATTGCTGCCTCAAGGCCCTCATTTCCAGTATTTTTTACCGTCACTCCGAATCCAGAAAGCTCAAGATAATCCTTCTCAAGGTCCGCAATAGACTCTTCGTCTTCTACGATCAAAATTTTACTCATATTCTTTTCTCCCTCATCTCAGCCCTGTTCTTTGTACTTCTTTAATTCAATGCACATGACGGTCCCCTCACCGCCATCGCTCTCTGCCCAGACTTTTCCGCCATGATCCTCAACGATCTTCTTCACGATCGAAAGGCCTACCCCTGACCCTCCTTTTGCACTGTTTCTGGAAGCATCGGCGCGATAAAATCTGTCAAAAATATACGGAAGATCCTTTGATTCGATACCACAACCATTATCACCGATACTGATTTTTACATCTTCTCCGGTATCGCTGATAAAGATCGAGATCCTGCCCTCAGTCTTATCCATATATTTTATTGAATTACCTACTATATTATTGATAACCTTCTTAAACTGGACCGGATCTGCAATAACCTTTGTCCCGGGTTCAACAGTATTATCATACTGCATCTTCATTCCCCTGGATTCGATCTCGGTCTCTAGCTCGTCTGCACAGTCATTGAAATAATCTGAGATGTCTAGTTTTACAAAATTATACGGGATTCTGTCATTATCTATTCCCGCATAGAACGTCAGCTCATTTATGAGCCTGTCCATGTCATTAGCCTTATTGTATATTGTCTTTATGTACTTTTCGCGTCTTTCAGGTGTATCTGCCACACCATCCATAAGTCCTTCAGCATATCCCTTGATCGACGTAACAGGAGTTTTCAGATCATGCGTAATATTTGTTACTAACGCACGATTTTCATTCTCACTGTTGATCTTGGAATCTGCCGACTCCTTTAAACGCTTCCGCATCTCTTCAAAACTCTTGCAGAGTTGTGCTACCTCATCTTTTGTATCGGGTACTTTTAGCTCAAAATCAAGAGTTCCCTCACCAATTTTTTCAGCAGCCTCTGTAATTTGTTTCAAAGGCGAGACCATTCCTGTGTAGATCCACGAAACAAGTGCCAGTCCTGTGAGTATCAGGATCACCACAAATGCCATACCTATCTGGTTTGTGAGCGTTCTCATACGTGGTATCAAGTCTGAAACATTCGTAACGATAAAGATACTTCCCCTGGAATGATCCTTGAACCTGAAGTCCTCCTGCTTGATCAGCATCTGAAGATTTTTTACATACATTTCTCCGCTGTAATTACTTTCCTCCGGAGCTCCATATGCCGGCAGGATATCTTTAATGTCCTTTGTTTTTTCCGAGTTTCCCGTGTAATAGATCTCGCATCCTTTCCTTACAACAAGAAAAGAAGATTTTTTGGATAACTCGCCGTTTAAGTCATCTAATACTGATTTTTTCTCAAGGCAGTTAGGGTCATCATCCGCAAGATTCTGGATCTTTTCGTAGATTTCCTCTGTCAGACCGGAAAACAGCTGAACTGTGTTCATGACCATTCCATAGGTATCACTTTCAATTCCGAAATCTCTTAGGAATGACTGCTGCTGGTATTTTGTGACAAATACCACCGTAACTGCACATAATGTTATTGGGATCACGACAATCGCCAGAAAAGTGATTGCCAGTTTTGTCTTAAATGTCATTGATACTAAGTGCCTCCATCGCATAGATAGCTTAAGTATAACATTTCATACAGCCCAATATAAAAACATGGTATCAAAAAAACATAAACTTTCTATTAAGGCAAAAGCCCCAGTTTAAGCCTCCAGCGCCTGTCCGGAGGCTGTGGCTGCATTAAAGTCCTGACTCATTTAGATACTTTTCCTGCTCAGGAGTAAGTGTATCTATAGACTTTCCAAGGAACTGAAGTTTCTTATCGGCAACTTCGATATCTACCTCATTCGGCACATCAATAAGCTTCTCCTTGAGCTCTGATGCGTGCTCAACAAGATATTTTGCCGAAAGAGCCTGAATAGCAAAAGACATATCCATGATTTCCGCCGGATGTCCATCTCCGCAGGCAAGATTTACGAGACGTCCTTCACCAAGGACATATATCCAGTTTCCGTTGGAAAGCTTATATCCCATGATGTTATTACGCATCTCCGCTGTATCAACAGCGATCTCTCTAAGACGTGCCATATCGATCTCACAGTCAAAGTGACCTGCATTACAGAGAATAGCGCCATCCTTAAGATTCATGAAATCTTCTTCATCTATTACCTTATCGCAGCCTGTAACTGTTACGAAGAAGTCACCCTTTTTAGCTGCTTCAGCCATAGGCATGACATCAAATCCATCCATAACTGCCTCAATTGCACGTACAGGATTTATCTCTGTTACGATAACTCTTGCTCCAAGACCCTTTGCTCTCATTGCAACGCCTTTACCGCACCAGCCATAGCCTGCGACAACCACGATCTTTCCGGCAACGACAAGATTTGTTGTACGGTTGATTCCATCCCATACAGACTGGCCTGTACCGTAGCGGTTATCAAAGAAATGCTTCATCATGGCATTATTTACACGGACCATAGGGAATCTGAGCTTTCCTTCACGGTTCATTGCCTCGAGACGGATAATACCTGTTGTAGTCTCCTCGCATCCGCCGATGACACCATCAATGAGATCCGTCAGCTCTGTGTGCATCATATGTACAAGATCTCCGCCATCATCAATGATGATATTCGGACCATGCTCGAGAACTGCACGGATATGCGCTTCATACTCTTCCGGAGTAGTTCCGTGCCATGCATGAACCTCAAGTCCGGCCTTTACAAGTGCTGCAGCCACATCATCCTGAGTAGAAAGAGGATTAGAACCTGTAACATACATTTCAGCACCGCCCGCTGCAAGTACAAGGCAGAGATAAGCCGTTTTTGCTTCAAGATGCACCGAAAGTGCTATCTTCTTTCCAGCGAAAGGTTTTGTCTTTGAAAACTCGTCATAAAGCATTGAAAGAAGCGGGCAATTTCTCTTGACCCACTCAATTTTTCTCATTCCTGATTCAGCCAGATTAATGTCTTTGATTTCACTTGCCATTGTCGTTCTCCTTAGTATATTAGTTAAGTCAAAATGGTACGCTGTATATCAATATTCTTTTTTATCAAGACCAAGTCTTTCACAGATCCTGCGGATCTCGTAATAAACTCTTTCCTCATCAACTGTCTTTATCTCACGGTTCTCCATTACTACCTGACCGTTGATGATGACAGTATCAACCTCTGAGCCGTTAGCTGAGTAGCAGAGCGCTGCAAGCAGGTTGTTGTTCGGCATCATAGAAGGTGTATCAAGCTTAAGTATTGCAAGATCTGCCTTCTTTCCAACTTCTATGGAACCCGTCTTATCTCCAAGCTGAAGTGCCTTCGCACCGTTGATGGTGGCAATTCGGAAGGTCTCCTTTGCGCTTATGCACTCCGGTGTATCATGTGTTCCTTTATGGATGAGTGAAAGGAATCCCATCTCACGGAACATATTCTGTCCATTGTTTGAAGCTGCTCCGTCAGTTCCGAGGCAAACGTTGATGCCTGCTGCCATCATTTCCGGAACAGGTGCAAAGCCGTTTCCAAGCTTCATGTTTGAGCATGGGTTTGTAACCACGCTTACATTGTGCTCCTTCAATATCTGCATATCACTCTCGTTGACTCTTATGCAGTGTGCAGCGATCGTCGGATGATCAAAGATTCCTGCCTTGAGGACATATTCTGTAGGAGTGCAGTTATACTGCTTTCTCATGTTCTCGCTTTCAACAGCGCCTTCCGCCAGGTGGATATGAATTCCAAGATCATGCTCCCCGGCCACATCTGCAACCATACGAAGATAATCCGGGCCGCAGCTATAAGGTGCATGCGGATTAAGGAAAAACGAAAGTCTGCCGCACTGTTCTCCGTCCTTCATTTCATCAAAAGCCTCAAGAAGACGGCGATCATTTTTATCATACTGGTCTCCAACAAGGCCACGACCTATCACTGCCCTCATTCCTGATTTAATAGCAGCTTTTGTTGTCTGATGAATATTCATCTGCTGATCGTTAAATGTTGTCGTACCGGACTTGATCATTTCGATCTGTCCAAGAAGTGAACCCCAGTATGCATCCTCATTCAAAAGCTGGTCTTCGATAGGATTTACTGTATTAAAAAGCCAATCAGTAAAGGAAAGATCGTCTGCACAGTTTCTCATCATCGACATATATGTGTGAGTATGTGCATTGATAAGACCGGGTATTACAAATCTGTTCTTTCCGTCAATAGTCGTATCCGCCCTAAATCCTTCAGGCTCCTTATCGATTCCTGTAATATTTTCTCCGTCAATATAAATGGTATGGCGTCCGATGACATCCTTTTCACCCTCAGGCAGAACTGCCAGGGCATCTTTAATAATAATTCCCATATTTATCCTTTCTCTATCCTGTCAGCAAGATACACACCTATCTCATGTGTAAATCTTCTTGCCGCATCTGTCAATTCCTCCGGGACACAATAAAGAGCAGAACCTGTCTCAAAATTAACCGTTCCGCTGTATCCGATCTTATGGAGAGCTTTGATCAAACCTTCCCAGTCTGTAACAGGCTTTCCGCCCCAGCTCCCCGCATAGGTATAAGGTATTCCATGCAGATCAGCTATTCCGTCATTATCATGAAGATGAACAGCTCTTAAGTTATCTCCAAGCCTTGTCACAAACTCATAAATGTTCCTTCCAAGCAATGCTGCATGCCCTGCATCAAAGCAAAATCCAAAAATTCTTTTTTCTTCATTTGCATTGAGAATATGCAGGTATTCCAGTGCTTCTCCCGGTTCAGAGCACGCTCCGTCCCTCGCCTTTCCATTTTTCATGAGAAAGAGGTTTTCAAGACATATTACAACATCTGCCTCTTTTGCAGCATCTATAAGGCTGCAGAAAAATTGAAGATTTACCTTCTTTTCTTCTTTCTTTTTTGCCGCATCACGAAAAGTAAACGGATGTATCACGAGATACGGTATCTTCATCCATCCCGCAAGCGCGATTACCTTTTTTGTTATTTCCACAAAATGCTCGTATCCTTCTTCGTTGCCTTCCGGATAATCTATAAACGGCGCATGAGCCTGCCCGAAAGTCAGCCCGTATCTTTCCGCCGCTTCACGACACGGCTTAAAATATTCTTTAAGCTCATTTAACGTTCTATCGTAAAAACAGCTTCCGTCCACCGCAGCAAATGTGTCATAATCTCCGTACATTTCAAAATTGAAATCTACGCATTCAAAACCTGCTTCGCGGATCTTCTCCATCCCGGTCTCAGGGGAGTCTCCAATATTTCTGAAAATAGTACCAATTCCCTGTAAACTTGTCTTTAACATAACTATAATTCTATCATAAAAAATTTAACAATTGTGTATCCATTGTAAAATGTATTTTGCAAAATTGTATTTTCCGATCAACTTCTTTGATCATACTGTATTTCGCCTTTTTACAAATTTTAGGCATATATAATTTTTCTGTTTATCTATATTCTAAAATCTCGCATGTTTTTCCTTTTTTTATCCCGTTTTAGGCATATATAAAAAAATTCACTTTTACAGGCTGCGTATTCACTAAAAACGGGTTTATAAACTTACACTTTTCCAATATATGCCAAATCATAAAAATACACTCCCAAATTTCAGGCACAATAATAACTTTTCTCAATATATGCCAAATCGTACACAGCATCCACAGATTTACAGACAAAAAAAGCTGCGGAAAATGCATTCACTCATTTCCCACAGCTATATGTATATATTGAGGTTTAACGATTATCAGGTTAAAATCTGAAATGCTCATAAACCTTTTGTAACAGTATATTCTGACGCATATGCTTTCTGCCCGTCATAATGTTATCCTCTGTAACATTCTGTGTCACTATCCTGACTAATATCACCAGTGCTATCGCTTCAAAAATAAATCCTAATATAAGAATGCTGCTGCTCATAATCAACCCTCCCAGCTGCTTAAATATAACTTCTTCAAGTACACCCTAATTATTAAACAGCCGGGATAAAACAGGTGTTAAATTCCGGTCAGCGGTATTAAGATTGAATAAAGATTTTACAGTCGATTCATTCTGTATCCAATCCCTATATGAGTCTGTATATACTGCGGATCTGAAGGATTTTTCTCTATCTTCTTTCGAAGTGATACCACAAACACACGCAGTGTTGCCACATCACTTTCCAGCGAATTGCCCCATATATGGTCTGTAATAAAAGTATGTGTTAAAACCTTTCCCACATTTTTAGCCATTAAACATAAAAGCTTATATTCTATCGGAGTAAGCTGCAGCTCTTCGCCTTCGAGATAAGCAGTTCCGGCCGCATAATCGATCTTAAGATCACCATTTACAAATACAGGTTCAGAATCATTATTTCTCTCTGACGCTGCAAGACGCCGCTGGGCAACACGAATGCGAGCTAAAAGCTCATTTACAGAAAAAGGCTTTGTAAGATAATCATCAGCTCCGGCATCCAGTGCCTTGATCTTATCTGTATCCTCACTTCTGGCACTGACTACAATGACCGGCATCTCACTCCAACTCCTGAGCGTCTTAATGATCTCCACTCCATCCATATCCGGAAGTCCCAGATCCAACAGTACCACATCCGGCTGATATGATGTCAGCTCACGTTCAGCATCTATTCCCGATGCTGCAGTCTTAAAAACATATCCATTTGCTTTCAGCGTAGTTGACATAAGTTTTCTGATCGGAGCATCATCTTCGACTATAAGTATTTTACACTCACTGTTGTTCATCAATGTTTATCTCCCTGAGAGGTATAGAAAATGTCATAACCGTACCATGCGGCTTATTATCCTCAGCTTTAATGATCCCGCCATGTGCCGTCACAATAAGTTTACATAAAGCTAATCCAAGACCAAGACTTCTTCTGCTGTCAGCCAGCTGTTTTGTCCCGTTATAAAACATTTCAAAGATGTGCGGTTTATACTCGTCCGAAATACCCGGGCCATTATCCTCTATCTTTACAAAAGCCATGTTTCTGCTCTTCCATGAACTTATCATGATCTCAGACCCTGCCGGCGAATACTTTATAGAGTTATTAACTATATTTATTATTACCTGAATTATCAGATGAACATCTATCTGCACAAGAAGAAGGTCTTTAGCCGGATTTACTTTTATTTTGTAATCTCTGCTCCGCCTGTCGATATGTTTTAACGACTCGTTAATGACATCCTCTAAAAGCTCTGTATTACTGTGGAGGTTGATCTTTCCCTCTTCTACTCTGCTTATCGCAAGAATATTTTCTACCAGATTATCAAGCCACATCGCATCATCATAGATATCCGTATACATCTGCAGCTTTGCCTTTTCATCAAACCCGTTTTCTGAATGCATCAGATTGCTGGCATTCCCTGAAATCGAAGTAAGAGGAGTTCTCAGATCATGAGAAATTGCTCTGAGAAGATTTGCTCTGAACTGCTCATTTTTTGTTTTAAGCTTCTCTTCCTCTCTCTCCGCCGTGATACGCATATTTTCGATCATCAGCGTACATTCCTCAACTACTGATTCGACTATTTTCGAGCTGTCCTCGTCAAGACCCTCAGGTCCTGTCATTATTCCAACAACTCCATAAGTATGCCCGTTAAGTGCGATCGGATAATAAAGTCCTCCGGCTCCCGGATACACCTCTGTGGCAGCTCCCGCAACCTTTCTGGTCTTATACACCCAGTTAAAGGTGTCCACCTCCATAGGTAATCCAAAATGCCGCTCCGCTGATGCCGGATAACAAAGTCTGAGCGGTACATCCTCATCAAGAAGAGTAAAGAGCACATCCATATTCAGCATTTTATGAAGCTGGCTTCCTGTGAGAGCTGCTATCTCCTTTCTTCCCCTGGCCTTATTCAACATCCGGCTAGTGTCTAAAAGGAGCTGTGTCTTTCGTGAAGTCTGTGCCGCTGCCTTTGCCGTACCCTTAAGCCTGTAAGTCAGGCTTCCGGAAAGGAACGATACTACAAACATTACGATAAATGTCATTAAATAATTTGAATCATAAGCCCACAGCGTATACTTTGGCTCGATGAAAAAGAAATTGTAAGTAAATACTCCGACAAAGGAAGAAATCAGATTCTTCGCTCTTCCCTCGCCTATAACTGCCGATATCATCACCGCCAGGATATACAATGCAATTATGGTTTCATTCGAAAACCCGGCATCGTGAAACACGATTCCCTGAACGGTGGCTATAGTAATAATTCCGAGACTTATCCCAAGTCCCTTCAGTTCATATAATAATCTGTGCTTAGGAAGCTTAAACTTCTTAAACATCCCCCTCTACCTCCAGGCCTTAACTTTCCATTGTTTTTTGAATTTCTTTATCCTTACCAAGGACAAGAAGTGTATCATTTCCATCAAGGACCAGATCCGGGACGACTTGCATATCAAGCTTTCCATCATTTCTGATAGCCAGAATATTTATATGATATTTTTTACGTACATCGAGCTCGCTGATGCTTCTTCCGATCCATTCCGCAGGAACCTTGATCTCCATGATGGAATATCCCTCACCCATTGAGAAATAATCAAGCATAAGGTCAGAGCTGTACCTTTCAGCTGTCCACTCAGCCACCTGTTTCTCAGGATATACCACATGGTCTGCACCATTTCTCAGAAGGAATTTAGCATGAACATCACGGCACGCTCTTGAGATAACCTTCTTAGCTCCAAGTTCCTTGAGAAGAGATGTTGTCTCAAGAGAACTCTGGAAATTATCACCGATAGCTACTATACACATATCAAAATCCCTGATTCCAAGTGAAACAAGGAAGTCTTTTCTTGTACTATCGCCGATGAGCGCATTTGTAACATAAGGGGTTATTTCCTGAACTCTCTCCTCTTCCACATCGACTGCCATAACCTGATGTCCAAGCTCATGCAGACGGATAGCTGCATGACGGCCAAATCTGCCAAGTCCGATCAAAAGTACTGTCTTCATAATAAAATTACCTTTCTTTAACCTACCGCAAGTTCTTCGTGTGGGAATCTTGCCACTTCTTTTTTCTGTCTGAATGCCGCATATATAACGGTCAGACCGCCTACTCTGCCGAAGAACATCAAAAATATCAATATACCTCTTGAAATATTTCCAAGACCCGGAGTTATCCCAAGTGTAAGTCCAACTGTAGCAATGGCTGAAGCAGCCTCATACATACTTGTTACAATCGAGATATTTTCGACATTGCTTATTATCATAGATGCCGTCAAAAACAGCATTATATACATCATAAAAATAGCCGCAGCCTTACGTGTTATATCCTCCGGGATACTTCTTCCAAACATATTTGTACTGCGTTTATTCTTAAATACGCTTATACCCGTCGCAAACATGACCGCAAAAGTAGTCATTTTCATACCACCTGCAGTCGAACCCGATGAACCTCCGATGAGCATAAGTATTATTGTAAGCATCTTTCCTGTATCACTCAAGGCCGCATTGTCTGTCGTATTAAAACCGGCAGTTCTTGTGGTGATCGACTGAAAAAATGACGCCAAAAGCCTCTCTCCCACAGGAAGTCCCTTGTACTCTACACAGTAAAAATAAATCGTCGGAAGAGTAACAAGTATTAAGGATGTCACAAGAACAACCTTTGTCTGAAGCCTATATCGTCTGAAATCGAATTTATGTTTACAGAAATCATCCCATGTAAGGAATCCAATACCTCCTATCAATATCAACAGCATCAAAACGATATTGATAAGCGGATCAGCCGCATATCTTGTCATTGATACAAATTTAGCATCCGATGTTCCCAGCAGATCAAAACCGGCATTACAGAAGCAGGATATCGAATGAAAGATTGAAAAGCCTATTCCCTTTATTATACCGTAATCTCTTATAAATACCGGCGACATGAGTACCGCGCCGGCCAGTTCAACCCCGGCTGTCACCTTAAGGATAAAAGCCGTAAGCCTGACTATTCCTCCAAGCTGTGCCGCAGAGATAGACTCCTGCATGATGCTTCTCTGCATGAGGTCGATCCTTCTTCCAGAAAACATAGTCATCGAAACAGCCATCGTAACTACACCCAGACCGCCTATCTGGATCAGAAGTATTATAAGCAGCTTTCCCCATATCGACCAGTAACTGCCCGTATCCTGAACCACAAGCCCTGTAACGCATACTGCAGAAGTCGCAGTAAAAAGCGTGTCTGAAAAGCTTGTCATCCTGCCTGCTTTTGAAGCAAAGGGAAGCATTAAAAGAAGGGCCCCGGCAAGGATAACTCCTGCGAACCCCAGTAATATTATCTGAAAATTTGAAATTTTTAATTTATCTTTAAAGGAAGCCATAAAATCACCTTTCTAAATTCCTATTTTCTCATACTTTTCAAGCCTTTTGCATAAAGATTACATAAAGATTCCCCAGTTAATTATAACGTTGCATCGAAAAGTTTTGAACAACAATTATAGCATAAAACAAAATTTATCGACTACATGTACTTATTCTTACTGCACCACTGTACAGCTTTAACATCCGAAAAATTTTTCTTGACTTATTTTTAATATACCATTATATTAAAGCCCATAAGAAATATAAAGCAATAGAGGTAGCGATGCAAATTAGTACTTCACGGAGCCGGCAGGCTATGAAATGAAGGAAAGGTAACCATCGCCGAACGAAGCAGATCGGCAGATACGCTCCGTGGGGATTCGGAAAATATCCGTATCACTCCTTCAATTATGAAGAGGCGCTATTTAATAAGCATGGGATTACAAAGCCGTATGTGTTAAAAGCGCATACGGCTTTTTTGTATGAAGTGAGTGTTAAAGAGCAAAAAGCTTTTATTTCATTGTTTAATTAAATCTTTTTTCAGGAGGAAAAAACATGAGAAACCTTACTACACCCATCGCAGCTTTTTTAATGTCAGCTATATTCCTTACAGGATGCGGATCAAACGCATCTGCCACCGCTTCTGAAACTTCCGGAAGCACTGCTTCGGCGGAAAGTGCTGACGTTCTCCGTGTTGGAATGGAATGTAACTATGCCCCGTTTAACTGGACAACAACAGAATCAAATGAATATACACAGCCTATCTCAGGTGTTGACTATGCCGACGGATACGATGTTGTCATCGCTTCAAAGCTTGCAGAGGCCACAGGAAAACAGGTTCAGATCGTTAAGCTTGACTGGGATAATCTTATACTTTCACTTAATAACGACCAGATCGACTGCATCATCGCCGGTATGACTGATACTCCTGAGCGCGAAGAAGAAGTAAACTTCACTTCTCCCTACTACGAATCAGAGGAGGTCATGATCGTAAAAGCCGACAGCGATTATGCTTCAGCCACAGGTATCCAGGATTTCTCCGGCGCAAAAGTACAGGGCCAGATGAATACTGTTTACGACGAAGTGATCGACCAGATCGAGGGTGTTTCACATGAACCCGCTGCAGAAACCTTCCCTGCTGCCATCCAGGCACTTCAGGCAGGTGCAATTGATGGTGTTGTTTCTGAGCTTCCTGTTGCTAACGGTGCTGTTGCCGCAAACAGCGATCTCGCCATCGTAAGATTTGCAGAAGGTCAGAATTTTGAAGCTGACACAACAGTTTCTATAGCAGTACGCAAGGATGATTCAGAGCTTCAGTCACAGCTTGAAGAAGCACTCAGCCAGATCTCTGAAGAAGAAAGAAATGAAATCATGGAGGCAGCCGTAAGTCGTCAGCCGGCTAATGAATAATTATGTTTATATCCAATTGTATTGATATCCTTAATAAATATGGCTCAAGCCTTATGCTCGGTGTGCGCACGACTCTGGTCGTCGCCCTCACCGGCACTGTTTTAGGGCTTCTTCTCGGACTTTTTGTCGGAGGTTTCAGAGCCGTAAAGCTGGATTTCACAGCAAGTCCTGCTTCACATTTTCTCAAAGGATTTTTTGATGTTATCGCAAACATTTATATTACCGTATTCCGCGGAACCCCAATGATGGTTCAGGCCGTGTTCATCTACTATGCGCTGCTTGACATCATTCACTGGGACAAGCTTCCCGCTGCCATATTCGTCATCAGTATCAACACCGGTGCCTATATGGCCGAGATCATCCGCTCAGGAATTCAGGCTGTAGATCCGGGGCAGACCGAAGCCGCACGTTCCCTTGGAATGTCAAATTCACAGACAATGTTTTCTGTAGTCATTCCACAAGCCATAAAGAACGCTTTCCCCGCAATCGGCAACGAATTCATCGTAAACATCAAAGACTCCTCTGTTTTAATGATAATCTCGATAACAGAGCTTATGTTTCAGGCAAAAAGTATTGCAGGTTCAACATTTCACTTTACAGAGACTTACTTTATCGAGGCTCTGATCTATCTCATACTTACTTCCATAGCAAGCCTGATCTTAAACACTATTGAAAAACGCATGAATACTACCGTAAGACTTTCTCTTCCTTCAAGCGAAACCGATAATATAACGGTAAATTACCTGAGTAAGAAGGAGGAAAAATAATGTCTGAACCTATTGTAGAAATAAAGGATATACACAAGCACTACGGTTCTCTGGAGGTTCTCAAAGGAGTGGATTTTTCTGTCAATGAAGGTGAAGTGATCTGCCTTGTCGGACGTTCCGGCTCCGGAAAATCTACACTTCTGCGATGCATAAACCTCCTGGAGAAGCCCGACGGCGGCATCATAAAAGTGTTCGGTCAGGACATCCTGCACATTAAAAACATTAACTCCTACAGAGCTCAGGTTGGTATGTGCTTTCAGCAGTTTAACCTTTTCAACAATATGAATGTCCTTGAAAACTGTGTAAAGCCTCAGCTCAAAGTATTAAAGATCTCAAAGGCCGAAGCCACTGAAAAAGCACTCAAATTTCTCGATAAAGTCGGAATGAAGAAATTTGCCAGTGCTGATGTACGCACGATCTCCGGCGGTCAGAAGCAGCGAGTTGCCATTGCCAGAGCCCTTTGCATGAATCCTAAACTCATGCTTTTTGATGAACCCACCTCGGCTCTTGACCCTGAAATGGTCGGTGAAGTCTTAACTATCATGAAGGAACTCGCTAACGAGGGACTTACCATGATAATCGTAACACATGAAATGAACTTTGCCCGTGATGTATCAGACCGCGTAGTCTTCATGGATCAGGGCAGAATCGAAGAAGAAGGCACTCCGAAAAAACTTTTCAACAACCCCGAGAGCGAGCGAACCGCTGCTTTCCTTAAGGCTTCCATAAACAAATAATTCCATAGCAAAGCAGCTGCAGGTATTCAACCGCAGCTGCTTTTAACTATCTCTGTATTCTTCCTGACATATATTTTTTATAGTATTCAGCCTTATCCTGATACATCTTTTTATCTACCTTGCGCATAGCCTCTTCAAGGTTGGCAGAATCATCGCACCATTCAAAACCGATGGCAATATGCGGTGCAATGTTTTCCTTAAGCCTGTCAGATACTATCATCTGCAGCATTATAAACTCCTTTTCCTGCATATTTGGAAGGAAGATGGCGAACTCATCTCCTCCTGTGCGATATACATTGTCATTTCCATAATATTTGGAAAGAAATGAAGCCGTTCTCTTAAGGAATCTGTCTCCTGCAAAATGTCCTTCTGTATCATTTACGGTCTTAAGCCCATTTAAGTCAGCAAAAACAATTCCCACGCTCACACTTTCTCTCTTCAGCTCATCGACCTTCTCAAGCATGGCATTTCTATTGTGAACATTTGTAAGCTCGTCAAAATTACTTCTGCGTCTCATTCTGTCAAGTAATCCGTTTACCAGAATCCTTGACGCTATAAATCTTGATGCACTCTCCAGCAGTTTCCTGACATCTATCTTTGTCTCCAGATCATAATTATCTGCTCCAAGGTATCCAATCAAATGACCTTCATCATAGAGCGGAACCTCCATACAATGGTCGATATCATTGCTCTTAAGGAATTTATATATCGTGTGCGCTGAGTTTTTAAACACATTGATATCTTCTATGACAACGCTTGAATCATGTCTCAGATAATCTTCCCAGCCCATGATATATCTGTAATCCAGATTTTTTCTCAGTGCCTTTCTGGATGGAACCCCCGGTGCACACCACTCAAAAGTATTCGTAAATGTTTTCCGGTCAGTTTCAAGGATATATAATCTCGAAGGATGAATGATCTCCCCAAGCTCCTGCAAGACCGTATTCATAGCATTATCATGATCAGTTATCTTATTTACCGCTTCAACGATCCTTATAATGGCATTTTCCGTATCTTTACGTTGTTCCTTGATGCTTTCGTCAAAATAAGTCTTTTCCACATTAGTAAATATCACTGCGCAATACCCTACTTTAGATGTTGGCATCGTTGCAAACTCTATCCAGCCCTGCGCCTTCTTTCCATATGCCCGCGCATTCACCGTTTTCCTCGTCACAAGGGCCTGATATGCGCATTTTATCCACTCGTCCCCAGAATCCGGAAAAAGCTCTATGTATGTTTTCCCAACAAAATCCTCACACTCTTTTTTATACATATCACAGTACTTCTGATTTACAAAAACATACCTAAAGTCAACGTTTCCGGCATCATCTTTGCGTTGGATTATCTTAACGATCACACATGGAAGCGGCAGATTTTTATAGAAATCCGGCTGTATCTCTCCGGCCTCATTTTCACTGACCTTTGCAAAACCATTTATCATTTCAGCTTTCTGATACGAAAGCTGCAGTATCTCTATAGCATGCGCTCCCGTAACAGGATTCATCGCGATATCTCTTATACTGGCCTTATAATAAACATCTGAAACATCCTGAAAATCATCGTTGATATTTTCCCATTTCCCGCTTTTTATGCACCTGTCTATCACATGACGAAGCTTCTTATCCGCATGTTCAAGCACCGGCCACAGATACTGCGGAGTGCTGTCCGAAAGATCTACCTTATATATGGCGCTTAAAAATCTATCATAGGAATTAGTCGATCTGAGCAGATATAGTTTATCATCAAGATATTCAATAATAGCAGAACCGGCCCTTGAATAATATCGCCCGACCATAGCGTCCCAGCCTACAGTTGTGTAAGGATCTATCAGATTTATCTTTGAAATTTTTTTATAATAATCTATCTGCTTGGGGTCTTCAAACTGCACCGGCATACTCATTCTGTGATATTCCACAACCTCACTCAGCGAGTTTGGTTTCATATAATAATATCCCTGCATTTTGTCACAGCTGTATTTTTTCAGAAATTTGATCTGTCTCTCATCTTCCACACCCTCAGCCAGAACCTCTATCCCAAGCTCTCTGGCCATCTGTACGATCCTTCTTAAAATTATTCCTGTCTTTCCATCACTATCGAAAGTTCTGAGAAAGCTCATATCCAGCTTGATCAGATCAAAATTGAATTTCTGCAGGATATTAAGCGAAGAATAACCGCTTCCAAAATCATCCATCCAGACCTTAAATCCGGACTCATGAAATCTCCTTATCTGCTCATTCAAAAACTCAGGCTCCATACCGGCCACAGTTTCCGTGATCTCTATAACAAGATATTTTCTTGGGATCTCTGCTGCATCCAACCTTCTAGTGATCTCAGCTACCATATCACAATTTTCAAAATCATATCTGGAAAGATTGACAGATACCGGAACCACATTTATTCCAAGACGCATCTTAATATCAAGATCCTCTATTATCTGCTCCACCATATAAATATCAAGCTTATAAATGAGTTTCACGCTCTCTAGAACAGGGATAAACTCTTCCGGCGAGAGCACACCGTGATTCGGGTCAAACCATCTTGCCAGTGCCTCTTCATTACAAATCTTTTCATTCAGAGTTCTGATTATCGGCTGATAATACACCCTTATCCATTGATTCTTCAGAGCTTCCTCGAAATGGTTTATAATGTAATCCTTCTTTTCGATAGACGCACGAAGTCTCTCATCATAATATATAAATCTTGAATTATAGGTATTTTTTTCTGCATTGCAGGCAAGCTTCGCCAGATCATAACAGACACTCACACTTGTCCTTGCAAGAATATCTTTATATATTCCAACTCTGATAGTAAGAGTCTTTCCACCATTGATATACTTAAACTCTTCAAAAAGCTTCTGCAGACGTTCCTCAAGCCTTACATTTCCTGTATATACCGCAAAATGATCTTCTCCGTATCTGCCGCAGTTTTTTGCACCAAAATATTTTTTCAATATATCTGCAAAAATACAGAGAAGTTTATTACCCTCTTCAAGTCCGTACTCACTATTAAATTTTTTCATCCCCGAGAGATCGCAGGCAAGTACCACAGGTGTTTGATTTTCTGTGATTATATCTTTTCTGCCTGTTTCAGCAAGTTCCAGGAAGTAAAACATATTTGGAAGCCCTGTCAGCGGATCAAAATAGCTCTTTATAATAGGCATACTTGAATAGAGCTTTCTGGAAAACTCATCCATAAGCTCCAAATTTTCAATTTTATCTACATTTTTAAAGAAATCCGCCGCATCTGAACACCAGATTATAGACATTCTGGTTCCGTCATCTTTATAGATATGATGACCATGGGCATGAACTATGACATACTTGTCTTTTTTCAGATTTTTAGCTCTGCATATCACGTCATATACCGCTTCATCAGAAGCCAAAAATTCTGCAATAGTGGATTTGACCTTATCCACATCAGCAGGATGGAGTATCTCACAATAGCTATCTGTAAGATTCTCAACAGAGTTTTCCCGTTCAAGACCGATCATCTCACACATTCCGTCGGAAACAAGCAGTAAATCAGACTTCCCTTCTTTAGCCTGAAATACAACTAAAGGAACGCATTCGCTCTCCCAAAGCTCCATCTGCTTTTCGCTGTATATATATTTTCTCATATATACCCCTATCCCTCATACTCATACTTCTCCTACACAATCTATATTAATACAAAAAGGCTCTTTCGGAAACAACCAAAAGAGCCTTTTCACTATTACTATTTTATATATCAGATATTGAGAAGTGCACTGTATGCAGCAAGAGCACCATCTGTCTCATGTGCAAGAACCTTCTTGGCAAGAGTCTTACCAAGCTGTACACCTTCCTGATCGAAGCTGTTGATATTCCATACAAATCCCTGGAACATTACCTTGTTCTCAAAGTGAGAAAGAAGTGCTCCGAGTGCTTCGGGAGTAAGCTGATCTCCCACGATTATGCTCGAAGGTCTTCCGCCTTTGAAGTTCTTGTTGCGGTTTTCGTTGTCTTTTCCGCATGCAAACGCTACAATCTGAGCTGCCACATTTGCGCAGAGCTTCTTCTGGCTGGTGCTGCCCTGAATATCTACGTCTACTCCCGCCTGATTCTCCTTGAATCCGATGAACTGAAGAGGTATTATATCGGTTCCCTGATGAAGGAGCTGGTAGAAGGAATGCTGTCCGTTTGTTCCGGGCTCACCGAAAATGATCGGTCCCGTTACATAGTCTATCGGCTCACCGAATCTGTTCACACTCTTTCCGTTGGATTCCATATCAAGCTGCTGAAGGTGCGCAGGGAATCTCGAAAGCGCCTGTGAGTAAGGAAGCACCGCCGTTGCGGGATAGCCGAGGATATTTCTCTCATACACACCTATAAGTGCGTCGAGCATTGCGGGGTTCTCCATGATATCCTTCTTTGCGGCAAGTTTATCTTCCTCTGCGGCACCATTTAAGAATCTTGCGAATACATCGGGTCCGAAGGCAAGAGAAAGGATAGCACCGCCCACCCCGGAAGTGGAGGAGAATCTGCCTCCGATATAGTCGTCCATAAAGAATGCCTGCAGATAATCGGAGCTCTTTGCAAGAGGTGAGGTCTCGCTTGTAACTGCGATCATATGCTTGGATGCATCAAGGCCCGCCTTTTTAAGGGCGTCCTTTACAAAGGATTCATTTGTGAGAGTCTCAAGAGTCGTTCCCGATTTTGAAACAAGGATAAACATTGAATGAGCAACATCCACCGATGCAAGCACTGCTGCCGCATCATCGGGATCCACGTTGCTGATGAATTTTGCTTCCATCTTGAAGCAGCCGTTTTTCTTTGCCCAGTTCTCAAGTGCAAGATACATTGCGCGGGGACCGAGGTCGCTTCCTCCGATACCGATCTGCACTACAGTTGTAAACTTTTCGCCCGCTTCGTTAACAATTTCCCCACTGTGAACTTTGTTGGCGAATTCAGCGATCTTTTTCTGCTCTCCGAGATAAAACTCTCTCTTGTCCACTCCGTCTGCATTTATATTATTTCCAAGCTGGCCTCTGGTAAGATGATGGAGGACCATTCTCTTTTCACCTGTATTGATTACCGCTCCGTTGTACAATTCCTCAAATTTTCCCGCAAGATCTGCCTCATCGGCAAGTTCCTTCAGCGCAGAGATCACATTTTCATCAACAGCTTTGGCAGCATAGTTGTAGCTGAGTCCTGCTGCCATCTTAATGCTGTAATCCTTTACTCTCTTTGCCCCGTTTTCTCCGCTCATAGCTGTTTTGAGATCAACGGGCTTAACCTCTCCGAGTTTTTTAAACGAATTCAGTTCGCTTGTGTTTTTCCAATCTGCCATCTTTTTTTCCTCCGGTTTATATTTGTATTCTATCTGTACCTGTCCGATCTTTTTCGTCCGTTTCTGTTCTTTGCGGCTGCAAGCTGTTTTCCGTACTTTGCTCCGGGAATCATTCTGGCGGCTTCGAACGCGGCTCTGCAGGCCTTACATCTTTCATAGCCGTAGCCCATCGGAAGCTGTCTGGAACAGTCTTTGCATCTCTTGATGAACTTATTCTTGTTACCGCTCAGGTAGTCTTCTATCTCAAGCTCGGTATTCTTTTTTTCTTCCATCAGCCACTCTTCGTCCATTATCTTTCCCATGTGGACGGAAAACAGATGATAGAGTTCCAGCAGTTTATAATATGTTTCCAGCTTTTCAAGTCCGTTGTTTCCCGTTCTGGGAAATGAGGGCTTTTCAAGGGAAATATCCGCCGCATAGGTGAGGCAGTACTGCACCCACTGATCAAGCACTCTGGGGTTTCCTTCGTCTATGGGGCAGGAGATCATATCATAAATGATGTCCTTTTTGTTGTCGCTGTCTCCATATATGAGATCAAAATCAAGGCTCTGATCTTTTAGCGTTCTGTACAGTGTAAGCATGCGGTCGATCTTCATCTTTTCGTAGGGCTTTTGCGGATGAATGTTGTACCACACTGTAAGTATCTCACTCAGAGTAGCATCCAGATTAACCAGCATTCTGGGGAAGCCGAGGATAGCGGAATGTATCTGGGGAAGAGGCTTCCCTATTGTCTTTTTCAACACGGGAAGGAATTCCGGATCAGTGGTCGTAACATATCCGATATCGTATTTTCCGAATCTTCCGGCTCTGCCGGCTATCTGCAGTATCTCGTCGGGCTTTAAGTCTCTTCTTGTCTGCCCGTCAAACTTCCAGCTCTCGGCAAATATGATCCTGTGGATCGGGAGATTGATACCCATACCGATCGCATCTGTGGAGATTACTATCTTGGTTTCCCCGTTGGCAAATCTTCTGACTTCGGATTTACGGGTCTCGGGCGGGAGCTTTCCGTATATTACGCTGGCTTTTACGCCCATCTGTTCAAATCTTGCCGCAAGATCAAGCACTCTCTTTTTTGAAAAAAGGATGTAGCAGTCCCCCGGGCGGATCTGGTCTCTTGTAACACGGTTACTCTCACTCAGGATAAAAGGTTCGTCCTCTACTTCCAGTCCGGTTTTTCTCTGATGATGGGTAATGTCATACGTATCGCCGCAAGTGTCGATTATCTCGGTTAAAAGCTCCGTAACATTATCGCTTGACAGAAGGTATATTTCCTTTGCTTTTACTCCAAGGATAGCCCTCGACCAGGCCGCACCTCTCTCGGGGTCGGAGATCATCTGGCACTCATCTATAACAGCTATGTCATATTCCTCATCAAGATTAAGCGTCTCGACAGTCTGGGAAAGCACTCTGCTGTTCTCAACCGTTATATGTTCCTCTCCGGTCTTCATAGAAGTGGGGGTTCCCGCCTCGTTCAGAGTATCGTATATCTCCAGGGCAAGAAGCCTGAGCGGTGAGAGGTACACTCCCTTTTGTGCATCCTTGAGATGCTGTATCGCTTCGTAGGTTTTTCCGGAATTCGTCGGTCCCACATGAAGATGGAATTCCCGGGTCATAGCCCTTGTCTCTACATACTCTGCCGTAGGATCGGTCTGTACCAGCCCCATGATCTGCATTTTTATCTTGCGATCATAGAACTTGGTGAATTTCTCCTCGATAGGAGCCCCTTTGGTGATAATATTCCGGTTTCGGGGATCCGATACAAAGTCAAGGTAGCTCTCTATCGCATCGTCACTTCT